>PBTE01000049.1 GCA_002726515.1 Planctomycetaceae bacterium | reverse complement strand
CTGGCGGATCAACTTACGTAATCGGCTACATCGCTGTTGATGGGACATGTGTTGCAAAAACCTCCTTTTATTGCCCTGGCATGCGGATGTCACACAGTCTGTTGTCCTCTGACCAGACCTCCATCGAAGTCAGACATGTCAAGCTGGGGCATAAACCTCTTCGTCAAACTCGACGGGTCGCGCGAGCAGATTTCCAACACTAGGACTTCCCAAATCGACCCAGAAATTCCTCCGTGTCCGACAGGTCGTGCAAGCAATAGTCCGGTCGAACTGTCTCGAGTTCCTCAAAACTATAAATTCCTGTAGCAACGGCCACTGCGTTGGCACCAATTGCCCTGGCACATCGGACGTCGTTCGGAGTGTCTCCAATAACCCACGTGCGTGCCGGATCGTAACAGCCATCCAAACGGTCCCGAGCCGACAATTCGGCCTCCCGCGCAATACCATCCCGCTGGCGGCACCGATCGCCATATCCACCAAAATCGAAATAGTGATTTAAGCCAAAATGTTCGAGCTTTATCTGCGCGGCCACCTGTAAATTTCCGGTGAGAAGGCCCAACGCAGTCCCTTCCAATTTCAACAACTCATCCAGCAGACGCTGAACCCCGGGTAAAATCGTCCCTTCCCGCTGGAGTAGATTCGTACGCAACTTGCTCACATACAACTCGACAAATCGCTCCCAGTGATCTTCTGTGTCGGGCAAGTCATTTATTTCGAAAAGTTCTGCTGCGATGCCCCGGTCGCTCCTGCCAGACACCATGATCTCAATGTCATCTCTTTTTCCACGCCCTGCTTGATGCAAAGCCGCTTGAATCATCGCTTCCTTGCCCGCACCCCCACAAAGTATCAACGTTCCATCAATGTCGAAAAAAAGTACATTCATAACGACATTCAACCTGAGTACCTTGTATTACGTCAAGAGGCAGTCTCCGAGAAAGTGGCTTGAACGTGAAAACAATCCCGGGTGTAGTCTTTGACGTCGATGGTGTGTCGATTGACTCGTATGAAGCTCGTTTTTCGAGCTACCGGAAACTTGGAGGCGAGTACCAACTCCAAATGGCACGTGCTGATTTTTTCCACTACTTCGGACGGCTGACACGGGAAACCCTCCCAGAGTTAGTAGTATCACCGTCAATTCAGGAATGAACAGGTCGCAGCACCGGACGATGGGAAGAAAACACTTTATCGAGACATCTTGAAAAACATTTCCCCGGAAATGGCGGGAAGTTGCGAACTGATCCACTGTTTGGCAGCTGCGGATTTCCAGTTTCCGACAGGTTCCTTCGGAACTCCGGAACAAGTCATGCTGGCTATCCACCAGCTGAAGCGCGAGAGACTCTACGGGGCGCAAGTGACAGGGGTGACGTAACACATGGCACACCAGACCCACAAGTGTTCCTGACGGCCGCAAAACGCATGCGTTTATCACCCATTCATCGTCTGGTCATGAGGGATGCCGCCGCTGGTACCTTCGCCGCAGCCGTCCCGGGTGGCCACGCTTGGCCTGGTCTGACGGATTAAATCCGGGACCAACTCGCCGCTGGCTTCCTGATGGTCGATTCCAGAAAGAGCCTTCCGTAAACATCCTTCAAAAACTCGTCTAGCAAAACGTAGTCCACGTTTAGAACGTGAACGCCTTCACGGCAGCACGATTGAAATCGTTCAGCAGGAGAGACAACATTACCTGTTCGCCCGGTTCAATCATGGCCTTACCTGCCCTTGTCGCAAATGGATTCTAGCGAACGGGCAAAATGGTGAAATTTTACGGCACAACCGCTTAAAGTCCGTCCCCTCGTAGCAATTCTGCCGGACTCGTGCTACTGAACCCTCTCATTCACGAGTCGGAGCCGACGTGTCTCAGCAAGAAAAACTGACGCCTGCTCTTTTCAGGCACTTGCATTCATTGCCGCTGCTATGATAATAAAACCATGCGACTGACTTGCACGACCTGCTTTTACTTTTGGTTTTGGTTTACCCGCTAGGGTCGCGGGGTCGGCATTGTTGCATTTTTGTGAATTAAGCGACAACGAATTCAAAGCCCCCAAGACCGACACCCTGGTCTTGGGGGTTTTTTTATTGAATTCTGAGATGCTCACACACTAACGATTCACACTGAAACACGAAATCAAAAGGAGAGTCGATTCGATGATCGTTGTCATGAAAAAAGGTGCCACCCAGGACCAGGTTGACCACATGGTCGGGCGCATCGAGGAATTGGGGCTCAAGTCGCATGTAATTGTCGGCACCGAACGTACCGTGATTGCTGCGATCGGCGAGAAACGCGAACACATCAAGGGATCACTGGTCACCGGCAGTGGCGTTGACGACGTCGTCCCCATTCTGGCTCCCTACAAAGTCGCGAGCCTTGAAGTCAAGCCGGAACCGACCGAAGTTCTGGCAGGAAGCTTGCGTGTTGGTGGAGGGAGTTTGGGTATCATCGGCGGGCCGTGTTCCGTAGAAGACGAGGAACAAATCATTCAAACCGCAAGGGCCATCAAAACTGCCGGAGCTACAGGACTACGAGGCGGAGCTTTCAAGCCCCGTACCAGTCCATATAGCTTCCAGGGCCTGAAGGAAACCGGATTGAAATTTTTGGCGGCTGCTCGTGAAGAAACCGGCTTGGCCATCGTGACTGAAGTGATGGGTACCGACGATGTAGAACTCGTGTCGGAGTACGCGGACGTGTTACAAATCGGGGCACGAAACATGCAAAACTATCGGCTGCTCGAAGCGGTCGGCAATTCACCGCGCGCAGTTCTGTTGAAGCGGGGACCCAGTGCTACCATCGACGAACTGCTGTTAGCTGCAGAATACATTCTCAACGAAGGAAACCCCAACGTCATGCTTTGCGAACGTGGGATCCGAACTTTCGAATCCCACACTCGGTTTACACTACCGTTGGCCACTGTTACCTATCTACATCAGAAGACACACTTACCTGTTGTAGTCGATCCCAGTCACGGCACCGGTCACAGCGCCTTAGTCCCCGACATGGCAGCAGCTGCGGTCGCTGTTGGAGCGGACGGGCTCATCATCGAAGTTCACCCGAATCCGGAGCGAGCTATGAGTGATGGCTATCAATCGTTGAACTTCCGAGAGTTCCAGGAAACGATGGACAAGTGCAGTCGGATTGCGGACGCCGTGGGAAAAACCATTTGTTGATCGAAGTGATACGATCGCACCACGGTGTTCCGAGGTACCGTTCTCAAACACCGGCAAGTCCGGTCACGGCACAACCTGCGAGTTCATCCAGGGCTGGTCATGATCCAGGAGACATTGCCGGCACGAGCAAACGGGTAGCGAAAGTGCAGGGCCTCTAATTGTCCACACGTCGAAGCTGTTCGACTTCCGCCTCCAGTTCCCACTGAAGAGACTGCGGCAGACGAGCCACCAAGTAGCGGCTCTTCTGGTCCCGAAACAGAACCCCCCGTCCAGGGCCAAAATGCTGGAGACCGATTGATTCCTGAAGTTCGACAAGCAGTTCCTGCGAGTCCCCGGTCCGGTCACTCAACTTCGACAGATCATAAAATTCGATCTCGTGGCGTCTCTGCAGGAAGGGTTCTGTTGTAACCTGCAAAGTCTTGCCATCTACAATCCGGAAAGCCAATCCTTTGGGAGACAAGAATTTGTGAAGCGATTCTCGCAGTGTCTGCCGGTCCGCTAGAAACGTCGTTTCGGAGTCGGGCCACCAGCCAACGGCACCCAGTTGCAACCAGTCGACGAGAAAATATACTCCCGTCTCGGTACTCAGTCGTTGCAAAATTTCCGTCAACCTGACGGGCCGAACGTAATTTAACGTGACAAGCTGGCTCAACTTCTCCTGTGCTTGCGCACCACGTGACTTTAAAACAAAACGATTGGAACTGTAGGGACTGCGAGGCGTTCCCCCTCGAGCCATGCGTAATTTTTCGAATAATTGAAGGACTTGCCACTGGACGGTTGCCGACTGGGTGATTGCCAGATTCTGTTGCAGAAGCTCAATCGTTTCCGACCCTTTCGGGTCCTGCCAGGCATTCGGAGCAACCAGAGTACGCAGCCAGCGTGCCAAGTCTTCTTGCGCAGGAAACTGGCTGTTCAGCAGATCCTCCGTCGGGTATTCGATGCGCCTTGCACGATCTTTTTGGTTCATTCTGGCCGTGATGACGAGATGATCATCCTGCACTAACGATTCCAGGCCCTTCGTTGCCAGGACTTCGTGCAACGTTTTCTGGACCGTTGTATCGGTCAGCTTCACCTGAAGCTTTGTGGCCGGAGACTTACCTGCGAAAAATATCGCTTCCGGATCTATGGTGATCGGTAGAGTACTGAAGTCGGAGAGGAAATAAACAAAATCGACCAAGCGAACATCCACAAATTCAATCTGCGGAATCGTGTCCTGCAACCGGGCTGCGACATCGAGTTCACGACGTTCTGCCTCAGGCACGGACGAAGTTGCGCTTGGCAGGGCGGCAACTTCATTTTCATTGCTGAAATCGTCATCAGGAGGGATTCCTTGCTCCACTGCATGACTGGCCGAAGGGCCTGTCGCTGAACGAACATCTCCGGACTGATCGTTTTCATCCGGCTCGTCTATCGCATCCACCGGTTCGCTGTCCTGCCGTTGTGACTCAACGGGCGCCCCTGGTAAGACCTCGGTATCCACCTGACTCACAAGATCCTTGTTTGGTTCTGCAGAGCGGTGCGAATCTACAGCCTGGAGCCCCGTATGGTCAGAGATAACGGAACTCTCGCTGTACGGCACGCTGTCCTGTCCGGTTTCATTTTCAACTGCAGACAAATCTTCTGATGCAGGCTCTACCCGCTGCAGTAGACTTTGTTCCTCCCCCTCGGGCGGCAGCAGTGAAGTAATCAGGAGACAAACTATGACAGATACCAGTACACCTGCTGAAGCAGCAGCGGCATACCACGTCCACCGCCGCCAGGCATGCTCGGCCGCTGAAGCCCAATCAGCATTCGGCAACAGTGGAGAAAGCGTGGGACTCTGCCCATCTTCCGGCCCATTTTGCCGTGGCGTGGAAGGTCCCGCAACGGCTTGACTCAGCGTGGCTGTGCTGGAACCCGCAACAGCAGGTTTCCTGTCAATTCGTTTTTCAGAATTCGATTCCGGCGAAGGTGCGCCTTCAATCAGTTGCACAGCCTCTTCGAACGTGTCCTGAGTTGCTGAAGCTCGCGTTGAATTGCTCTCAATCGCCCATCGCTTACTGGAATCCACACCCGACGCACCGGAAGGGTCTCCTGCCGGTTGGTCTTCGCGGAGCAACTCCCGCTCAATCGACACCATGCTTCCACAACGCGGGCAAGCGTGAATCTGACCGATGGCCGCTGCATTCCGGACCTTCAGCCGAGTACTGCAGGTTGAACAACAAATGGACCAGGATCCCATATCGATTTCACTTATCCGGAAGTCAACTAGTTGGAAAGACGGCAACAACCTGCCAGGGCAGTTTTACTTAAACAAAGGAAAACGCTGTAACGTTCAATCTCTTCCAACGCAGTCAGCTTCCGTTGCCTCGTCTTCTCCACCAATTACCAGTACCCTGTCACCAACACTATTCTACGATTATTTCAGACGAAAGGGACCGGGCAGTTCATAGCCTTTTTCTTCGGCCGCCCGGCGAGTCGTGACCAGTACTCCCTGGAAGACTTCCGGGCCGGTTGCCCCTTTGTTCACTACCCACACCAACTTTTGTTCAGGACTGGCCGGATCAGAAACAGCGGTTGGATTTGCCTTCATCAGCAGTGCGGTTAACGTCTCTGCCACTGACTTCTGCTGGACATGAAAACCCCGAATCTGCTGATTCCGCGTGATGCCCTCGACTTCCAAATCAGCACCTATTATCTTGATCCGAAATTCAAATTGCAGACCTGTCTGACCTTCGTTGATCTCGGTCGATAGATCACGCAATGCGAATTCCAGGGATTGCTGCAACAAATCCAGATCCAGGTGCAGGTTTGTCAGCACATCCTGAACCGTCTTCAACGCAGGCGTGCCGGGTACTCCCGGGTCACTCGTCGTCACCGTGGACGTCGAGGCCGAGGCCAGTTCAGCCCCGAGAAAAAGATTGTGGGCTGCTGAACGTGGCAGGTAACCATTGATTACCACCTGATTTCTCTCAAACCCGACTCGAGCAGTCTGTCTCCATTCTGCAAACATCAACGGGAATCGAGAAGCCAGCTTGCGCCAATAATTCGGAGCTGAAATAGAACCGAAGTAACTGGCCACCTGGATGGGAATCTCGTCTATCCGATTTCGAAACAACTCGCTTAGCTGAGTCGCAGAATGATCGAGTTGGCCCACGAATCGGGCTTCCCAATAAAACATGTCCGACACGTGGCAACTAAAGAGTGCACCTTGCAAATCATCTCCCAGAAAACGGCTCAGGGGAGCCAAAAATTTCTTTCGTGGTCCCGAAAACAAACCCTGCCCCTCGGCAAAAAAGAAATTGGGCGCCGCCAAAACGGTGACATGTCGCTGACGATCTGTGGATCGCAAGATCTGTTCTATTTCACGACGCATCAATGGCTCAAGACCTCCATTCGAAACCACCTCCAGCACGTCTGACTCCTCACCCATTACCAAAACACGCTGCTCACCATCTTTCGGAACGAGGATATTCCAGGCCGGGATGCGAAAAACTGAACCCATCTCCTGAGGGGCCACTTCCGCTTCACCCCAAGTCGTAAAAACCTGTGAGGAAGGGGGGGCAACCAAGCGGACCACGACCATCACCCGCGGGTGGGTGCTCCCATCGGGATGAAACGACACAATCATCTGTTCGACCTGATCTATCTGGAGACCGGTAGAATCCTCCCAGGACTGAACCAACGATTCGAAGTCGGGTCCCAAGGACTGCAAAATGCGCGTCCCTTCATCGCCTGACAACAGGTCAAAAGGCCGAACAATCAGAAATAGCTGTCCATCAGGCGCGACGTAGCGGAAATCGATCGGACCATCCAGCGTGGGTGGTGCCCAAAGCAATTTTCCATCATCTTCGACCACGACAAATTCCGGAGGACGGTCTACTTCTGATGGCCGGTCCGCCGCTTGACGAGTCGAATTGACACTGACGGTGACATCTTCCCCGGACAAGTTGGAATGACGCGAACCGGACTCATGACTCTCTGGACGGCCGTTAGAAGACACCACGCCCTGATTTGAACCACGAAACATGTACACAATCACCCAGCACATGATGAACGCCAGTAGAGCACCGGTGAGATAAAGTCCTCTAGCCGGCCCACGCTTGTTCTGATTTCCGATGCGATCCAGGACACTGCTTGTCGTGGAAGTCCGGGCAGCCAGGTGCGACTGCTCGTCTGGACCCGCCGGTACTTGTGCTGCAACATCGATTTTCCCGGACCGAAACCGCTTGCTGCGCGCCAAACTTGGCGGCTCCAAGTCCGTCTTGAGAGGTTGACCGGCAAACCCCGACCGCGACCGTTTCACCTCTTCTGTTCGTGTGTCTCTGCATTGTTTTAAATAATCGACGTAGGTACCGAGTTCTGTGGTTCGTGATCTTTCAGACTGCCCCTTGAGTTGACGTGGCACGAACGGCGTGATGGCTTGAACCACTGCGTTGGCATCCTGGAAACGAATTTCAGGATTTTCGGCCAACATGCGGGCGACTACTTCGGCAACCCGGTCGGGCACACCTGCCGACTCCAGGGGCAGGGTCAAGTCCGCTGTCTGCTGAGCGTTTTCTGAACGAGGTCCGCAACCGACCAGCATCTGGTAGAAGGTGCATCCCAGTGCATAGATATCACTCAAGCGATCTGGCAGACGACCTGCCTGTCCCAACTCAGGTGCTTGGCAATCCGCCCCGTGTGCCGTAATACCTTCAGTAGCGGAGGTCCTGGACCCAACTGGTTGCAGCAAATTCAAGAAATCGAAAAACAGCTTTGTATCGGGCACCGGTTGGGCTTGAAACCAGATGCTGGAAGGTCGCAAATCGGAGACGATAAGTCCTTGCTCGTGCACATGAACAACTGTTTGCGCAACCTGCCACAGGAGATAGCAAGCAGTCTCGGGATCGATGGGGCCGTGCTGCTGCAGCACCTCTTCCATACATCGACCCACCGGATGGTCGTAAACCAAGAGTCGGTAGTTCCCTAAATCAACACACTCGAAACAACGCCACAGATTCAAATTCGATGCGGCCTCAAGAGACTGCACGCGCTGCGCCGTCAAATCCCATTCCAAATCAGTACTGGAGGAACTGTCGGCGAAGAACTGAAGAAGCGACCTGTACCCGGTTGGGAGATGGATCGCGTGAAAGAATTCTTTCAATCGACCTTCTTCAATCCGTTCCTCGACTCTGTAATCACCGTAAACGAATGGTCCGGACCGCCCGGCTAAAAGAATCCTCCCCTGATAACGCGTTAATACCTTCTTCGCAATGAGCCACTCGCAAAGTGTGCCGGCGTTTCCCTGAGTCGCCGCCCCTTTGACTTGCAGGAATTGACTGTTCAGTTCTTCAGCCTGGATCGTCGAAACCAGCTGGCTATCCGTAATCAGTTTCCAGAAATCCAGAATAGTCACAAACATCACAAGTTGGAATCTTCTCCGAAAAAGGAAGCTTTCGAGTGCTGATGCAATCCACGTAAAAAACTTCGGTCTACCGACCATCGGCACGCAAGCAGTTCCAGTCTAACATTTCTCGTCGAAACGTGGAGCGCAACAGATCCCGTTCAGGGATTCGACAACGGCAGTTCGCGTGCAAGCGACTGTCTCTGAAAGGTGGATTTCAACACGCAGGAAACGGCGGTATCACCGGTGATTTCTGCAGCCGGGACAATTGACCAGCCTGGCAGTCTTCATCCCGGCTTCCGCTACCAGGTGCTACCCAACCCATCAACGAGCACCTCGTCTTGAACGAAACACGGATCGTCCGGACTCCTCTGATCGACGACACTGCGAACAGATGCCGGTTGGCCACGCTGAAAGTTCATGTCACCGTAGCAGGAACGAATATCATTTAGAAAGCGATTGTCCGCAAAATCAAGGAGTCCCGGTCGGAACAGATGGATACTTGAAATCTGGAGGTGCACTCACATCGAGTCCCGCTCACCAATATTCTTAAACACCATCAAGCGCCGGCAATCTGCGATCCTATTTCTTGTATAGCACGGGCAACCTGGCGGACATCCTGTTCCGTAATTCCTAAATGGGTGACGGCTCGAATCAATTGCGGCGCAACCGCCAACACAGCGACCCCCTGTTCCGCCAATCTCTGGACCACTTGTTGGGCCGTTCCAAGTTGCTCGTCGACGGTAAAGATCACGATATTGGTGTCGACAGACTCTCCGGGAAGTGACAATCCTTCACACCGATTCACTGCTTCCCCCAGAATCCGGGCATGCCGGTGATCTTCGGCAAGCCGATCGATGTGATTTTCCAGAGCATGCAGAGCGCCGGCGGCGATGATCCCCGCCTGTCGCATGCTTCCGCCGAACAGCTTTCGATGCCGCTGTGCTTCACGGATCAAAGTTGCCGGTCCAGCCAGTGCTGAACCCACCGGCGCACCCAGACCTTTGCTGAAACAAACACTCACTGTGTCAAAGTGACTTGCCCATTGATCCGCTGCGATGCCGGTGGCAACAACCGCATTGAACAACCGGGCACCGTCCAAGTGGGTCACCAGGCCGCTGTCATGGGCCCAGGCACAAATTTCAGCTACTCTGTCGTAGGGAACAACTCGGCCCCCGGCACGATTGTGTGTATTTTCCATTGTCAGCAATCGAGTCCTCACCTGATGGTCGTCACACGGCCGAATCAGAGATTGTAACTGCTCCAGGCGCCAAACCCCCTGTTCTGCTTCGATCGGACGCGCCACAACACCACTCAATTGGGAAAACGCACCTTGCTCCATGTTGTACACATGACAAGTCGTTTCACAGATAAACTCTGCACCCGGTTGGCAATGCAACCGCACTGCAATCTGGTTCGTCATCGATCCCGAAGGCATGTAGATGGCCGCCTCCTTGCCAAGAATTTCTGCCGTCACTTCTTCCAGACGCAGGACGGTAGGATCGTCACGCATCACATCGTCACCCAGTTTGGCATGAGTGATCGCATTCAACATCTCGGGGGTGGGTTTTGTGACGGTGTCGCTACGGAGATCGATCATCTGGAAAGTTTCCTCGTTCAATTTATTTCTGATCTGGAGCCCACGGAAAAACAGTCGGTGGACCCCTGCCCGAGTACCTCGTATGGGAGATCTTGACGCTGAAGTTCGCAATTGAAAGAACACGGACAACAGACATTTGACAAGTCCAAAAAGGATGACTTACTATCTGTGTTCCGTGTCCCTGGACACTTGGTTCGCGGCGAGGCGCCATGCAAGCTGTCTTATGATTTTGACCTGATTTGAGTCGGAAAGCTAGTGCGTGTTCTCGAGAGGAACGGCATACCACGGCAGGATCGGAAAGACCCGGTGGCTGCTGCAGTGACCATTGGAGAAGATTCGCAACCTGTTGGCACGAAAGCGTCGTTCTTGGCTACCTGCCCCGTTCCACCGAGCACAGCATTTTCCTATAATCACTCGGATGATTGAGTGTTTGATCATCGGCGGAGGCGTCATCGGCCTGTCCCTTGCTTATGAAATGGCAAGAAAAGGGCAGAAAGTGCGCGTTCTGGAACGTAACGAACCGGGACAAGAGGCCTCCTGGGCCGGCGCCGGAATCCTCTCGACAGCTAATCTTGACACGGCAACCGACCCGTACGAACGACTCCGGGGGCTGAGTACTCAGCTGCACTCTCGCTGGGCGGATGAACTCCGTGCGGAAACCGGAATCGACAACGGCTATCATTGTTGCGGCGAAATTCGGATCGCGCGATCCGAAGAAGAGCATGCCAACCTTCGAGAGACCCTGAAATGGCACTCGCGACATAACATTCCCGCTCGTGAACTGACTCCCCAGGAACTCCTCGAACTCGAACCCAAACTGTCGTTTCCGATCCATCAAAATCAAATTCTATCGGCACTTCACTTGCCGCTTGGAACACAGGTTCGAAACCCGCGCCACCTGCAAGCCCTCATCTCAGCCTGCTTGAAGCGTGGCGTGGAAATTTCACCCGGCACCGTTGTCGAAGATTTCGAAATACGCCGAGGGCGAGTGGAAGCCGTCAAATCAACGACTTTGACGATCCGGGCAAAAAACATCTGCTTCACCAGCGGTGCGTGGAGTCGTCCGTTGTTAGAACGAGTCGGTGTTTCGCTGAAGCTCAAACCCATTCGCGGACAAATGGTACTGTTCAAAGCTCCGAAAAGGTTTTTCGAGCCCATCATCAGCGAAGGTCCTCGTTACATTGTGCCGCGCCGCGACGGTCGTATCCTGGCCGGATCAACCGAAGAGGATGTTGGCTACGTGAAACAAAACACGCCGTCCGGTGTTTCCGAGCTGACCCGGTTCGCGGTTGGACTCGTCGAAGACCTGGCCCAGGTACCAGTCGAACGCACGTGGAGCGGGCTCAGGCCGTCAAGTCCGGATGGAAAGCCGATTTTAGGAAGAGTAGCGGACCTCGAAAATGCGTTTCTGGCAACTGGGCATTTTCGAAGTGGACTGTTTCTCTCAACAGGAACGGCGGTTGTGTTGCAGCAACTGATTTCCGGTGAACAACCGGAGATTGACTTGACACCGTTTCAAATGGATCGCAGTTGACCCGTTGTGACGGCTTGCGAGTCGTTTGGTCGGAAATGACTGGCCAGGCAGGTGACAGACCGCACCCTGCAGATACGTTTCCCGACAACATTTTGGTATCTTGTGGCTCCCTGGTGAAGGTTGCGGTTGGGACCAACTTTTTAACAAGCTTGTTGACAAACAGCTCACGCCGAACCGCTGATGATTTCGTCCCGGGCAGGCTTTGAAAAGTTGTCATCGGCACGACCGAACGTAGGAACATGGCTGTAGACACACCTGCCAAAATAGCCATTTTAGGTGCGGGACCGATTGGACTGGAAACGGGCCTCTACGCACGTTTCCTCGGATATCAGATTGTCATCCTGGAACAAGGCCACATCGCACAAAACGTTTCGGACTGGGGCCATGTGAAGATGTTCAGTCCCTTTCGGTTTAATCATTCTCCTTTGGGACTGGCGGCCATCGGCGCCCAGAACCTTGACTACCAACCTCCCCAACCAGAGACCATTCACAGCGGGAAAGAGTGGATCGATCGGTATCTTCATCCCCTCTCCCAAACCGATTTGTTAGCTGATTCGATCCGAGAGGAGTGCCTGGTGGTTGGTGTCGGCCGCTCAGGGCCCTTGAAGCAGGAATTCATCGGTGAACCATCGCGGGAAAAAGCTCCGTTCAGGATTCTCATTCGAGCGTCCGACGGTTCTGAAACCACCGAATCAGCTGACATCGTGATCGACACCACGGGCACTTATGGAAATCACAATTGGATGGGGCAGGGGGGGCTGCCCGCTGTCGGCGAATCGCGTCTGCAAACCATGATTGAATACGGCATTCCTGATATTTCGGGCGCAGAACAGGCCAAGTATGCGAATCAACACACCCTCTTGATTGGAAGCGGCTACTCGGCAGCGTCCTCTGCCGTGGCTCTGGTCCGTTTAAATCAGACGGCTCGTGAAACCAAGGTGACCTGGGTCACTCGATCGAAACAGAGCGAGCTTCACACCCCAGGACCAATATCGCGCATCGCCCGGGATTCACTGCGCCAACGTGACGAACTTGCTGTCCATGCCAACCAACTGCTGGAAATATCGGACTGCATCCGGCACTGGTCAGAGACGTCCGTCGATAACGTTGCACAACAAGAAGATGGGAATGGTTTTTGTGTTCGGTTTTTGGGACAACATCAAGGTGATTTTCCATTCGACCGAATCATTGCCAATGTGGGATACCGTGCTGATCGCCACATTTACCGAGAACTCCAGGTGCATGAATGTTACGCAACGGAGGGTCCGATCAAGTTGGCCGCATCCCTCCTAGCCAATCCTTCCTCCGACTGCCTGGACCACACCAGTGGTGGACCGGAAGACTTGATCAACCCCGAACCGAATTTCTACATTCTCGGGAGTAAAAGCTTCGGCCGCAGTTCCCAGTTTCTCTACTCATTGGGCTTACAGCAAATCCGCGAACTTTTCACCCTCATCGGCGAACGCAAAGGACTGGACCTCTATTCGACGATTCAGAGCAGCCTGCCATGACATGCAAGGAAGAGATTCCCTCTGTCGAGATGTCACACCTGGACCACTTGTGGTTCCAGATTTCCGGAACGTTTTGCAATCTCACCTGCCACCACTGTTTCATCAGTTGCAGTCCCCAGAATGACACCTTCGGTCACTTGACGCTCCAGAACGTGAAAGACCGGCTGGAAGAATCAGTTGCCTTGGGGGTGAAGGAATACTATTTCACAGGAGGCGAACCGTTCCTTCACCGAGAAATGGTTCCGATCCTTGTGGAAACACTGCGTTACGGACCAGCCACCGTTCTCACCAACGGAACCATCTTCAAAGACGAGTGGCTCGGTACCCTGTCCGAGGCGGAAATCGAAAGTTCGTACTCGCTGGAATTTCGAGTTTCGATCGACGGATTTTCGCCTGAAACCAATGATCCGGTCCGAGGCAAAGGCACTTTTCAACGTGCATTGAAAGGCATCGTCCAGCTGGTTGAATACGGGTTTTTGCCGATCATCACGGCTGTCCGCAACTGGCCCGATGACCAAGAGCAGGAGGTGGTGGCTGCATTTGTCGATCGACTCAAACAGTCCGGTTACTCACGTCCTCGAATCAAAATTTTACCGACACTGTATTTGGGTGCAGAAACGAATCGCAGTCACACATACCATCCCACCGAACGGGTCACTTCTGGAATGCTATCGGACTACGATCAGACTCAACTGGTCTGCGAACACAGCCGCATCGTGACCGACCGCGGTGTGCACGTCTGTCCTATTCTGATCGAATCGCCGGACTCGTTGCTCGGCCAATCTTTCCAACAGGCTACGACGCCATATCAACTACGCCACGGAGCGTGTTACACCTGTTATCAATATGGTTCGATTTGCTCGAATCCATCGAGCGCCAAATAACGTGATCCATTCATCGACAACAAGTCGCATCGCATGCCTGGGCGGGATTTACAACAACTACCTCGCGCTGGAAGTGGCGATCCGGGATGCTCGGAAACGTGGCGTGGACGCCATTTACTGCCTGGGAGACATGGGGGCTTTCGGCCCGCACCCGGACCGTGTGTTCCCACTTCTGTCGGATCACGATGTGATCTGCCTGCAAGGCAATTATGACCATTCAATCGGAAACGAATTGAATGACTGCCAATGTGGTTACACCGACCCCCGCGACAACTATTTTGCACAAATCAGTTACGACTACACTTTACAAAACACCTCTGTAGAATCCCGCCAATTCCTACGCGACTTACCAACAGAAATTTGCGTCGACCTGGGCCCCCTGCGACTGCTACTTTGCCACGGCAGCCCACGCCGGGTGAATGAATTTTTATGGGCATCAACCTCTCCCAATCACTTTCTCGAACACTTGGCAGCGGAACGAGACGCGGATGTAGTCGCCGTGACCCATACCGGAATCAAGTGGCACCGTCCTCTGGCAGACAACCGCCATTTTGTGAACGTCGGAGTCCTCGGTCGCCCCGAAAATGATGGCAACCAGCATGTGTGGTACACCCTGCTCGAAACTTCCTCCGTTGATCCATTGCGGGTAAAATTCGTTCCCGTCGAGTACGACTATCACAGGCTGGCCCGTGAAATGGGAAACGAAGGCATTCCAGCGGAATTCATTGAAACCGTCCAAACGGGTTGGTGGACCACTTGCCTGGAAATTCTACCGGCCAAGGAACGAAAGCAAGGCCGCTGGTAAACAATTCACCTGAACGAAAAAGTCGGCCAGATCGAATGGATACCAACTTCCATCAAATTCTCTTTCTCTGTACCGGGAATTACTATCGCAGCCGGTTTGCCGAACTGTTGTTCAATCACTCTGCCAGGCAATCCGGGCTCTGCTGGAAAGCCGAGTCAAGAGGACTCAGGCTGAACCCCGAAAATCCGGGAGCAATCTCCAGACACGTCATCCCGTACTTACAACGGCACGGAATTCAACATCCTCTCGAACAGCGTGATCCCCTGGGTGTCACGGCGCGAGACCTGGAAAAATCGCAGCGGATCATTGCTGTGAAACGTGTGGAACACCTGCCCCTTCTCGAACAACTCTTTCCGCAGTGGGTAGACCGTGTCGAGTACTGGCAAATCCACGATCTCGATTGCGCCGAACCGGAGGAAGCCCTGACCCTGCTGAAACAGCACGTGTTGACCCTGGTCAGGCAACTCAACCGTTAGCCACTGCGCCAGGTCAGACCTGTCGCATCGTGAGAGTCGGCGGAGCGTCTACCGTTGAGAGATGCGATTCCGCTTGATCTTGACCGCCACCAGGCCTTCCAGAAAAACCCGTTCGTCAATGAAATACTCGGTCGGTTGCAGAGACTCTGTCACTTGCCGCAACATGACTTCAGCTTGCTCGACCGAACCTCGAAACAGCATGAAGATTGACTCGCTCTGAATCAGGAGTTCCCGGGTCGACGCCTCCAGTCGATCGACGGTGCTCGCGGAAAGCGGAATGCGAGATGTAACTGACCTGTCAAGCGGATAGAAACTGGCTATGGGAAACAGGCAATACCGGACAAGCTCTTGGCTGGCATGCGAGTCCAGTTCGGCCTCCTCGATGAGGCCTGAGTGCAGGAGCAAAGCAGTTGCCGGCTCTCCTGAACGTTCATTGAGCCACTCCAGAGCCGCACGCCAATTTTCGCCTTTATGTCCGACAAGCCTGCCTTCCAAATAAAGTTGTCCGACGGGGCCGTAAGTCACGAGAGACACCAGAATCACCAACGCCGCGAAACAACGTTGAAAACTGCGACGAGCCAACATGGCACAACAGGTTCCCGTAAACAGAAACAAAGCGGAATAACTGCACATGAAGTACCTGGGCCAGAACACTCGCGCGATGTCCGTGACACTCAATATCCACCCCAGGCTGAGCGGGATGACAAGCCAACAAATCACAAACCATACCTGGCGAGGATGAAATCCCGCGGTAAGTGAGTGAAAATACCGGTTCGCCAGGTAACAAACCACGACCAGCGTGGCCGGCAACAGTACGTAGACCTGAAAGGGAAAGATCGTGAACGCCGACCAGACGCTCGGCCTGGGGACAAACCATTCCCAATTCACCCGGCGAGCGGCAATTCCAGCCAGGCTTCCCCAAGCCGGTAAAATCAGGATCACGAGACAGGTCACGTCCAGCAGAAGATCTCGCAACCGGTTCTTGGAGCCAATTGATTTTCCCCGGGTCAACGAGGCAAGGAAAACAAGTTCACCGCAGAGCATGAGGCCCGTCAAATAATGCAAATGAAACAAGGTGGCGCCCAAAATCACCCAGGCAACACGCTTCCCCGCTGAAGGGGTCCACGCCAGCTGCCAACACAGCATCGCGTGCAGAAGTGCAATCAGTTGCAGCAGGGCATAGACTCTTGCCTCTTGCCCGAACACAACGCAAAAGGGGTCGACCGCGACCAGGGTTGCGGCGAGAAGGGCTGCCTCGGTCGAACGGCACCAGGATCTGACCGCCAGATAAATGGCCGGTACGAGGGCCACGGATGCCAACAGCGACGGAAGACGTAACGCTAGTTCGTTGGCACCCAACACCTGGACAGACAACCAGGGCAGGCAAAAATAGAGTGGCCCGTAGTTTCCCATCGCAGCCCGCTCGGCCAGGTGGGAAAAACCGTCAATCACAACCCACCCGGTGTGGAGTTCGTCCAGCCATAGACTTTGGCCGACGTCCTCAACGCGCAGCGCGACAGCCAAGAACATGATCAACAGAAGCACAACCCATTGCGGGAATCGCATCTCGGCACGTACTCCGACTGGGCCAGGCATGCTTCGCCGTCAGACACCCCTCGCATTCAAACGCACCAACTCCCGCTCAGTCACGTCCCGACGCGGTTGGTAACCTGCCAGAGGAAGAATATACTCGTGCACCGCATCGAGGATATCGGCGGGCTGTGGAAAAAAAGCATCCTCAACTTCATCGGCGGGAGTAATCCAATTGCGAGCACCCACGACAACCGGTGGAGCGTCCAATTCGTCGAACGCCAATTGCGTAATCTTGGCGGCCAGCGTTTGCAAAACGCTTCCCCGTTCACATGCATCAGATGCCAGCACGATCTTGCGCGTCTTCCGTAGGGATTCGATCACCTGTGTATAGTTAAAAGGGACAATAGAACGGGCATCAATAATTTCACATGAGAGTCCGTGATCCGCTTCCAACTGATCGGCTGCCTCCAAAGCTCGATAAAGCGTTGCGCCAATCGTCAAGATTGTGAGATCGTCCCCCACTCGCTTAACGTCCGGTTCACCCAGGGGAACTTCATAAGCTTCGGCCGGTACGCCCCCCGGGTGAAAGAGTTCGGGCTGGTCGTAAATCCGTTGACTTTCGAAAAACACCACCGGATCACTGCCTTGCAACGCCGCATACATGAGTCCTTTTGCGTCGTAAGGCGTCGCGGGAAAGACAACCTTCAAACCGGGTACATGAGCGCAGATGCTCGTCCAGTCCTGACTGTGTTGTGCACCATATTTCGCCCCCACCGAGACTCGCAGTACCACGGGCATTTTCAACAGGCCTCCCGACATCGACTGCCATTTGGCCAGTTGGTTGAAAATCTCGTCCCCCGCCCGTCCCATGAAATCGCAGTACATCAGTTCCACCAACGGTCGACCTCCTTCCAGCGCATAGCCGACAGCCGTGCCCACAATGGCTCCTTCGCTGATGGGAGAGTTAAACAGGCGGTGATAGGGCAGCGATTCCGTCAGTCCGCGATAGACAGCAAATGCTCCGCCCCAATCGCGGTTTTCTTCGCCGTAGGCAATTAAAGTTGGATCCTGGTAAAAGCGATCAATGATCGCTTCGAACAACGCGTCACGAATCCCGATACAACGCTGTTTGGGAAACGGCTGACCCGACTCATCGCGTCCCGCACGCTCTTTGCCGGCAAGTTGTTGAACTCGAGGATTTTCATGCAGCGGCATCAGGACATGGGGTGTCGCGTCGATGGCCGGCACCAGATGTTCATTGGAAAACATCACTTGTTCCAAGAGGCATCCCGTTTCCAAAAGGTTCGAGCGGGGTGAAACTTCCAGATCGATGGCTTTCTGATAGGCTGACAACACACGTTGCTCCACGTGTTCCCGTTGCTGCTCAAGATCAGCGGTCGAGCAAACGTCCGCTTCGACCAGCCATTCAGCAAAGACTTCCAGCGGATCAAATTCGCGCCAGGCCTCAATCTCGTCCTTGGCGCGATACGAACTGGCGTCAGAGGGTGAATGCCCGCTGAACCGATATGTCACCGTATCCAGGAGAACCGGCCCATCACCCTGACTGATCACTTCTCTCTTACGACGCATGACATCGATCACCGCCAGGGGATTGTAACCGTCGACTCGCTCGGCGTGCATCTGGTTCGGGGTCAGTCCGGCACCCATCCGGGCCAAGACCTTGAAACCCATCGTTTCACCCACGGGCTGACCACCCATGCCATAAAAATTGTTCACGAAATTGACAATCAGAGGCAGTCCACCCCGATGCGACTCTTCCCACAGTTCTTTGAACTGATCCATGGTGGCAAAACAGAGTGCCTCCCATGTCGGACCACAACCCGCCGACGCATCCCCAATGTTTGCGATCGAGATGCCCGGCTGCCTCAGGGCATGTTTGAAGAGTGCCGAACCCACCGAGATGTCAGCGGATCCGCCCACAATCGCGTTGTTAGGAAAGACGCCCCAGGGAGCAAAAAAAGCGTGCATCGAACCGCCAAACCCTCGATTGAGTCCAGTATCACGCCCGAAAATTTCGGCCAATGTGCCGTAGATCAGAAAATCGATCGCCAGATCCCTGGTGTCACCCTGCGCATCCTCCTCAACAACTTTTAAACAGGCACCATCAAAGTAACCTGTCATCGTCTTCATCAATTCGTCGTCTTCCGCCTTCGAAATGGCGGACAATCCTTTTGCCAGGATATCACCATGACTGCGATGCGATCCGAAGATATGATCTTCGACATCCAAAAGAAACGCCTGGCCCACAGCCGCCGCTTCCTGCCCGATAGAAAGATGGGCGGGTCCACGATGGTTGTAGGAGATTCCCTGGTACTGTCCCTGTTTTTTCACCGAGTCCAGCATCAATTCGAACGCACGGATCAAATACATGTCATGTTGAATTCGCAACAAATCGGCACGTGTCAGGAGACCGGATGCCAATTCGTCGGCGAGAGTCCGGTCGTACGCATTGACCGGTATGGGACTGAACTTGATCTTACTCCTGGCGCGCTCTTGCTGGGGTTCAATGATTTGACTTTTCGGCATGCTACTTCTCTCCCGACGGATAAATCAGACCGATGTCTTGTGCTTCGAAAAATTGCTTCCACACTTGATCCGGTTCCGACTCGGTGACAACCTTGCTGACTTGTTCCCAGCGCGCAATACGAAATAAGGAAGGAGCACTGAATTTACTTTGGTCCGCCAGCAAAACCGTCTCGCGTGCGTTTTCCACAATCAGCTGATACAGATGGGCGCTGTCAATGTCACTCGCCGCCGGGCCAAAATCAGTACTCATTCCATCGGTACCAATGAACGCGACGTAACCCCGCAGGTGCTCAATTGCATGGATGGCGACTGGGCCAACAGTGTCTCGCCGGACAGCTCGGTACTGGCCCCCCAACAAAATCATGTTCAACCCGGGAACGGTCAGCTCGGTTGCAATCCGTAAACTGGTGGTCAACACGGAAACATTATCCCTACCTTGTAAGGCAGCCACCAGTTGAAAACAGGTCGTCCCGGAATCGACAAAAACCTGGTCGCCGTCGGGAACCAGCTCCGCCGCCAGCTGCCCAATCGTGCGTTTCGCTTCAGGATTTCGATCGGCTTTGGCTCGAAACGAGTAATCCCGATGTTGCGGCAAGGTAGCGCCACCGTGAACCAGCAGAACATCGTGCTGGTCGGCTAGCGTTTTCAAGTCCCGACGAACCGTCGCCTCAGAAACAGCCATCCGGTCGGCCAGACCCCTGACCGTAACATGTTTTCTATCCCTGAGTTCCGTCAGGATCTGGCCGCGGCGTTGTAACGTTGCGTGACTCATGGATTTTACCACAGCTGCAAGAAGTCGCTAAAGTGATTGAATTCCATTAAAAACACCACTATTAGTGATTGACATACTCTATAATACCTTTAAGTTGATCAAAAACATGCAGTATAGCGATCAAATCCGGGAGATTCAAGCATGTCTGCAACCACAGAGGTGGTCCCGCTGGTAATGCCCGATTTCGGCAACAGCATGGAAGAAGGGGTTATTTTGGACTGGAAAGTTCAAGTCGGTGAGACCATTCGAGTTGGTGACGTGCTCTGCGAGGTCGAGACGGACAAGGCAGTGATGGAGTATGAAGCACCTCACGGGGGACGTTTGGCCCGCATCGTGGCACATGCCAACACGGTGGTTCCGGTCCGCGAAGTCATCGCCTATCTGGCAGAATCCGACGAGGCGTTGGAGGCGGTTCTGCAAACTGAAACGGAGGCGGTTGCCTCGCCCCAGAGCCCTCCCGATTCCCCTTCGTCTGCGCCCCCTGCAACGACAACACCGCCAGCGGTTCCATCAGCGGTTTCGCAACGCTCGCCTCAGTCGCATGGCGCCGACCGTCGTCTCAAAATTTCCCCTGCAGCCCGGATGGTTGCCTCTCAGCGGGGGATCGACGTCAGCAATCTGGAACCTGGTTCCGGCCCCCACGGCCGAATCCTTTCCTCGGATGTCCCCCCACCAGTTTCGCCAGATCAGGCAGCGGAAATCACCACTTCTCCGTCACCAACTTTCAGTCATCTCGAGATGACTCACATGCAGGGTACACCGGCATCCGAACCCCGTGGAGCCTGGCAATCATCCACCCCTCAACTTTCCCTGCAAATGACCATTGATGCAGCCCCTTTACTGGCAAAATGCAGGGAACAAGAGCGGGAGTGCGGTTGTACTCTGACTGACCTTATCGTGCTGGCCAGCGGTCAGACACTGATGGAATTTCCCGCGTTAAGAAGTCAATTGCAGCAGAACAGTTTGATCCAGCTTCCCCAGGCCAATGTGGGAATCGCTGTGGAAGGAAACGAAAAATACCTGACTCCGGTCATCTCCGGGGTGAACCGGTTGTCATTGCCTCAACTGGTGACCGAAACAAAACGTGTGATATCTCAAGCAAAAGTTGGTGAGCAGTTTGACACTAGCGCCAGGTTACTTACCATTTTTGACCTGGGAATGTTCGGGGTGGAAAAATTCTCGGCTGTCATCACCCCGCCAGAAACCGCGATTCTGACCGTCGGGACAGTGCGCGAGAAAATCGTCGTTGATCACGGAAGCATGAGGCCCGCGCAGGTGATGACGATGACGTTGTCAGTCAATCATCAAATTGTCAACGGCTTCGTCGCAGCAAGATTCCTGTCTTCTCTCCGGAAGAAACTTACAGCCTCCCCGTGCATCGACTTCGAATAGGCCAACAACACACTCGCAAGGTCATTGTCCCGCGGTTTAAATTGTCTGGATATCATCAACCAAAACAAACCCGGTGCGTCCCAGAAGAAGGTAGCTGACTGGTCCTTTCGCTGGCCTAACGACTTCAACGTGACCCACCCCGATGCCTGTCAATTGCAACAAAGTCGGTCCAGGACCGCGGTCAGTCCGGTTGGATACTTACCAGTTCTTCCGACACTGATTCGACATGCTCGGGCCGGATGCTGGATTGATCTTCGGCGTAGGCGATGAGCAACGCAAGGTCGCACAAACGATCGATCCGACGAGGAATTCCACCGGTCATCACGTGGATCGACTCCAGGGCTTCACCTTCAAAAACCGGGCGTTTACGACCAGCCGCCGTCAATCGATGGACAACGTAACTGATGGTTTCTTCAACGGTGAATGGTCGCAGCAGGCATTTCACACTTAGCTGTTCTTCCAATCCGGGCAGCCGGTCGAGAACCGGCAAGATCTCTGTCTGACCCACCAACAGAAGTGTCAGCCCTGACGGCGATGAAGCTTCGAAATTCAGTAGCAGACGCAGCATTTCCAGGGAGTCGAGGTCTTTGACCAAATGAGCCTCGTCAATCGCTAAAACCACGTGTTTTCCCATTTCAACGTTTTCGGCCAGAGCGTTTTCTATCCAGCGCACGCTTTGATCGATGGTCGGAGTTGCTGACGCTGACGGCGCCCCCGTCAGTTCGATGGCCAGGTGAGCCAACAGTTGAGCGTGTGGCATCTGTGGGAACACGACGTGTATCCGGGGCGAAAACTCCGAGTTGAGTTGCTCAAATAATTTTTTCACGAGCAGGGTCTTACCCAACCCCGCCGCACCGGTCAGCAGACCAGCAGGACGACGATTTTCGACCACGTAGCGCAGTTTTAACAGTGCTGCCTGATGCACTTCACTCGGATAATAAAACTCTTCGAGAGACGTGTTTTCAAAGGGTTTTTGGTTGAACTGCCAATAGTCTTCATACATAAGTCGGCTTCCTCTTTTTTTGCCACGAGCATTCTTACTTCGTCCCTGTTTTTAGGCCGCGAAATTTTCTGCTATGCCCAACAACGGCACGCTGATGGACAAGTGATCCGGGAGATCACCCGCTACAGCAGTGGCCCCTGGTCGTACATTTCTTACAAAGATTAATTGCATTCCCTCAATGACTTTCGGCAAAAGCAGGCCCAACACATCCAACGTCCCGACGTCGATCAGGACCATGTCGTAATGTTGTGTCAGATCACTCAGCATCTTCACGATGGCAAGGTGTAGTTCCGGTGAGGCGACCGGTTGCACAGCACCTTGGCACCAGGGAATCAGCGTTATCCTGTCATTCAACGATGAGACCGCCACTTCGGACAAACAACCCGCGCTCTCTATGAGCGAGTCCCAGCCGGTCGTGACGTCAATTTCCAGACAAGCCGCCAGGTCCGGCTGTTTAAGATCCGCGTCGACCACCGCCACGGTGAAACCGGCCTGAACCAAACGGTTCGCTAAACACAACGTAACAGTGGTGCATCCATCACCCATGCCGTGCGCAGCCAGAGCCAATGTACGGTCACCCGCTTCCATTGCGTCGACACAACGTCGTACTGCAAACGCAAAGGCATCTTCCGAGAAATCAAGCAAATCCTGAACGACCTCCGGCCAGCCAAATGCATCAACTTCCCAGGCAGCACGAAATGGAGCGGTTTCGCGACGGCTGACTGCCACACTGGCTGGAAGCTCAACCGCTTCGTCGCTCTTGAGCGAACCTGAAGGCATCACCGGATCTGCTGCTGGCGTGCTGAAATATTTCAGCACGGCTGGATTTTCGCCTTCGTCCTGGTCACCGGCAACATGTGCGCTATCGACCCGGAAAAAAACGTCCCTGCCGGTACGCTGCTGCTTCATTCGTTCGTTGGCCGGCGACAGTGGTCGCGGAACAGATAAGGCCAACGGGTTTGGGGGTGGAACAAAGTTCAGTTGAGGTGCCGGTACACGAGATGATGGATGGACTAAAGTAACTCTCCCTGTCGGGGCCTCGACCTCGCCAGCCGTAGATTTTCTGGCAGACTCGAGGTCTTCCAGGGGCCCAGTGAAATCGGTTGGACCCGCTTTCGGTGACATCGTATGCAGGGAGAAAACCTTAATAAAGGCTCGATCGATATGGTTCATCGCTTCTCTCGATTGGAGGATTCTCGAGCCACCCCTGGAGTTGTGCCCCTCGGCGTCGAGTTACAGGCTCAAAACTCGATCCTGTCCTTCGACGGCCCGCTCGTTGACTTGTGCGAAGAGGACCTCGTGGACCATCGAGTCGAGGCTGAAAATGCTGGTCGGTTGGCCGGGTAACAGGATACCTCGGGACCGGTGGTGCATTGTGCCCCTGCAACACCTGCCCGTAGCCTCCACCAGTCGATCCCGTGCTGCCTTCTTGGGTATTGGTCACCATCTGCCCGTTTCCCGGGTGCAACTTATCCAAGCCTTGTTTTCTCCCTCGCCATTCGACAGTCGAAGAGCCGGTCAGTTGTCCTGAATCTGACGAGTCACCTGGGTTGCCAACGCGCGGAGGAGACTGCCGACTACCTTGGGAACCTTGCAATTTCACAACGTCTTCGAGTTGACCGGGGCCTGATATGTTGACACTCTCTGGTTCGCTCTTGAAACGCGTGTCTGGCGTCTCCTGCACCGATTTCCTACCCAGCGAACTGGCTGCTTCGGCCCGAGTCGGCGATCCTGATGTGATGCCTCTTGAATTTTTCGCGGGTGGTCTTGCGGGTGACAACGGGATTCCCGGCTCCGCCCCGGCAGGCACCTCTGAGTCTACCGTTTGTCGATAGGTTTTCGATGTTGCGCCTGCTGACTGGCCGGTCAACTGATCGGTTGTGGGCGATCGCAGTCTGACCGTTTTTGAGTCCTCATCCACCATCTGGAAGTCGGGGAACGTGTACTGGGAACCGACCTTTTCGGCTGCCGGCCTCCAAAAGGAAGCCATCGCCAAAAACAAAATGACCGCCCCAAAGCAGGCTGCCGCGATGCGGTGATAGATGGTTCCTGTGGAAGGATCCCTGCCGGAGCGTTGCCCCCCCTTCCTTTCCTTGGAACTTTGCACCACAACGTCGGTATCAGCGGAGTCCGTTCGACTCTCTGACTGACAGTCCGCAACCACCGGCTCTGTGCGGTTCCCCCCTCGGAAAGTTTGACTCAGCAACGTGTCAGACCGACCAATCGCTGCGACACCGGCTCGGACATCCGACAGGCGCATCAATACCGGTGGCGTGCTTGCCGGGGATACCAGAGATTGCCGCAAAGGAGCGTCGTGCAGATTCCGAGACCCGTGACCGCTGAATTGGGTGCCCATTCCCGATTTCCTTCAACTCGCATCAAGCCTCAACAACGTATATTTAATTTGATGCATTCCAGACTGCGCGCAGTGACGGAATTCATCCAATCCTTTATATCGGTTCTGTTTTTGCGGATCTTGAGCCCTAGATAAAATTTAAGACATGGGGGGATTAGGCAATCCTGCAGAAAAGTGAGGGGGGGGTCTCACATGGACTCACTGAATCAAGCGATTGAAACAACGCTCGGCCGGCCACTTGTTGAACCTGCTGCAGTGTCGGCCAGGTTTGTTGACCTCCGGGAGGAAAGCACCCCGGCAGTGGAATGACCATTTGATGTTCTCAACTGTGGCGGTAGTTCTTAGAAAGTGATGAGACCCACCAGCAGCGTGAACGCCTCGACTCCGCCAAAACAGCCCGAATGACAATTACGTCGAAGTAGACATGACTACAGCTTCCCAGACCGACACCGGTAATTTCCTCAGCGAACTTTTGAGCGATCGGATCCTGTTGCTCGACGGCGCCATGGGCACGATGGCGCAAGCGCTCCAGTTAAATGATCGTTCCATCCGTGGCCGACGGTTTGCAGCCCACGCGGTCGACGTCTCGAATTTCGTGGACCTCGTCAGCCTGACGCAGCCACAAACCGTGACCGAGATCCATCGGCAATACCTGGAGGCGGGTGCTGACATCATCGAAACGAATACTTTCGGATCCAGCCTGCTGGGAATCCAAGAATTTCAGCTTCCCGAAACTCTGGTGCGGGAAATCAATCTGTCCTCCGTGCAATGCGCTCGCAAGGCAGTTGATGAATTCAACCAGCGGACACCTCAGAAACCTCGTTTCATCGCCGGCGCGATCGGTCCTACCACCAGACAAACCGCGATTTCGACGAATGTCGACGACGCCGCCAGCCGCAGTACTACTTTTCAGGAGATGATGGACTCGTATTACGCCCAAGTAGCAGCATTGATGGAAGGTGGTGTGGACATCCTGCTGCCGGAAACGGCTATCGATACACTCAATTTAAAGGCTTGCCTGTTTGCCATCCAGAAATACTTTGATGAATTCAACACCCAGGTCCCGGTGATGGTATCGGCGACGTTCAACCAGGCTGGTGTCACATTTGTCTCAAGTCAAACGGTCGAAGCCTTCTGGAATTCGATCTCGCACTTTCCCGTTTTGAGTGTCGGAATGAACTGCGCTCTGGGACCAGATTTAATGCGTGCTACCCTGGAAGAACTGTCCCACATCGCTCCCGCTTATGTCAGTTGCCATCCTAATGCGGGGCTCCCCAATGAAATGGGGCAATATGACTTGAGTCCAGCCGAGATGGCCAGAACGTTAAGCGAGTTTGCGAACAATGGCTGGATCAACATTGTCGGTGGCTGCTGCGGAACGACCCCTGAGCATATTCGCGCTATCTCAGACGCTGTGCAGAACACGTCCCCCCGCGAGCGAGCAGCCGTCGAACCTCTGACCCGTCTGAGCGGACGTGAATCATTGACTCTCCGTGCGGATAGTAACTTCCTCATGGTGGGTGAGCGAACCAACGTGACGGGTTCTCGAAAATTCGCCCGCCTGATTCGCAATGGAGATTTTGAGGAGGCGTTGGAAGTGGCGCGACAACAGGTTGAGGGAGGAGCCACGGTAATCGACATCAACATGGACGACGCCCTGCTTGACGCTGAAGCGTCGATGACTCGTTTTCTCAATTTGATGGCAGGAGAAACCGACATCAGCCATGTACCGGTAATGATCGATAGTTCGAAGTGGTCGGTGATCGAGGCGGGCTTGCGTTGCGTGCAAGGAAAAGCCATCGTGAATTCCATCAGTCTGAAGGACGGAGAACAAGAGTTCCTGCGCCGCGCGCAACTGATTCGCCACTACGGGGCCGCTGTTGTGGTGATGGCCTTTGACCAACAGGGTCAAGCCACCGAGACGGAAGACAAGGTGCGGATTTGCAAAAGGGCTTTCGAGTTACTGGCTCATCAAGTGGGATTTCCGGCCCAGGACATCATTTTCGACCCGAATATTCTGACCGTGGCGACCGGAATCGAAGAACACAATCATTACGCCGTAAATTTCATCGAAGCGACCCGGCAAATCAAGCAGGAATGCCCCGGAACCAAGGTCTCGGGTGGCGTCAGTAACATCTCCTTCTCATTCCGAGGCAACAACACGGTTCGTGAAGCGATGCACGCGGCATTTTTATATCGCGCCATTCGTGCAGGAATGGACATGGGGATTGTCAACGCGGGTCAATTGGAAGTTTACGAAGAAATCGATCCAAACCTTTTGCGACACGTCGAAGACGTGCTTCTCAACCGCCGACCGGATGCTACCGACCGGCTGCTCGAACTGGCCGAAACCGTCAGGGGCAAGTCCAAGGAACGCGGCGTGCCGGAACAGGCCTGGCGCAGCGGAAGCGTGGAAGACCGATTGATCCATGCTTTAATCAAGGGAATTGACAAATATATCGAAGAAGATACGGAAGAGGCTCGTCAACAATATAAGACCTGTTTGAAGATCATCGAGGGGCCACTGATGAACGGCATGTCGGTGGTAGGTGATCTGTTCGGCGAGGGAAAAATGTTCCTGCCTCAAGTTGTCAAATCCGCCCGCGTCATGAAACGCGCGGTGTCTTATATGCTCCCGTTCATGGAACAGGAGAAGGCCGGTGCCGGGTTGGCCACGCAGTCCTATCGTGGCACGATCGTGATGGCCACAGTCAAAGGAGACGTTCACGATATCGGTAAGAACATCGTTGGCGTGGTACTCGGCTGCAACAATTACCGCATCATCGATCTGGGTGTCATGGTATCTTGCGACAAAATCCTGGAAACAGCTCAGAAAGAACAGGCTGACATCATCGGACTTTCGGGGTTGATTACTCCAAGCCTGGACGAAATGGTCCATGTAGCCGGGGAAATGGAACGATTGAATTTGTGCACTCCCTTGTTGATCGGTGGAGCTACCACCAGTGCCAAGCACACGGCTGTCAAAATTGCTCCCCGTTACAACCAGCCAGTCCTCCACGTGTTGGACGCGTCACGGAGTGTGGGCGTAGTTGATCGCTTGTTAAACAAAAATTTACGCGGCACCTTGATCGAAGAAAATCAAACGAAACAACAGCGCCATGTTGAGTCCTTCGAAAAGCGTCAACGAACCAAATTGGTGCCTTATGCCCAAGCGCTGAAACAACGATTTGTTACCGATTGGTCTTCGCTACGAATCGATCAGCCGACTTTCACCGGTCTTCGGGTTCTTAATGATTTTCCTCTCGACCAACTTGTGGACTACATCGACTGGGCTCCTTTTTTCCTGACTTGGGAGTTGAAAGGAAAGTTCCCTCAAATTCTCACTGATAAAAAGTTCGGGGTGGCAGCGAGAGAGTTATATGACAATGCACAACAACTGTTGTTCCAGATCATTCGCAATCAATCCTTGACAGCTCACGGGACCTACGGCTTCTGGCCAGCCGCCTCTGATGGTGACGACATCGTGGTCTATGGCGATGAAAGTTGCTCGAACGAGTTGGCCCGATTTCACATGTTGAGGCAACAGTGGGAGCGCCGGGGGCAAGCCGACTTTCGTTCCCTCGCAGATTACATCGCCCCCCTCGATTCGGGTCGCCAAGATTACCTGGGAGCTTTCGCGGTGACGACCGGCCTAGGAACTGCCGAATTGTGTGCAGACTTCGATAAACAAGACGATGACTACAATTCAATCATGGTCAAGGCCTTGTCCGACCGACTGGCCGAAGCTTTCGCAGAAAAGCTTCACCGGCAAGCGAGAAAAGACTGGGGCTACGGCAAAGGAGAACAGTTGTCCAACACTGACTTGATTGCCGAAAAGTACCGTGGTATCCGACCCGCACCGGGTTATCCTGCATGTCCCGACCACTCCGAGAAACGAACCCTGTTCGACCTGCTTGACGTCGAGGCCAACACCGGTATTTCGCTCACCGAAAACTTCGCCATGCTTCCCGCTGCCAGTGTGAGCGGACTCTATTTTGCACATCCCCATGCCCGTTACTTTGCCGTCGATCAATTGATGCAAGATCAGGTACGGGACTATGCCCGGCGTAAACATCAAAGCGTCAAGGAAATCGAACGTTGGCTGGCACCCAACCTGGGATACGAGTCTTGAGGTACAGTGGCCTCACGCCCGGTGGCGGCTAACATCCACCGCCGACTGAACTCGTCAATCTGCAACAAAGACGAGTGTATTTCGAAGTTGAAATCGTGGCGCCTGCTCCGGACGACTCGGCTCTGGTGAACAAGCAGCCGACTCTACCTGCGATGTCCAAAAAGTCCTTCCAGCCCTAGAACGATCGTCAAAAAAACACCTTGTAAGCCCTTCGGATAAAAACAACCCTGCTCGCAAAGGTGAACCCGTTGGTGGTCGTTGCCTCACTTCAGGCAAATTCCGATTCGCACACAAATGTAGTTTCCGGGAAGAACAAAGATTCATTGAGTCCGCACAGGGTTGCCGGCAAAGTGGGCCACAACCTCGATTGACAACCGCTGCTGCAAGGATAACATGAGGTTTCAAAAAATTGGCTTGGACATTTAAATACGCGGCGCACGGTCTCTTCTGGCGTCTGCTTACAGGGAGGAACCCACCCCAATGACCCAACTCGAACAAGCACAAGCTGGCATCGTTACACCCGAAATGGAACACGTGGCAAAACGTGAAGCTTTAACTGCTGATGCCATTCGAGAGGAAGTGGCTGTTGGCAGGATGGTGATTCCAGCCAATACCGTGCATCTCAGCAAAAAACTGGAGCCCATGGGGATTGGAATTGCAGCCAAATGCAAGATTAACGCCAACATCGGTAATTCTGCGGTGACCAGCGATCTTGCAGGGGAACTGGAAAAGTTGGACGCCTCGGTAGGTTATGGATCCGACACGGTCATGGACCTCTCGACCGGCAAAGACATCGATAAGATACGGCTCGCCATTCTCGATCATACCACCGTACCTATCGGGACAGTTCCGATCTACCAGATGCTGGAAGAACTGGGTGGTGAAATCGAAGACATGAAGCCACAGCACTTCCTGGACATGGTCGAACATCAGGCCCGGCAGGGGGTGGACTATATGACCATTCACTGCGGTATCTTGTTGGAACACTTGCATTTGACCCTGAACCGGGTGACCGGCATCGTCAGTCGTGGCGGTTCCTTGATCGCCAAGTGGATGATGGCACACCGCAGGCAAAATCCGCTTTACGAATCCTTTGATGACCTGTGCGCTATCATGCGCCAGTACGATGTGACGTGGAGTCTGGGGGACGGATTACGGCCGGGTTCCATCGCGGACGCGAGTGACGACGCCCAGTTTGCTGAGTTGAATGTCCTGGGAGAACTGGTCCAGCGGAGTTGGAAAAACGGCACCCAGGTAATGGTCGAGGGTCCGGGACATATTCCGATGGATCAAATTGAAATGAATGTCCAAAAACAAATCGAAGTTTGCCACGGTGCACCGTTTTACGTACTGGGTCCGCTGGTGACCGATATCGCCCCCGGTTACGACCACATCACCAGCGCTATCGGAGCAGCCCTGGCTGGCTGGAGTGGTGCTGCCATGCTGTGCTACGTAACACCGAAAGAACATCTTGGTCTGCCCGATAAGGATGACGTCAGGCAAGGCGCCATTGCCTACAAAATTGCGGCCCATGCCGCTGATCTGGCACGGCATCGCGTGGGCTCGCAAACACGGGACGATGCGCTCAGCAAGGCGCGATTTGAATTCGACTGGGAAGAACAATTTCGACTTTCACTCGACCCCAAAACCGCACAGTCGTATCACGACCAGACCTTACCCCAGGACACCTTCAAGATCGCACATTTCTGCAGCATGTGTGGGCCCAAGTACTGTTCGATGAAAATCACGGAAGACATTCGAAAAATGGCCAAAGAAGAACCGTTGGTTCTGCTTCATAGCAAGGATTGAGGTCTGAAAATAATGCCCGACCGGCTGACATCCACTGGCATGTCAGAGGATCATTCAGAAGCCCGTGATCTCAAGCCACCGCTTCTGCGCAACCATTCCTTCTGGGGTATGACCTGTACCCAATTTCTGGGGGCCTTCAACGACAATCTGTTCAAACAATTACTACTTTTGTTAGCGGTAGTAGCGGTAGTGGCCGGAGAAAACGGCGAACAGGACCTCCAGGGCAGGGCCATGATTGTGTTTGCCGCCCCGTTTCTGCTTTTCTCGGGCCTAGCCGGCTATTTGTCAGATCTGTTTAGCAAGCGGCAAGTAATTGTGCTTTCGAAAGTTGCAGAAATCGTTGTCATGTCACTCGGTTTGCTGGCTTTTCTCTGGTACGCGAGATTCGGGCTGCATGGCATGTTCGTCGTATTGTTCTTGATGGGAGCCCAAAGCGCTTTTTTCGGTCCGAGCAAATACGGAATTCTACCGGAAACACTTCGTCCGATTGACCTGCCTCATGCAAACGGCATCATGTTGATGACGACTTTTTTGGCCATCATCTTGGGAACGGCGATCGCCGGAGTGCTGAAGGTTGCCTTTTCAGATGCCGATCAGTTGTGGATGGTTTCGGCCATTTGTGTACTGATTGCCGCCCTGGGAACGGGTACTTCCCTGTTGATTCGAAAGGTACCAGCCGCCGAGCCGGGCCTGAAGTTTCAACCCAGTTCGCTGACTCTACCTCCAGAGACACGCCGGTTGCTCACCACGGACAAACCGTTGCTGGCAGCCCTGTTAGCCTCTTGCGTGTTCTGGCTGGTGGGTGGTCTGGTCCAGATGTCGGTCAACGCTCTGGGCGTGCTGCAATTAAAACTGGATGCAAAGGCCACCAGCCTCATGGTATCCAGTATGGCGATTGGGATTGCCATCGGTTGCATCCTGGCCGGAATACTATCCCGAGGCCGATTTGCTTCCGGAGTGGTACGCACTGGAATCTGGGGCATTTTTGCTTGCCTTGTTTTGCTGAGCCTGCCGGGAGGTGTGCATGGACAATGGCTCGGGTTCAGGGGCAGCATTCCCACCCTCCTGCTGCTGGGCATGTTCGCCGGAATGTTTGCTGTTCCGCTGCAAGTCTTCCTTCAGTCCCGTCCACCAGAAAGTCAAAAAGGACGGATGATCGCCACCATGAACCTTGCCAACTGGATCGCCATATTGTCATCCGGCGTCATCTACTGGGGTGCGGGACATTTTCTGGAAAGGATCGCCTGGCAACCGAATGCTATGTTCGCTCTGACAGCGGGCATCATGGTCCCTGTCGCCCTCTGGTACCGGCCCGTAGCACAAGGACTCTAACAAAAAAGGCCGACCAGGCACGTCTCACCCGGCATGACCGGTTACCAACAGCAGTGGCGGAGAAAACGAAGTCAACCAACACAGCTCGCGCTGGACGTCGGACAGCAGATGCGAGATACTTGATATGTACTTTCAACGTGTGATAACGAGTCGGGTGAACCCCCGGCTCTGAAACATCAACTTCATTCCCAGGAAAACATTATGCTAGGTGCCACGCTCGATGCGGCGCAGTATGTAAATCGTCTCAACGACGAATTAGAGCGTATCGATCAAGAGGCGATGAGGCGCTGGGCAGAGTTGGTCTACAGGGCTTGGGAAACAGGCCGTTTTGTTTTCATCATCGGCAATGGTGGTTCCGGCACAACGGCCAGTCACATGGCTGAAGACCTGGGAAAAAGCACCCTCTCCGAAAAAGACTTGCGGGACGAATCGAAGCGGCGTCTGAAGGTATTGAGTCTCACGGACAATGCAGGCTGGCTGATGGCGGTGGGCAATGACGTGGGTTACGACCAGATTTTTGTCCAGCAGTTGATGAATTACGGTGGCCCTGAAGACGTCTTGATCGCCATCAGCGGCTCTGGCAACAGCCCTAATATTCTAGAAGCCGTTGACTGGGCCAATCGACACGAACTCATAACATTTGGCCTGACAGGATACGACGGCGGAAAATTGAAACAACTGCAACAAGACGGATTGCATATCAAACTACACGACATGGGCATGGTGGAAAGCATTCATTTGTGCCTGTTTCATTGGATACTCAATGACGTGTTCGCACGTGTCAACGGTGAGGGCCGGTATGCTCCGGCCTAGTTATCGCGTGCCGACACAACAGGTGTTAAAACCGACAGAGGCCATGAGTTCTTGCCAGCCATTTGAGTGGCCGGACAGGAGCGGCCTATCCAACCGGTGAACTGCAGGTGCTTTGCGAAAGTCTTCTCACCAGCGCCATCTGGTAGCACCGCGGTCACTCTTCCAAGCTGGCACGAACTTCGGGGAGTGGAAGCTGGGTCACCGGCAGCCCTTCTGAAAGCACCTTTTGCAGACGGCGCCAGCCACGTGTGACGAGTTCTTCCTGCTGCGCAACGTGCAGCGTATCGAGGTCTCGTTTATCAAAATCACCGTCGACAAGAACCGCTGGAAATCGGTCATCCACGATGAACTGGGCCAGCACGGGATTACAGCGGATGTGCCGTTCACCTGCAATGTGCAACATCTCGGAATCGAGTTGGCCGATCACATATCGCAGATAGAGATCGCTATCGGTGATGTTTCCGACATCTTGTCCGCAGACTTCACAGAGATAACCTTCGCCACACTTTGCCATGCGAGTTCAACTGGCCCGAGAGATCGACAGGAAAGGAACCGAGGAAGTTTGAAAATCTCCCTTCAGGCCAACCCCAATACATCATTCATACCATAAAGACCTGGATCCTTACCCACTACAAATTTCGCAGCGGCCAGCGCACCCTGGACGTAACAGTCACGACTGGTCGAACCGACCTTCAATTCAATCATTTCTCCCAGGAGCCCAAAGATGATTGTGTGTTCACCGGGATTATCGCCGACGCGAATCGCGTGGTAAGCGATCTCATCTCGAGGCCGAATACCCGGACGGCCCTCGCGCCCGTGAATCTGACTGGTTTGCCCCATGGCATCGGCAATGATCTGGCCGAACCGCAATGCCGTACCGCTGGGAGCATCCTCTTTAAAACGGTGGTGACGCTCGACGATTTCGACATCCACTCCTGACGGATGTTCTTTTAACGCCTGTCCGGCAATCTCGGCGAGCTTCATCGTCAGATTGACTGCCAGGCTCATGCTGGGTGCCCAAACCACCGGAATCTCCTGAGCCGCCGCCGAAATTATGCTTTGCTGATGGTCGTTGAGGCCTGTGGTTGCCATGACCAGGGCAACGCGCCGTTCGACACAGGTCTTGGTGATCGCTGCTGCCCCCTGGGGAACGGAAAAGTCAATCATTACGTCGACATTCACTGTTAAACCCGGGGACAACGGGAACCCTAATTCGTTCACGCCAGCAATCAACCCGGCGTCACTTCCCAAGTGCGGATGATCGGGGTTCTCAATCGCAGATGTGATCGCAAGATCCGAATCTTCACTGCCTAACGCCACTAGACGGCGGCCCATCCGGCCCGCAGCACCGTGAATGGCGACTCGAATTGGTGTCATGGAAGCTCCTTCATCTAGGTCAGGCTTTGTCGGAAGTCTGTTCGTCTACGGCCCTGGTAAGAAACTCCTCACCTGCCAGAAAGCGTTGTGCAGCAACCACATTCAAGAGTGCCCTTTTGTGGAAAACCAATGCCATCAGGGTTTCTGCCTCCGGTCTTAGCTTTCACAACCGACATGATTCGGCCGGATGATGAAACGACCAACACGAGACCTAACTATACAACTGGATTGCCTTGACAATCTCTTCGACATCGTTGGGTACCACGACGGCCCTGTTCGCAAAGGAGGCACGCTGCACGCCCCTTTGACCAAGCACCCTATCGAATTGCTCTTGATCGGTGGTGTGGTAGGCGACTGTTGCTGTCGGGTCCTTCAATTGATGCCCTGTTAAAATACAGACGACACGCTCATCGGATCCCATGATTCCTTCTTCGATCAGCAGCTTGGCTCCAGCAACACTCGCAGCGCTGGCTGGTTCACATCCCAGTCCACCGGCACCAACTTGTGCTTTCGCATCCAGAATCTCCTGATCGGAAACCCTGCGCACAACACCATCGCAAAACTCCAAAGCCCGAATGCATTTTTTCAGATTCACGGGACGATTGATTTCGATGGCACTGGCAATGGTCTCCGCCTTTTGATTTTGTGCGTCGAGCTCTTGATAGTAGTCGCGGGCGATACACATATCAGCGTCACCATTTTTCCACCGCAGCGATCTCCGATCATAAAGTTGATAAAGCGTGTCGGCACCGGCGGCGTTGATCACCGCCATACGCGGGACGCGGTCAATCAGCCCCAACTCTTTCAATTCACTGAACGCTTTCCCAAAAGCACTGGAGTTTCCCAGGTTCCCGCCCGGGACGACGATCCAATCCGGAATTTCCCAGTCAAGTGACTCCAGGATTCGATAAATAATCGTTTTTTGGCCTTCCAAGCGGAACGGATTGACGCTGTTGACCAGGTAGATCCCCAGCTTTTGACTAATTTCTTTGACACGTGCCATCGCATCATCAAAATCGCCTGTAATTTGCACGGTCAGGGCTCCACAATCGAGTGCTTGCGAAAGTTTGCCGTAGGCAATTTTTCCAGACCCGATGAATACCACTCCTTTCATGAGCCCGGTAACGGCGCAATACATCGCTAAGGACGCACTGGTGTTCCCTGTAGAAGCGCAAGCTGCTCGTTGGGCCCCAATCGAGTGGGCATGCGTAAAAGCCGCGGACATACCATTGTCCTTGAAGCTGCCCGAGGGGTTCATTCCTTCATACTGAAGAAAAAGCCGGCCGGCAGAGAGACCGATATGGCGCGCAACTCGATCCGCCCGTTGCAACAGGGTTTGGCCCTCGCCAATCGTGATGATTTTTTCCGGTGTGGCAAATGGCAACAATTGTCGAAATCGCCAAACACCACTGAAATTGAGAGGGTCGCCCCGCTGGGACCATTTTTGCTCGAATTCCTTGAGGGAGGAGGGCAGGGGCAGGCGATTCCAATCGTAGACGACATCTAACAGATCGCCACACTGGTCGCAGGCAACCAGCGCTTCCCCAATGGCGAAGGTATCGCCGCACGAGGAAGAAATGCACTGTTGATAGACTGAATCGGAGGTAGACACTTCATGAAATCCATATCACCCGGGGAACACCTCTCTCCTAGCCGACCGGCTGAAGCGGTTTAGTATGTAGTCTAAAGGGGGCTTGTCGCATCTACAAGGCAGAACTGAACTTAACCCACCCAGTTTGAGTCCCTGCCATGGTCCGACGTCAGTTGATAAATCCCAGTCAAATCATGGTAAATATTTCCCGGCCCCCTACTCCGCAAAAGCCGGTGTGCAGGCGACGAAATAACAGATCAGGTTTCTCTGGACGGTTCCGTCAAAAGGAGCAAGTCCCTGTCCCAGAGGAAGTTACCAAGCAAGATGGGTACACGACTAACGTTCGGGACCTTTGACAGTAGCAGCGCCAGTTTGTACAATGACAGGTCTTGGTCGAATTTTGCTGGTTGGAGCTATTAAAATGAACAAACGGGAGATGAAAGTCTACAAAGAGCGCCTTTTATTGCTCCGCGCGCGATTGCGTGGTGACGTCAGCGCCATGGCAGATGCTGCCCTCAGCAAGAGTCGCAGTGAGGCGAGTGGTGACTTGTCCAGCATGCCAATTCACATGGCAGATATCGGCAGCGATAATTATGACCAGGAATTTACGCTGAACATGATGCAAAACGAAGAAGATACCCTCGAGATGATCGAAGCCGCCCTTGAGCGAATTGAGGAGGGTATCTATGGTACGTGTGAAACATGCGAGTACGGTATCAAGAAGACTCGTCTGAACGCCATCCCCTACACACCGCTCTGCATCGACTGTGCCTCCGAGATTCAAGGCTAGCGATTCCCGCGCGTCATTCGGCAGCCTCCCGCTTGCCAACATCACCCTGTTTTCGTCTCTGGCGGTGATTGGCTGCGCGGTCGACCTTATCACCAAGGAAAAGATTTTTTCTTGGCGCGGCTGTCCACCCTGGACTCAAAAACCCATTTTTTGGGTCTGGGAAAGCTACATAGGCGTCCAGACCGCAACAAACTCGGGAGGCTTGTTCGGCCTGGGCCAGGGATTCACCTGGTTGTTGAGCCTGCTTTCGATTGCAGCAGCCCTGGGAATTTTCTATTGGCTTTTCCTCGCCAAGGGAATTTTTGATCGCTTGTTTTGTGTTTCTCTCGGACTGGTCATGGGAGGAATCATGGGAAACCTCTACGACCGACTGGGTTTGTGGGTTGTTCCAGGCCACGAAGGAGAAAGATTGCCGGAAGTTCGAGACTGGATTCTATTACGGTATGCGCAATTTTCATGGCCCAATTTTAACGTCGCCGATTGTCTTCTGGTGTGTGGAGCCGTTTTGCTCATGTGGCAATCGTTTCGAGCTGGCCACAAATCCGACTGCGAATCAATTGACAACGCGCCATCCAGTCGGTCGACTGAACCCGAAATTTGAAGGCTCCGCCTTTTTAGCCTCGGCACCTACGCCGCAATTGACTTTCCACTTTATTCGTCAGATCTTGCCAGTTTCAGTCGCATCTGCATTTGCACCTCGCTCTTCGCCCGTTGAGTCCGGCAATCCAGATAACACACTGGGGGCTTTAGGTGTGTGTTGACACTGGAATCGCTCGATGAGCACCCGTGATGCTAATATCCACCTGCACACTGGGATTATGGTTGTTTGACATTTTGCATCATCTTTTATACATTGACTCCTCTCGGAGGAGGCAAAAGACCCTATCTTCATTCGTACTGGATCACTGCGTTCGTCATTTTATTTATCCTTTATCCCGGTAAACCTAGCTCTGAACAGTGTTACAACGTCCCTGGCACAAGTTTTTGCGTGAAGAGTTGCGGGTTTGGTGTAGGACGAAGAATTGGGACGGCAACGTTGGCGCTTCAAAGCTTTTCCGTCGAACAGAGTGATGTAATTCGCGGTTCAAAGTTTTGTTAAGGCCGATGCGCATACCGTGGTGTCAAAGGCGGGGACTATGAAGCTTTCTCGTACGGTAACTTACGCACTGCAGGCATCCCTTCAGCTTGCAAGATTGGAAACGAGCCGACCGGTGCCGTGCAGCCAGTTAGCGGCAGACGGACAGATGCCGGAACGGTTTCTGTTGCAGATTCTGCGAAACCTGGTCAATCACGGTATCCTTCGTTCGACCCGTGGGGTGGATGGCGGGTACGCGCTGGTGAGGTCTCCCAGTGAGATTTCACTGCTGGACGTGATTGAAGCAATCGACGGTCCCCTGGACGCTGGCATGCCAGAGAACGAAGGATTTTCCGTTGACTCACAAGCTGAATTACAGGCGGCCCTGAAAGAGGTCTCGGCAACAGCGCGTAAACAATTGAATGAGATCAAGCTATCCCAGTTGACTGCCACAGACGCTCCGGTTCAGCCTGAGTTTGACACGAATAACTGAGAAAATATAATCAAATCGTCAAGCGTCCGTGCAATATTTATTACAACCGAACCGTGAACTGGACGCTTGCACGTTGAATGATCTCTCTGAGGAAAAAGGGGTACGCTCGTTCACCGGCCCTGGTGCAGATTGATTTCCAACGGATGTGTTGCGATCAAAAATTCAAGGCCGCCAATTCTGCAACCGGTTCCTGATCCCCCCTCACAAAAACTGCAAGATACACCGTGCCTGATTTCGCTTCTGATCTTGCCGAACGACTCGAGTTAGCTGTAGATGCGGCTTACGAGGCTGGCAAACGAACCCTGCAGTACTTTCAAGGACAGGCCTACACGATTCAACGAAAATCGGACAACTCCCCGGTCACGGATGCAGACCGGGAAGCCGAAATTTTATTACGGGACCGGATCATTGCCAGTTTTCCCAATGACCAAATTATAGGCGAAGAATTCCCGAATCGGGATGGTGACTCGCTCTTTCGCTGGATTGTGGATCCGATCGATGGCACGAAGTCTTTCATTAGTGGTGTTCCACTGTATGGCACTCTGATTGGGATACAATTTGAAGGAAAGGGAGTGGCCGGCGTTATCGAAATGCCGGCATTGGATGAGAGGGTTTTTGCTTCTCAAGGACAAGGCGCCTGGTACGTGCAGGGCAGACAACCCCGCCAGCGGGCCCGGGTCTGTGACTGTGCACAACTGAGCGACGGGGTGCTATTGACCAGTGAGTTTGCCGGTTGGCAGGATCGTGAGATTCTGGACCTGCTTCAAGATCTGCAACAAGCAAGTTGGTTCACCCGAACCTGGGGCGACTGTTACGGATACTTACTCGTAGCCACGGGGCGAGCCGTGGCGATGATTGACCCCGTGCTGAATCTCTGGGACGCCGCTGCTGTCCAGCCCGTGCTGGAAGAGGCTGGTGGGACGTTTACAGATTGGAGCGGTCAGCCGACCGTGGCTCATGGTGAGGGAATTGGAACCAATGGCCACGTACTGACAGAGATTCTGAAGATTACCAAGCGGGCAGCGCCTCGCGTGGTTGCCCCAGAGTGAAATCCGCTCCAATGTCCCGGGGACCCGATTGGCAACGACCCGGCAGCAGCGAGAACCTGGCAGGACGACCGGCCCTGATTCCCCAGTTGCAGTTGCAGCCCGCTGTCCAGCGGTTATACTCGAAAGCTTGATCAGCAGACGTAATTAACGAATGTGAACGAGAGGATTCCGATGGCTCGCGCATGTCAGGTTTGTGGGAAGGGTCCACAGATGGGCAATTCTGTGGAAACGCGTGGCAAGGCGAAGTACTTGGGAGGGGTCGGCACGAAGATCACGGGCATTACACGACGCAAATTCAAACCCAACCTTCAACGTATCAAGGTCACGACGGCAAACGGCAGCCACCAGACCATGCAGGTTTGCACACAGTGTATTCGTAGCGGTGCCGTGCGCAAGGTTGTCAAGCACGCGCCGTTCAAATTGCCAAAGGCTGAGAAATCTACCGCGGGTTGAGCGAATTCCAAACGTTTCAAATTCTTAAAGGCCGAGGCGTGTGAAGTCTCAGCAGGCCTGGCGACGCGGCAAAAAAATGAGTCTTACACGAAACGAGGTCGAACGTGTTTCCCTGCTGGCCCGTCTTCAACTTACCGAAGACGATCTCGAAACGATGACCACGCAGCTCAACCAGATTGTGGGATACGTAGAACAGCTGGCGCAATTGCCAACGGACAACATTCAGCCCATGGCACATGGCGTGGAAAGGTTCAATGTCTTCGCCAACGATGAACGCCGGCCCAGTCTCCCCTGCGACGAAGCCCTCACAAATGCCCCCCGACGCGACGACGACTGTTACCTTGTTCCTGCGGTCTTAGGCGACTGATCCACCCTCCTCCCAGCGATGGCAGACCTGACGGACTACACGGCGGTCAAACTTCTTTCCCTGTTGCAAGCAGGTGAACTCACATCAACTGAATTGACAAAGGCCTATCTGGATCGCATCGAAGCCTGCGACCAGAAAATTGGATCTTTTCTACGAACCGACCCGGAAGAATCTCTGAAACATGCGGCAGCGATGGACCGACGACGCAACGCCGGTGAAAGCCCGGGCCCGCTGGCCGGATTACCGATTGCATTGAAAGACAATCTCTGCACACGTGGACAAACGACAACCTGCGGATCACGGATGCTGGAGAATTTCAAACCACCTTACGATGCGACGGTCGTCGAAAAGCTTCGGGAGGCTGGAGCCATTCCATTAGGTAAAACCAATCTTGACGAATTTGCGATGGGAGGCTCGACAGAGAGTTCGGCCTTGGGCGAGACCTGCAATCCCTGGAACACAACCTGCATCCCGGGTGGCTCAAGCGGCGGTGCCGCGACCTGCATCGCCTCGGGAATGTCCCCCTTGTCAATCGGTTCAGACACCGGCGGGTCGATCCGGCAACCAGCCGCGTTTTGCGGTGTGGTAGGACTGAAGCCAACCTACGGACGAGTCAGCCGCATGGGGTTGGTCGCATTTGCCAGCAGTCTGGATCAAATCGGACCGTTGGCTCGCACGGCGGAAGATGCAGCTCTCCTGCTGGAGGTCATCGCGGGCCACGATGCACGGGACTCAACTTCCCTGGATCAATCGGTGCCTCGTTATCGTTCTGTCCTTCAACAACCCCTGAAAGGCCTCAAGCTCGGCGTGGTCGAGGAACATTTCGGCGAAGGACTGGATGCGGAAGTCGAGTCTGCCGTGCGCGAATCCATTCGTGTCTATCAAGAGTTGGGGGCCAAGATTACTTCGGTCTCACTTCCTCACAGCGAATACGCCATTGCGACTTACTACGTGATCGCTCCCTGCGAAGCGTCCAGCAATCTGGCGCGTTATGACGGCGTACACTATGGTTATCGCACCGACGAAAACATTTTACACGCCACGCTGAAACAGCAGCGCAGTGGACTCTCAGCAACTGATGACGAGCAGGCCCTTAACAACCTCGACAGCCCTCTCGTACGGTTGTACCGCCAGACACGGGCAGAAGGTTTCGGTGCAGAAGTCAAACGTCGCATCATGCTAGGCACTTACGCCCTGAGTGCCGGGTATTACGAAGCCTACTACTTGAAGGCGTTGAAGGTAAGGCGTCTGATCCGTCAGGATTATGACGAAGCTTTCCGCGAAGTTGATTTGGTCATTGGTCCGGTTACTCCTACCCCTGCCTTTCCCCGCGGTTCCAAAATCGATGATCCACTGGCCATGTACCTGGGTGACCTTTACACCGTCAGCGCCAACCTGGCAGGAGTTCCCGCCATTTCCATACCTTGCGGGTTCAGCAATGCTGGCCTTCCCATCGGCCTGCAGTTACAGGGCCCGCCGCTTTCTGAAGACCGACTCCTACAGGCCGCCCATTGGTTTCAAAAAGAGACGGCGTGGCACCAACGGCGACCTGCATTGAACTGACCGGTTCCATGATGAGCGACAAACCATACAAGATTGTGATCGGACTGGAAACCCACGTCCAACTCCTCACCGAAACAAAATTATTCTGCCGTTGTCAGAACAGGTTCGGTGGTCCACCCAACACGCAAACTTGTCCCGTTTGCATCGGTCTCCCGGGGACCTTACCGGTGATGAATCGCAAGGCGTTTCAACTCTCGTTGATCACGGCAATCGCCCTGAATTGCGAAGTCCCCAAATTCACGAAATGGGATCGAAAAAGCTACTACTATCCCGATTTGCCCAAGGGATACCAGATCAGCCAATATGACCTGCCCATGTCGCAAAATGGCTGGCTGGAGATCAGCGATCCTCAAGGGAACTTCGACTCCAAGCGGGTTGGTATCATCCGTGCTCATCTGGAAGAGGACGCGGGCAAGAGCATGCACGACGAGTTGGCAGGCAAAGCGGACAGTCGCATTGACCTGAACCGCACGGGAACACCGCTTCTGGAAATCGTCAGTTGTCCTGAGATGTACTCGTCGCTGGAAGCAAAAACTTATCTCACCGAACTCAAGTTGCTGCTCACCTATCTCGAAGTTTCCGACTGCAACATGCAAGAGGGAAGTTTGCGAGTCGATGCCAACATTAATCTTCACGTCGACACACCACAAGGAAAGGTCGCGACTCCGATCGTCGAAGTCAAGAACATGAACAGTTTCCGTGCTGTCGAACGAGCCCTGGACTACGAGGCTCAGCGCCAGTACTCCGAGTGGCAGGAGGCCGGGAAAAAGCTGGGTGACGTCCCCAAGCAAACACGAGGCTGGGACGATGGCGCTCAAGTGACTCGGGCCCAACGCAGCAAAGAAGAATCTAGCGACTATCGCTACTTCCCGGACCCTGACCTGGTACCCGTGATTGTCGAGCCTGAAGAGGTCGAGCAGGTTCGACAATCCCTGGGTGAACTCCCCGCCGTTCTTAGAAAACGTCTGCAAACAGACTATTCGATCAAGCCTTACGATGCAAACGTCACGGTGAACCAAGGCCCTAAATTCGCCGAGTATTTTATCCGCCTGGCAGAAACTTCTGGCGACCCGCAACAGGCAAGCAACTGGATGCAGCAGGAGGTCCTGCGAACGCTGAACGAAGAATCATGGGCTGTCGATGAATTTCCCGTAACACCCGACGAGTTGAGCCAATTGTTGCAAGCCGTCCAAAAAGGGGAAATTGATCGTTCACGGGCTCGTGAAGTTTTTCGCGAAATGACAATGCAAGGCAACTCCTTCCAGCAAGCCATGCAATCCCTGGGTATTGAACAGGTGGATCAATCCGCCCTGCTACAACTATGCGAGCAGCTACTGACTGAATTTCCCCAGATCGTTGCGGACGTCAAGGCTGGAAAACAACAAGCCTTGGGGAGAATCATCGGCGAAGCCAAGAGGCGCAATCCCAATGTGAATCCGGGACAGTTTCGACAACCCTGCCTCGATTTGATCGAACAAAAGTGAATGTCTCGTCCAATCATCTCTTTCACAACGGACTTTGGAGTGGACAGCCCCTACGTGGCTCAAATGAAAGCCGCGGTACTTCAACTCAATCCCGACGCCACGCTCGTTGACGTCACTCACTCCATCCCCCCTCAAAATGTACGGCAAGCCGCTTTGATACTGGCCCAGACCGTGCCTCGCTTCCCAAAACACACAATTCACGTAGCGGTGGTTGATCCCGGGGTGGGGACATCACGTCGAATTCTGCTGGCCAATCTCTTGAATCAGTCTGTAATCGCTCCGGACAACGGGCTTCTGTCAGGAATCACACGTTTTACCCCGGCGAAGCAGGTCGTCGCAATCACCAATGATCGACTTTGGAATCATCCTGTCGCACCCACTTTCCACGGTCGCGACATCATGGCACCTGTTGCGGCGCATCTCAGCCGGGGGCTCTCATGGGACAAGGTTGGCGGTCCAGTGGATGACTGGGTGAAACTGAATTGGAATGATTTAAAAATCAATTCTGATTCGATCCAGGGTTCTGTGGTGCTGATTGACTCGTTCGGCAATTTACTCACCGATATTCCAGTGGAAAACATTCCTTCCGGAGTTCGAGATCGCTGTCGGATCTCTTGCGGAGTATTTCAAACCAACGGACTCGTAACAACCTATGGAGTTGGCCGGCCGGGCGAGTTGGTGGCCTTAGCAAGTTCCAATGGTTACCTGGAAGTGGCTGTGGTGGATGGAAACGCAGCTTTGCACGTGGGCGCAGAAGCCGGAGATGCCGTGCAGATTCATTGGAATTAGTCACTTTTGAATCTTGCGGCAAAGCGCGTACAGTGCTTGGCCACTTCGCAAAACATTCGTACAATGCAATTCTGAACGTGATCAACCGGACCTATCTGATTTTCGTGCATCATTTGGCTGTCTCATGAAGGGTAGGCATGGCTCAGCAAATCGAAGGAAAGGTCGTCTCAGTAGGTGTGGAAGGCAATCTCGTTACGGACATTGCCATCGACCGACTGGAGACTGCCCCTCGTGATGAACGTTTAACAATCTTCTGCGACGAGCACGAAACCAATGGTCTTCACGACACCGATCACGGCCAACCTGCAATGACTTACATTGGTATGATCGGGAACGGTGGATTTCTGCAATTGTCGATTGTCGGAGAAAGTGCGCATGCCATGTTGGGTGTCTCGATCGGGGAGAAGGTTATCGTCAAGTGGCCATGACGCCGACCCATGATCAGTTGCGCACCTGGGACAGGGAACTCCTCTGGCACGCTTTCACCCAAATGAGTGAATACGAGCCACTGGTGATCCAGGAAGCTCACGGTTGCATTTTAACGGACATCGAAGGTCGTCAGTTCATTGACGGTGTGAGCAGTCTCTGGTGCAACGTCCATGGTCACCGCCACCCGCGACTGGACCAGGCCATTCGAGATCAGCTTGATAAAGTTGCACACGTCACTTCGTTGGGAATGTCCAATCCCACCACGATTCAACTCGCTCGACGCCTGGTCGATTTGACCCCGGAAACTTTACAGCACGTCTTTTTTTCTGATGATGGAGCGACAGCAATTGAGGTGGCACTGAAAATGGCCTTTCAGTACTGGCATCAGTGTACAGTTCCTCGCCCGCAGAAAACCAAATACATCGCTTACTCCGATGCTTACCATGGAGACACTTTGGGTAGTGTCAGCGTGGGAGGCGTCTCTCGCTTTCACGAGATGTTTCAACCACTCTTGTTCGATGTCATTCGCTTGCCCTCTCCCTCCCTGTATCGCCGACCTCCTGGAGTGTCGGCAGAATGCGCAGCCGACTTCTACCTGTCTCAACTGGAATCGGTCTTGGCTGAACAACACGAAAAGGTCGCCGCACTTGTCTTGGAACCCCTGGTACAGGGCGCCGCTGGAATGGTGACTCAGCCAATCGGCTACCTGGAGGGTGTACGCCGTTTGACCAAGAAATACGATGTACTCATGATCGCCGACGAAGTGGCCATGGGCATGGGACGAACAGGAAAAATGTTTGCCTGTGAACACGAAGCCGTGTCACCGGATTTTTTGTGTTTGGCCAAAGGAATAACCGGAGGCTATCTGCCACTGGCCGCGACGCTGACGACAACCGATGTTTGGAATGCTTTTCTGGCAGATTACTCCGAATTTAAAACCTTTTATCACGGACACACATACGGTGGTAATCCACTGGGAGCGGCTGCGGCGATCGCCTGTCTGGATATTTTTTCCGAAGAGAACACACTGGAGCAACTACAATTAAAAATCCGTCACCTTGCTGAACAAATGAAACCTTTGTGGAAGTATCCACACGTAGGTGACGTTCGCCAATGCGGGCTGCTCGCGGGAATTGAACTGGTCCAAAACCGGGAAACTAAAGAGCCTTTCCCCTGGACTGAAAAGAGAGGGGCCCACGTTTGTGAGTACGCACTCAGCCAAGGGGTGTGGTTGCGTCCTCTCGGCAACGTCGTCGTCATTATTCCACCTTTGTCCATTAGTCTCGATCAAATCAACAAAATCTGTGATGTTGTAGAAGAGGGAATTTCACGCGTTACCCAAGGTTCAAGTGTCTAAGAAAACCCGATACCTCTTGCTGCAAGTCCGTAACGCTGACGATCCAATGCGTTCCCAGGAAATCGGCTGCTTTGCACGAGCGATCAACTGTGATGTGGATCAGATTCTTCCGATTGATCTTCTGCACCGTGTTCCGACCCGTCGCGAGGTTGATCAACACCCCGTCATTCTGATTGGCGGCAGCGGTCACTATGGCGCAGTGGAATCCGCGCCCTGGCTTGATCGAACCTGCGATTTTCTCAGAGAACTGCATGAGCGTGACTTGCCAACCTTTGCCTCCTGCTGGGGCTTTCAAGCAATGAGCCTGGCAATGGGGGGGCAAGTTGTTAAAGATCCGGCCCGCGCAGAGTTGGGAACCCACGAACTCCGACTCTCGGAGGAAGGCCGACGAGATCCACTCTTCGGACCACTCGGAGAATTATTTCATGGCCAAATGGGACACGAAGACCGGGTCCTCAGACCACCAGCCGATGCAATCTTATTGGCTTCATCACAATCGATCGAATACCAGGCGTACCGATTTTCCGGAAAACAGATTTATTGTACTCAATTCCATCCGGAACTTGATCGCAAACACCTTTTGGAACGCTTGAAAGTCTATCCCGACTACGTCAAGAAAATCAGCGGGTTGACACTTGACGAGTTGGCCAAGTCGTGTTTTGACACTCCACGCACTCAGAACTTGTTACCTCGATTCGTCAAAATGGTACTCCAATGATCCTCCCGGCCAGTTCAGCCGCAGGTACAATTGGTAGCATTGAAACAAAACACGGCGCAAAGAAAATTAGCAGTGCTGTGCCGGGAAAACCAGGATCGCTAGAATATCGCCATGAACAATTCACAACACGACTCCCTGCGATTCAAAGACTGCCCCCAGCTTCAAAATTCGACACTCTTGCTGGCGTTCGATGGATGGATGGACGGGGGCGAGGTATCGACGGGCACCGTTCAGCAATTAGTCGATCTATTGGATGCTCAAACTGTCGCAGAAATCGATCCCGAATCGTTCTACATCTACAATTTTCCCGGCTCGATGGAAATCACGGCTCTGTTTCGCCCGCACATTCAAATCGAAGCCGGCCTGATCAAATCCGTCGAGATGCCAACCAATACGTTCTACGTTTACGAGAAGGCCAATTTGTTCCTGTTTGTCGGCAAGGAACCCAACCTGCATTGGCGAGCCTTTGGAGAGTGTATCTTCTCATTTGCCCGACAAGCCGGGGCAAATCGAATTCTCTTCGTCGGCTCATTCGGTGGGTCCGTACCGCACACACGGCTACCCAGGTTGTATGTGACCTGTTCGGACGCCCGGTTGCTGCCAGAAATGGAGCAGTACGGTGTCCGCCGCACCGCCTATGAGGGCCCGGGGTCATTTACGAGCTACCTGATGACCCGGGCTCATTCCGAAGGTCTGGAAATGATGTCGCTGGTCGCGGAGATTCCGGGCTACCTGCAAGGCAAGAACCCTGCGTGTATTGAAGCAATGACCCGACGCCTGGCCAAAATCTTCAAATTGTCGCTCAAACCCGATTCATTGCGCAATAAGAGTACAGAATGGGAACTCAATGTTTCGAGTGCCGTTGAGGAAAACGAAGAGTTGGCAGAAAAAGTGCGAGAACTAGAAGTCGAATATGACAACGAGCTTCTCGAAATGGACTCCGATGAGCTTCGCTGACGTTCCAGAGGCATCGATTTAGCATTCGACTTGCGCGCCGCATGGCAGCCCCTTTGAACTAAGGTTAGCGAAACGAACAGGCTGCATCTTTTATTGCTACTGTTTCGGACCAGTCTCCCTGTTTTACTCCACGGAGTGAAATTCCATGAACACCTTGTACTTGATCCGGCCTAACTGTTTTCCACATCCCAGCGTATTCGTTTTCCTGGGTTCCCTTGCCTTCATTGCATTGCCGCACATTTCAGCCGGGGAGCAAGTGATTGATATCGGTAGTCGTCGCCAACTTTTTCTGGGAGATCATCTCATCGGAAAACTCAAGGGTGTACGACAAGAACTACATTCACCCGTGCGGCGGGATATCGCTATCAAACCGGAGCATCCGTGGGAGAAATATGGTGTGTCATACATGGTCGCCTTTCGAGACCAGGGAAAGTTTCGAGCTTGGTATCGTGTTGACGGCTCGGCTCTTGATCAGGAGAAACGCCATTCCATGACCGCTTATGCCGAGAGTGATAATGGTATCCACTGGACCAAACCAAAGCTGGGAATCATTGAGTTCAATGGTTCCAGGGAGAATAACCTGGTCTGGGATGGATCTGTTGAAAACCTGGCGGTTTTCCGTGACGACAACCCAAACTGTCATCCATCCGAACGGTACAAAGCGCTGGCTCGTTCCCGGTATTTACATGGCCTGGTTTCACCCGATGGCTGGCACTGGAAACGACTTGAGCGAGACCCCTTATCGACGGAACGTCCCTTCGATTCACACAACATTGGATTCTGGGATCGTGTCACCGGTCAATATGTAGCTTATACGCGCGGCGTGCGTCGAAACGGGAGACTCGGGCAGGGCATGACGAATAAGTTCAAACAGAACGGAGTTCGCTGGGTAAGGCGCGCCACATCTCAAGATTTCCGTCATTGGACTCCTTTGCAGCCCATTCAGACTGCTGGTGCTCCGAGGGAAGAACTCTACACAAATTCCACCATTCGCTACGATCGCGCGCCGGATTTTCTGTTAATGTTCCCCTCTCGCTACGCCTCCGGACGGAAACCTGACCCGGATTGGAAATACATCGGCGTCAACGACATTGCGTTTCTTTCCAGCCGAGACGGAATACATTTTGAGCGCACGTTCATGGAGGCGTTTATTCGCCCCGGGTTAGATCAAGGAAACTGGCACGATCGTTCGCTCTACATGGAACGCGGATTGCTTGGTACATCCCCCACAGAATTGTCTTTGTATTGCATGCAGAATTGGCGCCTGCCAACTTGTCACATTCGGCGTTACACCCTGCGAAAGGACGGTTTTGTCTCCCTCAGGGGTTCGTACGAAGGGGGAGAATTTATTACCAAACCGTTGAACTTCGTCGGTTCACAACTGCGGCTGAATGTTTCCACTTCCGCTGTAGGTTCCGTGCGGGTTGAGATTCAACAGGCTGATGGCAAAGTGATTCCCGGATATGAATTGTCCAACTGCCCCGACCTGTACGTTGACAAGCTGGATGTACCCGTATCCTGGAAACAAGGAACGGATGTCAGTCGGTTGGCCGAGAAAACCATCCGGCTGCGGTTTGAGCTCAAGGATGCCGATTTGTATGCTTTGCGCTTTGTCAATCCTTAAAAGGTTGTAACTCTGAAGTGCCGGATGATAACTGGCTGACCTGGTATCAGACTGCAAACGCGCACCAACGGATCACTACAGCTGACCCCGGGTGTTCGCAGAACGGCTCTGCCCCTCGCACAATTCAGCATCCTATCTACGAATCCGGGGAAAAGTAATTGGCCGGGTTGAGGGAAGACGAACTGAATTCCCGGCGGGTAAAATCGCAATTTTACTGCGCTGCGGAACGGCTGCCGGTAGGCGATCCACCGATCGGATAGTTGTCGGGCAGGGGCCGACCAGCCGTGAGATATCCCAGGCGATAGAGTTCTTCCTTCAAACGACGAAACTCCTGAAAGCTTTCGGGATAGGTCCAGACTGTGACGGTCGTCTGCTTCGAATCATACCCCGAGAGGATTTGGCGGAAGTGTGACTGTTCAGACAGAGCCGCCTCAAACGGTTCTCCCAAGTCGTCGGCGATGGGAATCAGGTGAAAACCTGTGACCTGTACAATTTCTTTTTGCTGAACCATCCCATGCCTGCTGACAGCGTGAGTCTCCTTGCCAATTGTGTACTTCATTCGAAAACCGTGGATGGGACCAATCGTTTCAACAAACTCCGAGCTTTCCTTCAGCTTCCAGATCTTTTTTTTCCATCGGTCCGACAGAATATCGACCAGTTCGTTCAAAGGCACATAAGCCAAACGACCGTGCAACAACCGGAAATGAACCTCCTTGCCAAACACCGTTTTGGCGAGGGGTGTGGGCAGATGTTCCAACACGACACTCTGATCAGCTTGTCGTTCCAGAGACTGACGATTACGAGCCAGGTCTTCGAGTTCGTTGTGTGCGGCAAGTGTCGCCTGTTGGAGATCAAAATTCCGGCGGTCCGATTCGTCCAAATCCTGCCGTCGTTCTTCCTGGATGTGCTGAGCCGCTCTCAGAAGTGTGACCATTTGATTACGAAACTGATGCTGTCGCTGAGTCTCTCTCTGAACTGCGGACAATTTCTCTTGAATCGCATGAATATCCCGCTGGACTTCTTCCCCTGTTAATCGAGGAGTCTCAACATCCACTTGCAGCTCATCTACGGACTTGCGGGAAACTGCAGCTTCGACGAGGGCATCCCTTGCACGCACACCAACGACCATCACAAGGATGATCATGATACCGACCAAATTGGCGACGATGTCCAGAAACGAATCCTGGCTGGATTCCGCCTCAGCAGAACTGGTTCTTCGACGTCTCACCGCGTGTTCCTTCTCACTTCGATGCCACTTGAATCGAGCAAGGACTTTAACTCCAGGAACCTTTGCTCAGCGTCATCAGCCACTTCAACCATCAGCACGGGCTTCCAATACGATCCTGCGCCGGCAATTCCCCAACGGTCCATGTGAGACCAGACGTGTGACACAAACTGATCGATGCTGGCCCGTGTCGAATCTCCGAACTTTATGATGCGAGGTGGCACAGGTTCCCCTTTTTCGGAGTGTAGAACGAGTCGATCGAGATAGCACGATATTCGGATGGGACGAGTAAATGCGATAGCGCGACGAGACGAGTTCGGCAGTCCCCAGTTGACACCCCGTGACTGGGCCAATGACTTGGTGCTAATGGAATTTTTTTGATGATTCGTTTCGGCTCCAGCCGGGGCTTGCTGGGCCGACACTCCAGAAGCAGCAGCCTGGGAACCGATCTGCAAGCTTTCCTGCCCACCCGCCTCCGAGCCATCATTTCCCCCGGACTGCTGGCTCTCGGACAGCTGACCCTCTTCGCCCGTTGAGTCCTGGAGGTCACCATCTCCCTGCTCACCCCAACCGTCACCCAAAACAGAACCCGAACCACCATCACGACGAACGAAACCACCATGCTGCGAAGCAACCAACTCCGAGCCGACACCTCTTCCTCCTGACCCGCGATAACGGGAAGGAGCTGCTCTGGCCAGAAAAACACGCCGGCGACGCGCCTCCGTCACGGTTCTCTCGAGTCGTTCAGCCAATTCAGGATCGGCCGGCGGATACTTGAGCTGCATGTCGTTATCGATCAATTCGTAACCGAACTCCGCATCCCAGGACTTCATCGCACGACGGGCCGCGGTATAAGCCCGGGAGCTGTGGGGCCGTACCACCAGTAGAGGGTAAGGTTCACCAACTCCCTTGAGGTGCCCCTGTTCGGCCAGGTACTCGCGCGTCGCCCGCAAGGCTGCAGCCAGTGGATTTCCAGGTCCCAAAGGTGGTTGAAAATCTTTTTTCGTCAAGACAATTGCCTCCGGCTGAAGAACAACTCGATCCGGCAAACACTCGATGAATACAGGACGGCGGAGCGTCCCCTGAGGGCCCTGGTAGGCAACAATGGAGAAAGACCGGGGCCGATGATGACGAAACTCCTGTTCGGCTTTCTCCAACTCTTGTCGACGTTGTACAATCGTACGCTGCAGCTCGTCGAGTCGGCGCCGCCTGTCCT
>PBTE01000048.1 GCA_002726515.1 Planctomycetaceae bacterium | reverse complement strand
GTGTTGATTGCTGTTGGTGACCTCGACCGTGATGGCTTGATCGATGCAGAAGACATCGACTTGCTCTGCGAACTGATTCCCAACGGTGGGGGGCCCGTTGACTGGCGTCATGATCTGGTGGCCGACGGGGTCATCGATCGGCAAGATGTCGATTGGCTGGTGCGTGGAATTTTAGAACGCGAATACGGGGACTCCAATCTGGACGGCCTCATCGACCTTTCGGATTACAACACGCTGGCCGGGCATTTCGATCCTGTCGGTGAAAATCCGAATCTTGGCTGGTCGCAAGGAGATTTCGATGGTGACGGTGATGTTGATCTGGCCGATTACATGACCCTGGCCACAAACTTCGATCCGTCGGGCAATGCTTCCACCGCTCCTGCTGGCAGTCAAACATCCGGCGCTCAGGAGCCGGAACCGGATCCTCCGGCTGCGTTTCCCGACGACGCCCTGAGCACGGGGTTGGCCAGTCCTTCCAGTCGACTTGCCTTGTCACCGGACGTAGACTCCGGAGAAGCGCAGCAGGCACTTGCAGCGCATCGCCAGGCCGCGGAATTAACCGCCCTCGATGAGGTCTTCACCCGGACTTCTTCGACTCGACATTTGGCAGATGATCCGTCAGCGAGAGTGACGGGCCCCCTGAATTCGGAAGAGATCTGATCTGGGCCAGGCAGGGTGTGTGAAAAAGTCGCCACAGGTGACCTGCGGTCCAACAACCCAACCCAGGCACTGGATGCGTCCTTCAACCCAGGATCTCGTCTGGCACTGGAAATCCGCCGCTCTACTAGAAAATCAGCGAGACACGACGAAAAATATTTTCCGTTCGGTCGTCCTGCGTTTCATTTGTCGAACGTTCGCCAGTTGTGGCAACAACGACCGCTAACGGCATTCGCTCAGGGCCTGGCCGAGAATCGCCAAAGCGGAATCAATCTCGTTGCGAGTAACCGTCAGGGGCGGCGCAATACGAAACAGACTGCTGGTCCCGGGCAACTGGATAATGTTCATGCTGAGTCCCAATGCGAGGCAACGTTTTGAAACGCGCGCCCCCAGGTCGTTGGCGGCAGCACGAGTCTCCCGGTCGGAAACAAGCTCGACACCCAGCAGTAAGCCACGTCCCCGTACCTGGCCGATGCACTCGTGCTCGTCCTGCAGTTGCTCAAGTCCCTTTTTTAGATAGTCACCCATCTGGCTGGCTCGGGCCGAGAGATTGTCACGTTGCAGCATTCGTAACACCGCCAGTCCCACCTGACTGGGTAAGGGATCCGAAACGTGGGAGGTGTAGAAGAGAAAACCTTTCTGGTGGCAAGTTTCCTCAATTTCCGGGCTGGTGATCGTAGCTGCCAGCGGCAATCCGGCACCCAATGTTTTGGACAGCGTGAGTACATCGGGCGTCACACCATCGTGTTCAAAAGCGAAGTTTGCGCCGGTGCGTCCCAGCGCGGTCTGCGCCTCGTCCAGGATGAGCAACATGCCCCGCTGGCGGGCCTTTTCCTGCAGTCGCTGCAGATAACCTTCAGGCAACGGGATGACACCCCCGGTGCTCAAAATCGGTTCCGCGATGATGGCGGCATAGGCGCCAACCGATTGTCGATCGACCAGATCAAAGCCGACATCCAGACAGGTCATGTCGCACTGGTCCCGGCAATGCCGGATCGGGCAGCGATAACAGTTGGGAGACGGCAGCGCCATCGAACCGGGCATGCCGGGTCCGTAGCCCTGATGGCCGGCGTAGAAGGTGCTGGAAGACGAACCTGCCGTCATCCCGTGCCAGGCATCCGCAAACCCCACAACCTCAAAACCTCCTGTGTGCAGTTTGGCCATCCGCAAAGCGGCTTCGTTCGATTCGCTGCCGGTATTCACAAGCAGTGTTTTGCTCAGGCCAGCTGGTAACAGTTCGGCGAGTGCCGAGGCGAGTTCCACGACCGGGGGCGACAGCATGCCGCTGAAAAGATGGATCACCTCGTCCATTGATTTCTGCATCGCTGCCAGAATGTCCGGGTGATTGTGTCCCAAGATGGCGCACATCTGCCCCGAGGTAAAATCCAGAATGGCCCGCCCGTCCTGGTCGTAGACATAAGAGCCCTTGGCGCGATGGATGAAAAACGGAGCGAACTCGCCGCCGTAACGGATCAGGTGTTTTTCAACAGCCTCCCTCTGGTAAGCATCAGGAGATTCTTCTTGCGCCATTATTTTTTCCTTTTTCGTCGTCAAACCTGTCCGCCAGTCTGACGGGTAGCCCCTGCACAAAATGATGATCAGCACCCCGGGATCAAGTATACATTTTCGGGGCTGAAAACTAAGGGCCTAATCACGATTCCTGAATGGCTCGCAAAAAGCTGTAAACCGCAACTGTTGATAGGTTTTCCCAGACCACGGCTGGTACGAGAATCCACGTGATCCCATCAGCAGATAGAAAAGCGGGGCATTTTTTATCCCCAACAGCGATCAACTCAACAGGACAAATGTGCTTTCTTCGGAAGTAGCGGTTTTGAACGATGCCACACTTTTGCGACCGGAGAAACAGACAGCAACTTGGGGCCGACTCATTTGAGCCCGGTGGAGAATCTTCGCAACAGTCAACCTACCAGACGAGAACTCGTCTGGTAAGACGTTCAAAGCAGTGAGTTCCTCCCTTTATTGTTGAAGAGAGACGAGGGAGAAGTTATGCTAGGCAGTGCTTCACTGGTTCAGTTGACACAACCTTTCGTTTACCTTGAACCCACAAGGCAGCTACCTTGCTCAAATACTTTTTGGTCCCAGTAGTTTTTGCTATTTGTGGAGCAGTCGGTTGGTACACGTTTCAACACGTTGAAAAAAACCCTGTCACAATCGATCAACCACCACAACCCGCGCGACTGGCGGTCACCGTCGCACCCGTGACAGCAAGAGCGATTGCCGACGAAATCGAATTGGTGGGAAGCCTGGAAGCCAATGCAGAGGTCGTGATTCGCGCTCCGGTTCGCGGGTACATCACCCATGTATCGTTCGATGTGGGTGATTCCGTACAGGGCCCCGCAAAAGACGTTGATGGACAGCTGGTGATTCAACTGGATGATGAGTTGCTGCGTGAAAAACTGTCTGGCATGCAAGCGGCTTTAAGAGTTCAACAGGCCGACATTCGCGCCCACGAAGCTCGCCGTAACCTGGCGGAAGCAACCGTAAAACGCCAGATCCCGGCCCTCGCCTCTGCCGCCGTCACGCAGCAGGAATACGAAGAGTCCCTGGCACAATTAGCGATTTCGGAGGCCGAATTGGCACTCAGCAATGCCCGTTTAGCCGAAAGTCGCTCGGCCGTCGAGGAAGCCCGTATTGAGCTCGACAGCTTTTCCCTGACGGCACCCATCTCAGGCCAATTGGCCGAACGCCTGGTGGAGGTCGGTGACCTGGCGAACCCGGACGACCCGCTACTGAGAATCGTGTCTATCGACAAGATCAAAATGCTAATTCACGTCTCGGAAACGGATTACCCCAAGATCCAGTTGGGACAAAACGCCACCGTGCAAGTCGATCCGTTGCCACACCAATCCTTTTCTGGCCAGGTCATTCGCAAAGCGCCCGTGCTCGACCCGGAAACACGCACTTCCCAGATTTTTGTCGAAATCCCCAACACCGAACAGCTACTGAAACCGGGAATGCATGCCCGGGTAAAACTTGTCTTCCAGCAACGCGAAGCGGCGCAGGTGATTCCTAAAACGGCCTTACTGGATGACCCGGATCAGCCTGCCGTTTTCGTCGTCGACGGTAACCCGCCGGTCGCCAGACGCTGTCCCGTACGTGTGGGCCTGGTCACCAACCAACTGGTGGAAATCCTGCAGGGCCTGGAAACGGGTCAGCAGGTGGTTGTTTTGGGAAATCGGCTGATCAAAAATGGCCAGGAAGTTTCGCCTGTTTCCCAAAGCGAGGACCTCCGGGTCGCCGAATTCTAATCGCATGCCCCTGAAACACGCCGTTTCCGACACCTGCTTCCAATCACCCGGTAAACCACCTCACACGCCCGCCGGCTACTTTCCATGCTTTTGACACGCCTGGCCATATTGCGCCCGATTTCCACGTCAATGGTGTGTCTCATCGTCGTGCTCCTGGGAGTCACGGCGCTGCGCAACCTGAGTGTGGACCTGATGCCCGATGTCACCTATCCCTCGATCAGTGTGATCACGGTTTATGAAGGCGCCGGTCCTTACGAAGTCGAAACCCGCCTCACAAGACCGCTCGAACAGGCGTTCAGCTCGGTGACCGGAGTCGACCAGTTATTCAGCAGCAGCACGGAAGGTAGCAGTACCATCATTGTTCGACTGCAATGGGGTGTGTCCGTCGATTCCGCCATCCACGATTTGCGCCAAGCGATCGAAAAATCCCACACCACGCTGCCAGAGGACCTGGAGGGACCTTACATCTATCGTTACAACGTGAATGATTCTCCCATCATTTACATCGGCCTGACCAGCGACATCGATCCGCTGCAACTAACGCAACTGGCGGAAAAAAAAATCGGACCGGAAATCGAGCGTTTACCCGGAGTCGCGCAAGTCCATTTACGAGGCCGCGTCCAGCGGGAAATCCAGGTCGACCTGATTCGAACGGCTCTCGAAGCGAGGCAAATTTCCGTACGAGACGTCGTGACAGCCCTGCAGCGCGAAAACACTACTCAACCCGCTGGCGATTTGACTGAAAATCATTTGAAGTGGCTGGTCCGAAGTCGTGGCGAGTTTCAGAATCTGAACCAGATTCGAGAAACCATGGTTCGTCAGGAGGGCGAACGGATCGTACGGATCAAAGACATCGCCAACGTGGTGGACGGTATTGAAGAACGAACTGAATTGATGCGCACCAACGGCCGTGAGGGGCTCATGATGTACATCGTGAAACAGTCGGGGGCCAATACCATTGATGTGAGCAATCACATTCAACGTGCCGTGGAAGAAATCAACCGCCAGTGGCCAGCAGTCAAACTCACCATTCGTATCGACAAGTCGGACTTCATTCGAGAATCGATACGGAACGTGTCCCGGGCGGCACTCTACGGCATGCTACTGGCCGTTGTCGTGATGGTCCTGTTCCTGCAGAGCTTTCGCAGCGCACTGGCAATCTCTATTTCCATGCCGCTTTCGATTCTCGCTACCTTCGTGATGATCTATTTTCAGGGATTCACACTGAACATGATCTCGTTCGGGGGCCTCGCCCTGGGAATCGGGCTGCTGGTCGACAATTCCATTGTGGTCCTGGAAAGTATCTTTCGGAAACGTGACGAGGGACGCAACGCGATCGACGCGGCCATCGAAGGAACCCAGGAAGTGACCGGGGCAATCACCGCCAGTACTGTAACCACCTTGATTGTGTTTTTGCCCCTGCTGTTCGTCGACGGAATTACCGGCATTTTGCTGCACCAGCTCACCTGGGTCGTCACCATGTCCCTGGCATGTTCGTTGCTGGCAAGTCTGACTTTGACCCCCATGTTGACCACCGTCGGCACAGCTTCCACCCCGACTGGCGATCCAAGTGGCGTGGTTCGCAGGACGATCTATCCCGTGCTGGCTGCCACACGATATGTTTGGGGCCTGTGCGAAGCGGTGTACAGGTGGAGTGTCAGTCTCGGCTTAAAACGCGCGGGACTCGGGCTGTCGCTGCTGCTGCTGATCTCCGCGCTGGCCGTGGGATGGACGCCAAGAATTGGAACGGAATTTCTGCCCGCCACCGACGATGGTGAACTCCGCATTGACGCTCACATGACTCCGGGAATCCAATTGGCAACGCTCGACCGGCAATCGCAGCTGTTGGAAAAAACGTTACTCGAACTCCCGGAACAACTCGTGACAGCGGCCTTGATCGGTGATGACGCCGAGGACGGTGACCGTTGGCACATCACCCGCTTTCGAATAAAACTTCAACCCCGACAGGACCGCAAACGGACCGCGTCAGCAATACGCGCGGACATATCCAACGTCGTTGGGGAAATTCCCGGCATGAAATACCGCGTACAGGCCTCAAGAGGAATGATTATCGGTCGCATGCTGCGCGGCATCGGTGGCAGCAACCTGGTGGTCGATGTGCAGGGTCATGACCTACCCGCCATTCAGAAAATGGCGACCCAGGTCGTCGAACAGATGAATCTTACACCCGGCCTGGTCAATGTTCACCGGGAACACGCGGTCCAACGGCCTATCTTGTCCGCCACGATTGACCGCGCAAAAGCCAGCTTGTTAGGGATCACCATTCGTGATGTAACCGAAACGATGGAAACAGCCGTGCGGGGTACACGGGCCACCCTGTTTCGAGATCAGGGGGATGAAATTGATGTGCGGGTTCGACTGCAGGCCCAGGACCGGGATCAAACAGCCGCTGTGGAACGTGTCTCGGTCAGATCGGCCAACGACAAACTCGTGCCACTGAAAAACATTGTCAACTTCAATCGGGATGCTGATGATGTCGAGATTGAACGTCGGGACCAACAGCGCACCGCCGTCATTTATGCCGATGTCGAGGGAAGCGACTTGGGACACACCGTGGCGGACCTGAAACGTCGACTGAATTCCCTGGCCATGCCCGCCGGGATCAGCTACCGTATTGGCGGTGACTGGGAACACCAACAAAAAAGTTTTGCCGACCTGCGCAAGGGATTCATTCTGGCCCTGATCCTGATGTACATGGTGATGGCCGCTCAATTCGAATCGTTACGCGATCCGCTGCTGATTCTGTTCACCGTTCCGCTGGCCGGGGTCGGGGTCATTCTGGCCCTGATCGTGACCAACACTACGCTGAATGCTCAGTCGTTCATCGGAATCATCATATTGTCGGGCATTGTCGTCAACAACTCGATCGTTCTGGTGGACTACGTCAATCGCCTGCGTCAAACGGAACCCGACTGGTCGGGCATCCAGGTGCTGACCACCGCCGCGGTGAGAAGATTTCGCCCGATCATCATGACGACTTTAACCACGGTGTTCGCCATGCTGCCCCTGGCCATCGGTTGGGGAGAGGGTGGCGAACTGCAGGCTCCCATGGCCCGGGTTGTCATCGGCGGACTGCTGACCGGAACCCTGGTGACGCTGTTCGCGATTCCCATGGCTTATCGATTTTTCATCGCCGATCGAAACGTGATTGAAAGTCGGTAGCCCGTCGGCACCAATCCGGACCTGACCACCAACCGCATTTCAGCGAGCGCAGCCGACTCCATTGCTGGATTTGAGAAGTGCTTCTAGCTGAGCGGTCAGGCCCGGTCCAAAAACGTCTGAATCAAACGATTCACGTCACCGGCTGCTTCCATCTGCACCATGTGCCCGCAGTCGTCAAGAATTTGTACCTCTGCCGTGTGCGGCAGCCCTGCAGCGTGCCGAGCGGGAACAATCTGGTCATGCGCGCCCCAGATCACCAGTAGTGGGGCACTTAGTTCCGCCAGTCGATCACGAAACACCCAGGACTGTTGGCCATCGACTACAAAATTGTCTGCCAGCAGGCGCAGCGCACTGCCAACTCCGTCAAGACGTTTAAATTTCAGCACATCGTCAACCAGTTGGCGCGTTACTTGAGATCCGTCAGCAAACAATCTTTCCAAATAGGATTTTAGTTGCTTGCGGCGGTCGGCGTTCACCACACCATCGATGTAATCCGCGTCGATCTCGGTCCCCAATCCTGTGCTGGCAATCAACGTACAGGAAAGCACTCGTTTCGGTTCGCGCAGAGCCAGGGCGAGGATCACCGCGCCC
>PBTE01000047.1 GCA_002726515.1 Planctomycetaceae bacterium | reverse complement strand
TCCTTTGAACTGGCGTTCCGCATGCAAAATGAGACACCGAAAATTCTCGACCTTTCTGACGAATCTCGGGAAACGTCGGACATGTATGGCGTTGGCGAAAAGCAATCCGATCTCATGGGACGATCCTGTTTGCTGGCTCGGCGATTCAGCGAGGCGGGGGTGCGTTTTGTTCAGGTTACTTTTGGCGGCTGGGATCACCATGGAAATATTCAAGCTGAACTTCCGCTCAGTTCCGCTTCTGTCGATAAGCCGATTGCGGGTCTGCTTAAAGACCTGAAGCGTCGCGGCTTGCTCGACGACACGTTGGTGGTCTGGTCGGGTGAGTTTGGCCGGTCGCCGTGGAGTCAGGATATTTCCGGCACTTCTCCGATTGAAAAGCATGGACGCGAACACCAGCAGGAGAGTTTTTGTGCCTGGATGGCCGGCGGTGGCGTGAAGCCCGGTTTGATGTATGGAGCGACCGACGATTTCGGTTTCCTTCCGGTTGAAAACACGGTCCATGTGCACGACCTGCACGCGACGATACTTCACCTTCTGGGACTCGACCACGAGCAACTCACCTATCGCCATGCGGGTCGCGATTTTCGTTTGACCGACATCTTTGGCAATGTGGTCCATGACATTCTGGCCTGACGTCGATTTTCATGACAAACGGAGCCTCTCAACAAAAGGTCCGCATCGGCCGGCCGATAGCTTCGATTGGTTGATGTTATCTTGAGAGTGTTTATTTCAGCCGACTGTTTTCGGGAACAAACTTGCAGCGGCGGTCTGCTTACCATCGGTTTCTCGATGTTCGCAGGCCCACGGGCGTTTTTCGGGATTTGTGCTCTACGAAACGTGGGCTTTCCTCAGTTTCACATCTGACGGAAACTGTCACTTTGCCGACGGGAGTCGGCCGGAACCAACCGTGTTGGGCGTCGACCTGACCAGGCAGACGCGCTCTGCCACAAGTCGAGTCGTTCGCGAGGTCTGTCGCCTGTCTCAAGAGGGCAAGGGAACATTCGATTTTTCAGATGGGAAAAACCAATGAACGATCCCGACATGTATGGTCGTGTAGAACTCCTACGTCAGGCTCGTCGGGGAACCGGCGGGATGCGAATGTTCAGGGTGGGCTGCAATTTCAAGGGCCGGAGACTTTTGTCCAGCTCGGCATGGAGTGCGCTTTTCGCCTTGTGACGGCGGGTGCCCATCGATACCTGCATTGTAAACGTTAGTTGTTATTGTTCGTTGCACGATCTTGACAGCCTGTCGTTTTGAAAACCGGGAAAAATCCACCCTTCCGACGCTACAGACCGCAAACCACAGAGTGCCAGCCATGAGCCTCGCCCTGGATAAATCAACGATCATTCGCAGCCTGAACGAAACGGGTATCACGTCGGGAGACAATCTGCTGGTGCATTCGGCCATGCGCACGGTAGGTCGGATCGAGGGAGGGGCCCAGACAATGGTCGACGCATTGTTGGAGGTGGTGGGTGAGCGTGGAACTTTGATCGTTCCCACATTCACATTTATTCATGAAGTCGAGGACGATCCGATTATCGCCCCCAGGCTGGACCGCTCGGAGATGGGGGCGATCAGCGAAGCGGCAAGGACTCGCCCAGAGGCATTGAGGAGCGTCGCTTTCCGGCACAGTTTTGCAGCGATTGGGCGGCGGGCCCGCGTCATCACCGAAGTCGATCCGGCGCTGTCGGTATTCGATCTCCGTTCATCCTTTGGCATGATGCTCGGTTTGAACACCCAGGTACTGATGTTAGGCATGGGATACTCAAGTTCGACCAGCCACCACTTTGCAGAGTGGATGTGTGAAGTGCCCTATCGACATACGATTGACCTGAAGGTCAAAATTCGCCGTAGCGACGACTCGCTCGTGACGCAAGCGATGTTGGACTACCAGCCGCAAAGTTACACCGGTTCGCGGCACACCGATTTCAACCGTCTTGGTTCCATGCTGGAACAACAGGGGAAAGTTGGCGTTGGGCTCATTGGAAATGCGGTGGCGCGACGTTACGCTCTACGAGACTTGATCGATCTGGCCCAAGTCGAGGCAGAAAAGGATTACAATGTTTTTCGTACCTCAGAGGGGCAGGGTGATGATTTTACACCGCTCGAGTTTGGAACAATCGTGCTCAGTCCCGAGATGCTCGACGGCGCCGGTCGAGCCAGTCGTTACCAATGGTGTGTCGGCGATGAGTCAAAACTCGCGTTGCCCCCGGCAAGTTGACCATCGAGGTGGATCGAGAAAATTGTTCCGTGGGAAAGCCGGGCACTTCAGGCGGTAGCTGACGCTGTTCCAGAGCCTGCATCGGTGCTTTGTGATCTTGTGAACGTCAGATGGCCGAGGGGGTCAGTGTCCGGCCTCCGGTGAACCTCGCAATACCGTCGTAGTTCCACTCCATCCCCAGTCCCGGTCCATCGGGAATTTTGATCAGGCCTTGCTCGTTGAACTGAACCGGAGTTGCCAGGAGATCTTCGATATAGGGTGCGGGTGTGATGTACTCGACCCACCGCGCGTTGCCGGCTGCGGCGACCAGTTGCAGGTCGGCCGCCAGTCCCACGGCCGTGTTCCAGCCATGCGGAACCAGAAGAATCGAATGGTCATCCGCGTACTGGCCAATGCGGTGTTCCTCACTGATCCCCCCGACTTTGGTCACATCGGGTTGAATGTAATCGACGGCCTGCCGTTCGATCCACGGGAGGAAGGCTTGTCGTCGCGTTAACACCTCGCACGAGGCGATCGGAATGGGCGAATGTTCCGTCAGTTTGACGAACCCGTCGATGTGGTCCGGCCTCAACGGTTCCTCGAACCAGGTGATGTCGTAGTCGGCAAGCATCTGGGCTGTGCGCAGGGCCCATTTGTAACCGTGCGGCCAGAAACCATCGCTTCCGCCCGCGTCCACCATGAGTTCGATGTCGTCACCCACTGCGTCGCGAGCTGCCTGGATGATGGCCTCGTCGGTTTTGGCGTCGACGCGCCCAAAGGGCCCCCAGCCGATTTTGAAAGCCTTGAAACCGCGCTGCAAAGCCGCTTCCAGACGCTCACGCATGAGCTTGGGTTCGGCCATCAGCAGGGACCCGTAGGGTTTGATGGTTTCACGATAACGCCCTCCGAGCAGGCGACTGATAGGTTGTCCGGTCACCTTGCCGAGAATATCCCACAAAGCGATGTCGATTCCCGAGATCGCATGGGTGATGGAACCACCGCGACCCTGCCAGAAGGTGTGCTGGTGCAGGGACTCGCAGGTCGCGACCGGGTCCAGTGCCGAGGCGCCGATCAAAAAGGGGCGGAAGACTTCGATCGAACCCTCGATCAGTTTAGCCGACGTAAATACGCTGCCGACGCCGGTCACGCCTTCATCCGTGACGACTTCCACCAGGGTGCTCAGGTTGTGATCGTCGTCCAGAAGTTTTTCATCCCAGCCCCCGTCGGGAGTTGCTCCTCGCAGTGGTAACAAGTTAACAGCGACAATTTTCATGACGAATCATCCTGGGGTGATCAACGGACGTCGACCGGCTGAAACAACCGGGGTTGAAACGTCCATCTTACGAGCAAACAGGGTTCACTTCGAGTGCAGGTCGTTTGATTCATGCACGGTCCAGACAAGGCTGGGTTGATTCCAGCTCCTACTGCCAAATGCGTGACGTTTTTCCCAGTGGGAGCTGGAGCGCCTTGGTAATGTCCTGGAAGCTGGCACGGTTGTTTTGCTTGTGGTACGATCCACGGGTGAAGAAGCCAGAGGTACCCAAGAAATCGAAGGTGATTCTGTCCGGGTAGGTTTGGTTGCTGAGGGTCATTGAGGTTTGCCAGTCGCTGGTTTCTTTCCCGTCGGGAGCAAGAGCAAGGTTCTGCAGGAGACACTGAACGGACGATGTCAAACGAACTTCTTCAACGACTGGGGTCACTGGACACCGCTTGCCTGTGTGACGCGGACAAGGCGCTTCAGGTCGGTTTGCGTGTCATGTCCTCCGAGATCCGCCCCTTGTGTCCGGGCCTGAAAATGGCAGGCTACGCCCACACTGTCAGGTGTCACAATGATTTTTTGACCGTCATCAAGGCATTGCATGACGCTCAGAGGCAGGAAATCATTGTGATTGATTCACAAAACAGCACCAAAGCGCTCACAGGCGAATTGTTTCCCACCGAGGCTGCGCGCAAAGGACTTGCTGGAATTGTGAACGATGGTCCCTGTCGCGACACGGCCGCTGTCCGAGAGATTGGATTGCCTTACTTCGCTCGCACTGCTTGCCCGGTTCCTGGAACAACCAATCAACTGTTCCAGACGCAGGTTCCCATCCAGTGTGGTGGCGTCACAGTCCATCCTGACGACGTGCTGGTTGGCGATGATGACGGAATCCTCGTCGCCACATCGCAGGAATTCGAGCAACTCATTCCTTTGGCTGAAGAAATCCAGGGAAAAGAAGAGCGAATGCTTCGACGGATGTCCACGGGGACCGGTTTGCTGGAGATGCTGAACTTTGAAGAACACTGTGACCGTATTAAAAAAGGTGAGGCGAGCCGGCTGGAGTTCAAAGTAGAATAACGCGATCCAGTATGGATTGCCGTTGAATCCTTGTTCGAGAACCATCCACTTCGATTTTTATGTCATTAACGCCCGCAACCCGAGTCCTGGTGACGGCCGGCGCATCCGGTATTGGCAAAGCCATCGTGGATGCATTTCACCAACAGGGTGCCAGGGTCCGCGTGTGCGATATTTCCGAAGCACATGCTGCCGAATTCAAAAGCCAGCATCCGGACATCGATTGTGTGATCTGCGACGTTTCGAATTCGGGTCAGGTTGCCGAACTTTTCGAATCGGTGCGCCAGGATTGGGGTGGACTGGATGTGCTGGTCAATAACGCGGGCATTGCCGGGCCGACTGCCCCTGTGGAAGAAGTCGAGATTGACGAGTGGAATCGGACCTTGGCGGTCAATATCACGGCTCACTTTCTTTGTGTGCGCGAGGCGGTTCCCATGCTCAAGCAGGCCGGCGGAGGCGCGATCATCAACCTCTCGTCCGTGGCGGGTCGTTTGGGATTTCCGCTACGAACTCCCTACGCTTCTTCCAAGTGGGCGGTGGTCGGATTCACCAAGAGCCTGGCAGCGGAACTGGGGCCAAACAACATTCGCGTCAATGCGATTCTACCGGGCGCGGTGGCCGGAGATCGCATCGACTCCGTCATCCGGGCCAAGGCATCCGCCCGCGACGTGCCCTACGAGCAGATGCGGGAGCAGTTTCTTCAGCAGAATTCTCTGCGTCAGTTTGTGGAAGCAGATGAAATTGCGCAAATGGCGCTCTACCTGGCGTCGGACGAAGGTCGCGTAATCTCCGGACAGGCAGTGAGTGTCTGTGGAAATATAGAGCATCTTGTTTGAGTTTATGCTCTGGATTTTCAGCAGTGTGTCAGCCACCAAAGGGGGAAAACGGGTCTCAAACGCCGTCTGACAAACGGAACGCATCGGCCAGCAGCTCGTAGGACCGACGACGCGATTCAAAGTCAAAACAGATTGTCAGGACCAGCAGTTCATTGACGTCGTAGGCTTGGCACAATTCGAGAAGCTGGGCCTTGACTCGGTCCGGCGAGCCGACCACTTGGCGCTGTTGATTCAGTGCGATACGCGCCAGTTCTTCCGCTGTGTAGGGGTAGGACGTCGCCTCTTCGACCGACGGAAACGGTCCCATGATTCCCTGATCCAGCCGCAGCCGCCAAAGGTCCCGGCTGGTGCACAGCCTTTCCGCTTCGTCGTCAGTTTCGGCGCAAAGCGCAAACACGGCAAGGGTGCCTTGCGGTTGTTGCATTTCATCCGAGGGTTGAAAATCGTCACGGTAGGCACGCATGACGTCTGTTCCACCGTGGTTGTTGATGAAGTGTGCAAACGAGAAACCGCAGCCAAAATGAGCCGCCAAAGCGCCACTTTGATCACCGGACCCCAGCAACCAGATGGGCGGGATGCCGGGTCCGATCGGCACGGCACGTACTGATGCGAAAGGATGATTCGCTGCCGTTCGGTCGCTCACGAATCCTATTAGGTCCTCGACTTGTCCTGGGAACTGCTCGGCCCCCCAGCCGTCGGACCCGGGCCGAAGTGCGGCGGACGTCCTCCGGTCGGTGCCCGGTGCTCGCCCGACCCCCAAATCGATCCGCCCTGGAAACAAAGTTTCCAGCATGCGAAACGTTTCGGCGACTTTCAGCGGACTGTAGTGGCTGAGCATGATGCCACCCGCGCCCACGCGTAGCTGCTTCGTCATGGAAGCGATGCGGCTGATCAAAATTTCAGGAACCGTACAAGCCAGGCCGAGCGAATTGTGATGTTCGGCAACCCAGTAGCGCGAATAGCCGAGTCGGTCGACCGCCTGGGCAAGCTTGAGTGTCTCGGCGATTGCGTCCGCGTGTGATCCGCCACTCCGGATGGGAGATTGGTCAAGAACGCTCAACTTGATCATGGCATACTCGGATGCTCGAGGTGCCCTACGAGCATTTCACACGGAGATAGAAACGGATCCAGCGAACAAATATCCCTTATCTCCGATCAGCCTTACGAATGCAATCCACCACACCTGGTGTTCGTCGCGACGTTTGGTCTTCGCTGCGGTTTCGCCTGGCCCCTGGCATGTTTGGGCTGCGATCTTCGTTGTCGTGCGGGCAGTTTGGCCCGGTGGATGGTAGCGTTGAAGGTTGCTTTGGTATTCTGCGTGATTTTGACGAATTGATGGTGGTCGCCGATCGCATGTAACCGGGGATGTGTGCGCACCAGTTTCAGGACCCATTCTGATGATGGACAGAACGGCTGAGGTTTTACCGTGACCTCTCGATAGTGACAGGAACAAGGCAGCCCAGCGAAAGTACGCGTACAGCAGATTATGCCGGTGGTTGATGTTCCAGGGTGACCCAGAATTGAAGATTGAAGCGCTGGTCAAGGAATGCCATTTCCTTGTTGTCGGGCGCTATCACGTGACTCACCGCGTGGTGAATATAAGAAGGGAAAACAGTAAGGACGTTGTGTCCTAGCGGTACAGTGATGACCTTACCACCGTCCAAGATCAGCTGATCACCTCCAGTACATTGTTTGTAATTTCGCATGAGTGTCAGGCTGAAGGTAAAATAATTCTTTCTCTTTGTTTTTTCACCGTTAACAAACACAAGATTGTCCACGTGCCAATTGTAGTAGCCACCGTGGTTATAGGCGACGGCATGCACACCGAATAGTTTTTTGTCAAGCGGCCCCATGAACTGGAACACGTTGGGATTCGACCTGCGAACGAAGGTGTCAAAGCCTTGAGAAAAAAACCAGTGTTTCAGGTTGGTGATGGCGGCATAGGTTGGGTCCTGGAACTCATCTCTTTGGAACCAAAAATCCTTGCCACCGCAATGTGCGTACGAAGTGTAATTGGCACTCAACTGGCCCTGCGCTGCGCTTTCCCACTGGGGTTCGATGAATCGGGACTCGATTTTTTCAAAGGTGGCATACAGATCATCGACCACCTGAATCGGCAGGAAGTTGTCGTTATGAAGGACGTTGGGCGTAATTAACTGGTAATTCATATCACAAACCTGCAGTTGTCGGTTCAAAGTCTTTGGGAACAACGAAACCAAATCCGTAGATAATTCGTGGTTTACCGCTGATGACTTGGGTACCGTGAAATAGACGTGACGCAAAGAATCCCCAAGCATCGCCTTCGTGGAGTTCCGCCCGTTTGCCTTCGATTACCGGTAATCCCGTTTTGTTTCCCAGTTGAACCATGATGTTGCAACGAAAATTCTCACTGGAAGTGTCATCGCCAAACCAGCATAGTTTGTCGGTATGCGACTGGATATAACCACCTGGTTCAATGCGGGAACAGATTCTTCCCAAGTGGGGATCCAACGGGCAGTCGTGCAAGCCAAACGCGCCGACTATCCGTTTGGTCATATTTTGCACGAGCTCATCCAGATAGGGTTCTTCTTCGAGTCTTCGTGCGAAGCGATGCGGACCTACCGGGTTGGCACGCATTTCCCCATTACGAAAATGGTCTTCAGCCTTTTCAAGCAATGCCGAACGTTCTTCCGTGGTAACGACATTGCGAGCAATGTATACGGAGGCTTTCTGATCAGACATCATAACCACTCACTTTTTTCTGCTCTGTCTACAATATAGGTCAGCAGAAACGCAGACACAAGATTATGAACTACATGCTTGCGTGATTTCCTTACTCAAGATTAAAGAACAAGTGTTGTCTGTAGACCTCGGCTTAAATCTGCAACGATACAGCCCACGGCCGTTGTCCTGGATTGTTCCACCGCGCGGCCCTGCGGAATTGCTTCCAAGGCGTCCACCAGGTCGTGCCGGGCCGGAGCAGGACGCGCCAGACTGTGGTCTTCATACCAATTGTCGACACGGCCACAATAGACCGGTGTGGCCAGAAACATGAGAATCAAGAGGTTGGCAGAGGCGATTTTCCACATCGTGGTTTTGTGTCCGGTGTTGCCGCTGCGTCTTGAACAGCAACTGGTGGATTGATCTGCTTGGAAGGGGATTCACCCTTCTTTCACCATCGCGGTTGTGGGCCTGTCTCTTCAAGCTGCTGGCCAGGAGACAGGTTAAAGCGTATTCTATAATATAACACTACGATAGAATTACGGCATCATCCACACTGGAAGATGGAACTCGTCGGATTGTCTGGCCGACGAACGGATTGACAGGTTGGATTGTGTCGAATCCAAAGGTGCTCGCCACACCAGTCGGACTACGATTTATCCCGACAATCGTTTCCTGTGATCGACCTGATCTGCGGTTTGAGTATCGGTTTTAACTTCGCGAATTGGCTCCGATCAGGAGGAGACCGGTTTATCTGCCACCGAATTTGTCGGGGATCTCAGACCGATCTGTTTTACCGGAACCATCGGTTTACCTATGAAGGCCTTAAAACGCGTTGATCAGGGAGTTTCAAACGCCCAGTTTCCGCTTGAGACGTGATTCATGCAGTTCTTTCAAAAAGTCCAACAAGTGCGTCCCATTTCGAAAACATTTGTCGCCATTGTTTTGGCCAGTCTTTGCTGCTGCGCATGTCAGCGCTCCGGCACGGAAGACGTACCGCAATCGACGATTTCCGAGGAAACCCGGGAGGTGGTGCAGAAAGTCTCGGCCGGACACGCCAAAATGCTCTCGATTTTAAAGAGGATCAAGGATCGGTCGTCGGAAGAACATCCGTATTTCGGTCTTGGTCAGGATAGAAAATTAAGGCAGATGCTGGCCAGGATTGCTCCAGGGTCCAATAACCTGCGCCGGTTTCAAATTTTGTCCAGACTCGGACTCAATGAATTGTTGTGCGAAGAAACGCCACAACTGGCAATCGAACATCTGACACAGGCGCATGACCTTTTGGAACAATTGAGATTTCCCGACAGGAAAATAAAGACATTTCAGTCCACCCGGGTGAAGTTCACTTTGGCTGTTGCGTATCTGAGACTGGGAGAAGTAGAAAATTGCTGCCGGCGTTACAGTTCAGAAAGCTGTATCCTGCCGATTCGTGGTGGCGGGTTACATACCGAACAAGAGGGTTCGCGGCAAGCGATCAAGTATTTTCAGGAAGTTCTGGACGGCACCCGCGGCAGCACGGACCAGCAACAGAGATTCCAGGTTCAAGAGCCGGCTCGCTGGCTGTTGAACATTGCCTACATGACGCTGGGCGAGTATCCCGACCGTGTTCCCCCGGAGTACAGGATTCCCCCCGAGTTTTTTGAGTCCGACGTTGAGTTTCCCCGCTTTGAAAATGTGGCACCCAAGTTGGGATTGAACACGTTCAGCTTGTCAGGTGGAGCCATCGTGGATGATTTCGATCAGGACGACTACCTGGATATCTTCACGACTACGTCCGATCCAACAGGGCAGACACGACTGTTTCGTAACAATCGAAACGGTACGTTTACAGACGTTACGCAGGAAGCGGGTCTGGAGGGTCTCTTCGGTGGGTTGAATGCAATCCAGGCGGATTTTAACAACGACGGCAACCTGGATGTGTACATTGTTCGTGGGGCCTGGCTGGGACAAGCCGGTAGGCAGCCCAACTCACTCCTGAAAAATCAAGGTGGTGGAACGTTTGTCGACGTCACTTTCGAGGCAGGGTTGGGTGAAGTATACAGTCCATGCAAAACAGCTGCCTGGGCCGACTTTGATAACGATGGCTTTCTGGATTTGCTCGTAGCTAACGAGGCCGAACGAGGATTTTCTGAAGAGCCGCAGGCCTTGTCAGCTCCCTTGCAGCTCTTTCGAAACAACGGTGATGAAACGTTTACTGACGTTGCAGAATCGGCCGGAATTCGTTTGGAAGTATTTGGCATGGGATCGACCTGGGGCGATTTCAACAAGGATCGATACCCGGACCTCTTCGTTTCGGGACGCCCTGCAAATCACCTGTTTCAAAACAATGGTAACGGAACATTTACTGACGTCACGACGATCCTGGGCGCATCCCGTACACCGACAGCTTTTCCGGTCTGGTTCTGGGATTTCGACAACGATGGAGCGTTGGATCTGTATGTGAGTAACGGTTCACCTGTGGGAGTGCTTGCGCTGAAGGCCAGTAATTCCGAGATGGGATCTGAGAAACAGCAACAGGCGCGAAGCGATCACAAATGGACCACCGCTCAAGACGGGATTCAGAGGTTGAATTTTAGCATTGCGGCGCTCTACCGGGGTGACGGTGATGGCGGCTTTGTTGATGTGGCACGCCAACAAAATTTGACGTATCCGACCGCCCCGATGGGGGCCAACTTCGGAGACCTTAACGGAGATGGATTCCTCGACTTCTACCTGGCGACCGGTGACGTCCCATATTGGGAACTCAGGCCCAACGTGATGTTTCTCAACCAGGGTGGCAGACGATTCGCCAATGTGACCATTGCAGGTGGATTTGGCCATCTGCAGAAAGGCCACGGCGTGAGCTTCGCTGACATTGACAACGACGGCGACCAGGACGTGTACGTGGAAATGGGCGGATCTTATGTTGGCGACAAATTTCACGACGCTTTGTTTGAAAATCCCGGCTTCGGCACACATTGGATTTCCATCGCACTGGTAGGGCGCCGCTCGAACCGATCGGCAGTTGGCGCGCGTATTCACGTGAAGATCATCGAAAACGGAAAACCCCGCTCAGTTTTCCGACATGTCAACAGCGGGGGGAGCTTTGGCTGCAATCCATTGAGACAATACATCGGGCTGGGAAATGCGGAACAAATTGAGTCGGTTGAAATCTATTGGCCAACAACGGATCTGACGCAATCGTTTTACGATCTGGCAATGGACCAATGGGTGCGAATCGTCGAGGGTGAAAAACAGGTCGAAATCGTCCACCTCGAACCGTATGTCCTTGGTGGCAAATAGTCGCGATCAGGGAAAAGGTTCTGGTCTTTGCGGTACTGAAAAGTCACTGAGGATGAATGATTAAAAAGGCCGGGCTGAAACAAGCGACAGGCCGGCGTCGTAAATCCTTGCCTCAGCGATAATGGGAAGCTAAACTTGGGTGTCCGGGATACGGCCACGCTTGGCGGGTCCCTCGGAACAATCTTGCAGCAATTCTCATGCGGTGAACATGAACTACATCGACAAAGACAAGTTGATTGGTGCTTGTGTGCGACTGGATTTGTCCTTCGATGCAGACCGGCTGACCCAAGAAGTAACAGGCATTTCGACGGATGATTGGTTCGTGGGTAACCGCAGCCAGCAGGTGCACGGCGACGTCGACGCCATTTTCCTGAGGGGATATGCTCCGCGAGAGGGTGACAAGCCGATTGATGATCGAGAGATTTTGAAGCAACTACCCTACATTTCGGAGGTGATTCATCAGCAGATTCCAGCACGCCCATTGCGGTGTCTGCTTGCTCGATTGGCGCCGTGTGGGTCGGTCAAGCTTCACTCAGATAATGGCGTCTACTTTCATAAGACACTGCGACTTCACGTGCCAGTTGTGACAAGCCCCGAAGCACGCATGTATTGCCGAGACCACTTTTATCACATGAAATCTGGTGAGCTCTGGGCGTTGAACAACGTTGACATCCATGGGGTGCTCAATGACCATGCCTCCATCGCTCGAACACACATCATTTGCGACTTTCACCCGACACCCGAACTCCTCGGATTGATCGTCGAGGGAAAAGGTGATTTGGGTGAGGAGGATCCGGATGCGTACTCCCGTTTGCAGACAGCTTCCGATAGCTCATCTGCCTCGCCATCCAAGCCCTAGCCTGCAACGGTAACGCTTGGGGAACTGCCGATGATTGTTACGCCCCGCTTCGTTTTTCTACACCTCCACAAATCTGGCGGGACTTTTGTCAACGAATTCCTGCGGCAGTTCTTTCAAGAACACAAGGAGATCGGGTACCACCTGCCTCGATCCATGTTACCAGCGGAATACGGACACCTCCCTCTCCTCGGCGTGGTGCGCAACCCCTGGTCCTATTACGTCTCCTGGTATGTGTTTCAATCCGTGCGGGAACGGCCCAATGGTTTGTTTCGTGCAGCCAGTGATAACAAACGTTTGGATTTCAAGAATACGATATACAACCTGATTCATTTGGGCGAAGATCGTGTTCGTTTCGAGTTGTTTCAGTCGTTTTTGCCAGATCAATTTGGTCGCGAAGGGTTGAATCTCACGAAAGACTGCATCGAACCGTTTCGCGGATCTTCAGAAGGATTTTATGCGTTTCTTTATCGTCGCATGTTCGGTGATGCTGACGGTGTACACACGATCCGTATGGAGACGATGCGCCGGGAGTTGCTCCAGTTTTTGCGTTCGGTTGGCGTATCCGTTACACCTGCCATGGAGCAAGCAGCACTACACTCAAAAAAGAAAAATGTGACGAAGCACCAACCTTATGTGGACTATTACGACGAGGATCTCGCTCAAACCATTGCGGAACGCGACCATCACGTGATTGGACAGTTTGGCTACATGTTTGGGTGCCAGGTAAGTTGACCGGGGTCCCGGGGTCACGACCATCGAAATGTGTGTTTGTGTGACTGGAATTCTATTGCGACCAATTGTAGGAGCGGCTAAAGTGGAAGAAAGATCGCGTTGCCAAGTGGTTTCCGGAGGATGGATGTTTTGTCCGACCAGGATTGGTCGATGGAGGCCGCAGGTTTCTACTCCTCGATTTTCTGCAAAAGACAATCAATAAAAATCTTGTAATCGAAATGAATCTGTTGATCTCATTTCAAAATAGAAAATGAATGCGATCACTTCATTAGCCAGCACGATCACCGACCGGGTCGCCTCTCAGGGTTTCTACTACCACCAGGAGGAATTGTCTCTCGACGAATTTTATGAAGTCGCCGAAATGCTGGGAGAAACTGTCCGACTAGATGATGTCGAGCTGAATGATTGTCCCACCATTCAATTCGGCAAACCGGCAGGTATTTTTTGGCATAACGACGGGGATATTGACATTGTTGGATGGAACTGTGTCCGACAAGAATCTTCTGGTGGCGATTTGCTTTTGACAGACTTGCGCCAGGTAGTTTCTGAAATGGAACCTTCCGACGTGGAAATCCTGAAACAAACCCCGTCGCTCTGTCCCTGGCTCAGTGTTCCTGAAAGGAAGGTCCCCAAACGGATCCCTGTGATTTCCGAACTGGAGGACACGCTCTGGGTGAACTATAAACCCAGGCAGATAAGGCCCCAGTCAGAAGCCCAGGCGGCCGCCTTTGAAACGCTGAAACAAAAAGTCGATGCCCGTGGTGACGGTTGCTATTCCGTACCAATTCAGCCTCGGGAGTCTCTTTTTGTTGATAACCGACGAGTACTGCACTGTCGTGATGCGATCTCGAAAGGAAGCACCAGGTTACTGAAGCGGGTTCTTGTTGTGACAGATAATCCGTTTAATAAACTGTATGGTGAGTGAGTTCAACGTTGAACCCATCGGAGGCCGAATGGCGGACCACCAGTTTCTCATCGACACCGTAGGATGTAGATCAGTCGTATGATCGTGAGTAGAAAGTTTGTCTATATCCACACTTCAAGGCATGCTGGCACGTTTATCAACAAGCTTCTTTTGGACCACGTGCCCGACACGAGAATGCTGAGGTACCACGGTCAACTTTCGGATTTGCCCGCCCAATATTCCGAATTACCGGTCCTTGGCTTTGTCCGGAACCCGTGGGACTGGTACGTGTCGATGTATTTCAATTACAAGAAGAAAAAACAGTACGTGTTTGAAATTATTTCCGAGCAGGGAAATCTTGGATTCGAGGCAACCATTGAACGATTTGCGAATCTGGGTGAGGGGAGTTCTACCAGTACAACTCTGCTTAAGGAGTTACAGCGGGTTGCGCCGGAGCGGATGGGACCGCATGTCCCGCCGGGGCTACGGAACCCTGGCCTGCGAAAGGTGAATTTTCAGAACTATCCAACCGGACTGGGTTACTATTCATGGCTGGTTCGGCAAATGCACGAAGTACAAGGCACGCTTCACGGTAGATTTGGTCATTTTGAAAAACTCAGATCGGATTTGCCGGAGTTGCTCAGACAAACCGGCACTCCGATTACGCCGGAGATGAGCGAGTACATCGAGTCTAAGGAAAGGCTCAACTCGAGCACCCGGAAAGACGGCTACCGCCGGTATTTTTCTGAAAGACTTGCTGAGCTGGTCGGCCAAAGGGATCGTTATATTACCGAAAGATTCGACTACACGTTTTGACGGAGCAGTCACCTTGGTGCGCTTAGCGGATGGTGGCATCTGAAACGATCCAGGCTGTCCCGGCAGGTGGCTCCCGGGGGTGCAGTTGATTGGGTATCACGTGGCTTGAACGTTGGCTGCTATACCTTCTAATCAACCCCGCGATTGGCGTTTGCTGAAGTGTTTTCCGGAAGATATGCTCGCAACCGGTCATTGCTTATCTGATTTGACGAGTTATGCGTCACCGACGGGCTGTTCTGATTAAATCAAAATCGGCGGGCAGGAAACGTTTAAAATACTGCGGGCTTGCCGGTGTGGGGTATCGTAAAATGCGTACACCCTGGACGACTGCACAGATGCCAGTGAGGTGGAAGTGTGCATGACTCGTGCAGCGGCCGGGAAGTTATTGCGCACGAGTAATTTCCGCAGCGGAAGAAGATGGTCAGGCGCTACGAGTTACTTGCCACGAGAACCCCAGGAAGCTAGACTTGAATTGTGAGTGAAATGGGTTGCTGACGACTGGCTTGGCAAAGCGATGTGTTTGTGAGAGTCAGTCTTTGTAGTGTTGTGCTACGAGGTATTTCTTTATGGGTCGGACATTGGCCATCCCCCGCCAAGTGGTTCCAGAAACCGGTTTCAACCCATTGCGGGAATCCAATAAAAAAAGGCAAACTATTCATGCGATTGGCTGCTGAATTTATAAGGCTTCCTTATAGATTCGATGTAGAACAACTCCAGAAAGAGGTACTGGCGATCGATCCGTCTGATTGGATCACGCACCCTTCCGGCTTTGCCGGAAATTCCTCGTTACCGTTGATTTCCGTGCAGGGGGAAATGAACGACGCTTTTCATGGCGCCATGAAACCCACCGAGTTCCTGGTAAAGTCGCCGTATTTACAACAAGTGTTGGCTTCTTTTGGCGAAGTGTTCGGCCGTTCCAGGCTGATGCTACTGGCGAGTTCGCAGGAAGTCCCTCCTCACGTCGACACGAACTACCATTGGCACAATCGAGTCAGGATTCACATTCCCATCACTACCAATCCCGCGGTCATTTTTTGTTGCCGCGACCAGCAGGTGTGGATGAGGGCAGGGGAGACGTGGATTTTTGATGCGTGGCAGAATCACAGCGTGCACAATCAATCCGACGAAGATCGTATTCACCTGGTGATTGATACCGCAGGTTCTGCAAAGTTCTGGGATCTGGTGAATGCGTCTGAACAGAATCCGCAAATAGGGGAAAGCCAGCAGGGACAGCACAAAGAAATCTACGTTCCCTACGTGGAGGGAAAAAAAACAACCATTTTGACAGAGAGGTACAATTCTCCCCTGGTGATGACTCCGGGAGAAGTCGACTACCTGGTCAGTGACATCATTAACGACTTAGTGGCCAATCAAGAGAACGACCCAATGCCAATGGAGCGATTTGTACGAATCGCCAACCAATTTCGACAGAACTGGCGCGTTGTCTGGTCCTTGCACGCGGACACTCAGGAAGGATGGAGTAAGTACGATGCGCTGATCGGCAGGGCTTCAAAACCGATCAAATCCATGAGGGCCAAATTGACGTTAAAAAGCAACGACGCTTCTGTTTACCAGGTGTTTCGTGATCGAATCCTGGGGAGCGTCCTCAATCCGAATTTGGCGTCCCATTATCGATCGGCAACGCCTGATCCTCAGGCTCTTAGCGGGCTTGCTGAAGCCGACGTAAATGTTCCCCAAGCTCAAAAGGATCAGTAATCCTGGTTGGGGCACGTCAAGCCTCATGGGCCTACAGATACTCCTTCAAGTGTCGACGAAAATAGTCAAGCGTCAATTGTAGCCCTTGTTCGAGAGACACCGTGGGATTCCATCCGAGTGTTTCCCGAATCAATCGATCGTCGGCATAATAATGGCCGATGTCGATTCGCTTTCGTTCGCCAGGGAACTGCCGCGTCACATACTTTCCCTGATCGTCATTTGCGGCAATCAAAGCGGCGGCAAGATCCAGCAGGCTGACCGGCTTGTCACCTCCCAGGTTGAACACCCTTCCGGCAGCATGTGGATTTGTGACACTTAGCATCAAAGCTTGCACTGCATCATCGACGTAGGTGAAGTCACGTAATTGTTCGCCGCCCCAGACTTCAAATGGTTCGCCCGCCAGCAGCAGCCGGACCCAGACTCCCAGAAAAGTTTGGCGATCGTCCTTAATCCTCATACGTGGTCCATAGGTGTTTGTCAGCCTGAGCGCGCTGGCGCGAATTCCATAGGTGTTGTGGTAGAGAATGTGGTACCACTCACCCGCCATTTTGTTGATTCCATTGACATCGACTGGCTGCAAGAGGTGATTTTCGTCGACTGGCAGTTGTTTTGGTCTACCATAGATCTGTCGAGTGCTCGCAAAAACAAGCGAAATGTCGGGGTTGTGATGTCGGCACGCTTCTAGGATCGACAATTGGGCTTTGCAGTTGATCTCAAGATCCGCATAGGGGTCTTTCATGGAGTCCAGGTGACTTGTCTGACCTGCCAGATTGAACAAATAATCTTGTCCCTGAACTAAGACTTGCAGACTGTGAGGATCGCGCACATCAGCGATATTGATGTCCAGTCGATCTTCAACGCCAGCCACGTTAAACCGGTTGCCTCCGTATTCAGGAACCAGTGAATCAACAATGGTCACTTTGGCCCCAAAATCGACAAGGCGCCTTGCCAGATTCGATCCGATGAATCCCAGTCCCCCTGTGATCAGGACACTTCGATTTCGGAAGGACTGCTCAAACTGTTGTTCAAAGTTGTTCATCGCAGTGGCATCCAGCGCGGTGTTCCAGGGTAACGTGGGATCGAGGAGAACCCCTGGTTGGTGTCATTAGGACCGGTGTTGTTCCAACCCGTAAGTGTCACGAACGATAAATTGCGGCGACTGGTTGATCGTTTGGAGCACACGACCGAGGTATTCTCCGACCATACCCAAAACGCACAGTTGTAACCCGGAGAAGATGGTGATCGATGCGATGAGCGAAGCCCAGCCAGGTGGAATCTCTTCACGGAAAATACCACCCATGTACCATGAAAAGATGAAAAATATGGTCAGTAAGAATCCAGTCGCGGACATCAACAGTCCCATGAGCGAGGCGATACGCAGTGGCATGATCGAAAACCCTGTGAACATATCGAGCCACAAACGAACGAGACGCCGCAGGGTGTAATTCGAACGACCACACTTGCGATCGGCGTGCTTGCATAAGTGGCTACCGATCGAAGAGGTTGAACGCAGCACCAAACCATCGATATAGGGATAGGGGCCTGTGTACTGAATGATCGTATCGACCACAAATCGATTGATGACCTTAAAACTGGATAAGTACAACCCTTTGGGCTTGCCAATTAAAAGAGTCGCAAACCAATCGTTGACACGACTACCCGTATTTCGAAACCAGCTATGATGCTTCTCTTCGTAAAAGCTGTAGACGACGTCATGGCCTTCCTCCAGTTTGTCGACAAGTCCAACAATCTCTTCGGGTGGGTTTTGAAAATCGTCATCAATGATCGCGACACAGTCTCCCGTGACATGGTGTAAACCGCACATGACGGCGGGGTGTTCGCCAAAGTTCTTGGCAAGTCGAATATACTTTGCAATCGTGGCATGCCTTTTGACAGCCTCACAAACCACTTCGTGACTTCTGTCCCGACTGCCATCATTGACCAGCACGATTTCCAGTTCCGCGTACCGGGGCTGGAGTGTCTTGACGACCAGGTCGATCAATTCACCAATCGTCTGTTGGCTGTTGTACACGGGTATCAGAACACTGAGACGACGGATTGTCTGCCGTTGACAATCCGCTGTCTTGCCGTCGGAATGGGACGTGGTGGCGTTCATGATCTTTTCTTTGCGGCGGTTCAAGTTTCACTGCCGCAAAATTGCCGAGTATGTTTTTCCAACAGTTGTTTCCAGAATGTTTGTAGGTTGCTTGGATAGCGTGCTTTGCATTCGGTGGAATTGTCCAGCGACCGTTTAACCACCTTCTGTTGCAAATGTTTCAAAAGGTTACCAGGTGTCTGTAATTTAAAGAACTGACATACGTGGTGCATTTCACGTTCAAACGTTTTTTCATGCAACAAATGGTGGTAGTTAACAAACCAGACGGGAATTGCTTCTGCATGCTGAATAAGCCGTTGGTTGTGCTCCAGCCATAGTCGATAGGCGTGTGCTCTGGTAATCCAGTTTCTTCGTTGGAGTGAAGTGGCGACAGCGACTGGATCTCGAAGGCAAATCAAAATTCCGTCGACAGTTGTCTCGTGAGCCAGCCACACGGGAAGCGTTAGACAAAAACGTGTTTCCTTGACAATCTTGTTGCGATATCTGTCCGCCACACGTTTCAGTTCCCCACGTATTCGAACGCCTCGATTGATCATCGTTTGCGTACTGGGAAGCTTGAAATATGTCAACTTCCCCCAGCAGCCGTGGATCAGCCGCATGTTGATCTGTTGAACTTCGGGTTGTTCATAGTAACCGTCGGGGTTCCATCGATCAGCCCTGTAAAAAGTGGCCGGATCCCCCAAGTTGCCACCGGCCTCGAACAGCAGGCGCGCTACGAGTGAAGTCCCGGATCGGTGCATCCCGCTGATGAGGTACATGAAACTTTATTTTACTATACAACGTGTAAATCGAGTATCCCGTCGCCATTTACCAGCGGATCCCGATAGCAAATGGAGGTCCTGGGTAGGGATCAAAACGAAAGTCACATTTGTAACAGTTGCCCATTAAGAAAGACCCCGATCCACTGTCACGAATCCTTGTCAGTCGAATGGCAGGAGACTACACTGAAATTTTGCGGGACAGAGTTTGTGTAGACTTCTCAAGCCCGTTTTGCATGTGATAAACGGTTATTCAGAAAGCATCTGTTTGGCAGTGAATAACCTGCCCTGCAGATTCTTGCTGACCACCTGAGCGGCTTTTCCGGGACCCGGGTTAAAGATTTTTAGAACGGGAAGATTTCTTACGATGATCACTATCATAAAAAATTTCCTGGACATTTCTGTCATTGAAAGTATTTCTAAATACGTCAGTGAAAATATGAACAAACCGATGTGGAACACGAACATCAGCTGGCAGAAAGGAATCGTAAAGGGGGGTGGCCAGGTGGCGATAACCCGCCTGGAAAAGTTCGAAGAAATCATAAAAGAACAATATGTGAAGTTGGATGAGAAATTTAAGGACCTGTCCGTTGAGTGTCGGTTTTACATCTGGAATCGAGGCAGCCATATCCCTTGGCATAATGACAAAAAATACAAATACGCAAGCATTATCTATTTGAACAAGGGCTGGAACCGAGATGACGGCGGCTTGTTTCTGTGGGAAGATGAAAATCAGCAAATCCATGCTGAGGTTCCCGAATTCAACAAAATGTTGTTAAATGATGACGGCACCAGTCATGCGGTGTCCATGATCTCTCATCAAGCGCCCCAATTGAGAACCACGCTTCAAATTTGGATCAAGTAAGAATTTCAAGGGACTTGGTCATATCAATGAACCTGGTCGTGAAACACGACGGATCTGGAATATCCTGAAGCTTTCAGCGTCCCATCGCAGCGTGTGTATGATTTCCACCGTGTCCGGATGCCGTTTGTGGGTGAGACCTTGGGGTTTCATCTTGGCCGTATTACCACTGGGCCTGCTCGGATCTTGTTCATCTCCGCAAGAGGCCGGCCTGTTGCCGAATCTGGTTGTTTTTTTGGCGGACGATTTGGGGTGGAATGACGTTGGGTATCAAGGTAGTCCGATTCAAACGCCCAACATCGATCGTTTGGCTTCCGAGGGAGTGAGGCTGGAGCGGTTTTACACGTTTCCTTCCTGCAGCCCTGCACGCGTTGCTCTCATGACGGGCAGGTCTCCGAACAGGATGGGCATCGGCGACCCGATTGGGCCGGGTCGCCCCAAGCCACCCTTGGACGAGCGTTTTTTCCCGGAAAGTTTGCAAAGTACCGGCTACCAGACCTGGCTCATCGGAAAATGGCACCTGGGTGGAAGCGAGGATCCTCGATATCTGCCGCGCCGGCGAGGATTCGAGCAATTTTATGGTCACATTGGAGGCGGCATTGATTATTACCAGCACACGCACTTTCGCAGGCACACAGCGGATTGGTATCGGAATGAACAGCCGATTCAGGAGGAGGGTTACTCGACGGATTTGCTGACCGCGGAGGCTCGAGGGAGATTACAAGGACGTGATAAGAGTCGGCCGTTCTTTTTGTATCTGTCGTTCAACGCACCACACATACCACTTCAGGCTCCGGAAGAGTCGACCGAAGAAAAATATGAGGCCATTTTTGATGCAGAGCGGCGCACCTACGCGGCGATGACCGAAGCCATGGATACCGCGATTGGTAAGGTGTTGGCCACCTTGGATGAGGAGGGTTTGCGGGACAATACGCTGGTATTGTTTGTTTCGGACAACGGTGGCAATGAAGAATTTGGAGGTGCTGATAACGGGCCGTTCCGGGGCGAAAAGCACACTTTTTTCGAGGGGGGCACACGGGTACCGGCGGTAATGCGTTGGACGGGTGTCTTGCCGGCCGGTCGGGCAAGCGAACAAGTGATGTCGATGATGGACTGCTTCCCGACATTGATGGCGGCATTGAAAGTCACTCCTGGAAACAACAAACCGTTTGACGGCCGAAACATGTGGTCCCAGCTGTTAGGGCAGCAGGCCGATATGCCGCCACACGGGATGGTCATGGCGAAAAGTCGGGAACAAGGGGCGGTTTGGGACGGGCCGTGGAAATTGGTGCAACAGCCGGACAGGAGACTCCTTTTCCGGATCAAAGAAGACCCGCGGGAGGAAAACGACCTATCTGCCGAACGACCCGAGGTAGTGGACGAATTGACATCGTATTTTCAGGAGATGACTCAAAATTTGCACTAAGGCAGGTCTGACAATCGCAGGTTGTTCTTGATGGTTCATGATGTTGATTTTGTAACTGGAACAACCCTCCACGGTTTCGCCCGTTGACGGGAAAAGATGGACCGAAACGGCACACTTCAAGTCATGAACTGCGGCGGTTTCACGGGGTTTGTAGGACGGCGTCTTGGGTTGTGGCCGCTCGCAGCACATGAAGTGCCTGGAGAGCTTTCGAAACAACGGAAAAGCATAGGGGTGAAATAAACCATCATTGATTTGGCAGTGGTGAATGCAAGCCGGGCCCCGCTCCTGTTTAAATAGAGTCTTTGACTGACCTATTACCATGCAAACGACGATCACGGAAAATCAATTTAATTTCGTACCTACTGTGTGCATGCTCTGTGGTGATTCACAGACGCGCCCCAGGTACACCATCACCAAATACAAACAGGGAGACCTGACGTATGTGACTTGTGTACGATGTGGTACGGCCTACCAAAACCCCATGCCCGATCAAGCTTCGATGCAGGATTTTTATCATTCTCAAAATTTTTTTAACGCGAAAAGAAATTCCGATCTACTGACCGGCTACCGCGACTACGATGCGGAAGAAGTGACACGCCAGATTAACGCGAAGACACGGCTGTCGGAGATTGAAACATTGTTTCCCGCGGAAAAAAAACTTCGAATTTTGAAGGTTGCATGCGGCTACGGCACGTTGGTGAAATTGGCGCGTGACCGAGGACACCAGGCAGATGGGATCGACTTCTCGTCGGTCATGGTGCAGGGGGCAAAGGATCGTTACAACATCAATTTGATCGAGGACGATTTTGTCACACACGACTTTGGTGACCGCAAGTTTGACGTGGTCGTCCTGTATGGAGCAATTAACAATTTTTTGCGACCTTTGGACGTGGCTCGGAAAGCGTCTTCGGTTCTTTCTGCCGGCGGATTTTACATCGTTAACCATGTCTGGCTGAACAGTTTTCCCGAACAACTGTTGAAACACCGCTACTGGATCTACCGGCCCCCCATTATCGGGTTGTATCCCAAACGGGCGTTTGAGCAGTACCACGTCCAACTTGGCTTCCAACTCTATCGCTCGCGGTACGACGTTCAATATCTGACATGCGACAAGTTTTTCGGTTACCTGCAGTTTGCCCTGTTGATAAAACTTGCCGAGCTCCTGCGAATCCATCGCCGGGGTTTCACCATTCCCATTCCGGGGTACGCCCGTGTGTTTTTTCAGAAACCGGGGTAATCCCTCGGTTGTAGGTGCAGGAAGGCGTCACTCGATTGCCAGTCGCTCCGTCACATGGCTTAAGGTGAATCGGAGATCGGGCCCACCATAGACGAATTCCTGAGATCGCATCCAGATGGTCAGGTAGGGATGTTCCATCGATTCGGGTGGCAGTTCTTTCTCAAACCGGAATGGCGCGCCCGCTGTACCGGTTGCCCACCCGACGGATTGCCCGTCCACGGAAATTTCGACAGACGGGTCGGGACGGTTAAACTCGGACCCCAGGAACGACCCTTCAATGACCAGGCGACGTCCGCCATTGCGAGCCACAATGACCGACGCGAAGGCTCCAGTTTCCCCGTCGGGATAAATGCCACCGTGTATATGTGAGGCAATCGTCTCATCCATCTGGAGAAAATTTAAATCGGATTCCGGGATATGTTCGCTTTGTATGTCGGCCACCGTTACCTTCAACCTTTCATCACGAACTTCTTTCTGGATCCCCTCAAAGGTGGCTGTTGCGATGTTCAGAGTTTTCAACTTCAGCATGGGCAGGCAGCCACGCCGCTGGAGCGTTGCATAAAGATAGAGCGCAACTTGTTGGTGACCCTTGGCGCTCCAGTGGGCATCGCGCGGAGAGACGCGGAGTTCTTCCAGTTCCGCAAATACCACGGGTAATTGCAGCATCTGGGTGTCTTCCAGAAACTCTCCGAAGAATTGAAGGGCCACGGGTTGATTGCGAAACCAATTGAGCAGCAGCAGGTAGTTGCCACCGGAGGCTTCCTGGACACCGGCTAGTCGTTGCATCGCTGCGCCAGCTTGTCGGTACTGATGGGCGCTTTGGAAATCCATTCCCAGCAGCAGGAACCCGGGGGTTTTGAATCCCAATTGATTGATTGGCCATCTTTGATGAATCATGCCGCTACCTCGCGCTCGAAACGCCGGGCTGAACGAGGCACGCCCTGAAAAACCTCGTATGCCCGCGATGTCATTGAGGTCATTGTTTATTGCAACCTGGACAACCATGTCAGGTTGCAACAGGTGGAGCTGGCGCAAGACATAGTTGGCTTCGGCGACCAGGTTCCAACTGGGAACTCCCAGATGGAGGCATTCGATGGGCGGAACCGGTGACACACTCGTTCCGCCCTGCAACAGCTTTTCCAGGTGAATGCCTACTCGTACGGAGGCGTCAACAGCGTTTCCAAATACGTAGGAATCACCCAAAAAGACGACGCGCACCGTGCCGGGATCTTTGGGCATGGCGTAGTCGCGTTCGCGCATACCCCAGTGATTGCTGGAGACCATTTTTCCTATCCAGGGCCGGTCGACGAGTCCCGGCATCAACAGATAGCCGACTTGGGGGTCGGGAAAGGCGTCGTAGATCAGGGTTGTCTGATCAACAAGGTGTTGGACAACTTCCTGCCGGACTTCGGGGTCGCTTTGAGCCAACTCCAACGCCACCTGGGGATCGGGGGGACGGGTCACGAGAAAACAGATCACAGCGATCAGTCCGATCACCAGCACCATAAGGCTCAGCAGCAGTTGGCTCAACAGCTTTTCAGAGAACATTCGGCTGAAATCATTGCGAGGTAAAACAATGACAGAAAGGACTTCCCTTTCCCATTTGGAGCTGAAGTTTAGTCTCCTGGTGTGTCGGTGTCAACGAATTTTACCAAAGGGATTTTCCCATGAAGCGACTCTGTTTTTTGTGTCGTTGTTCGAGAATTTTGTCAGACTTCTCTTGGTTGGTGACCGCTCCATCTGATATACATCGAGCATGTTCGGCTGTGTCAAGCTATATTTTGTATGAACTTCGAATGATGAAACCCACCTGCAACCAGGGCGCAACCTGTTATGTCCCGATGGACCCTTGGGCTCAGTGCTTCCCACAATGGATCGGCCTGTCTGCTTAAAGATGACGAGATTGTAGTTGCGATTCAGGAGGAACGCCTGAATCGAAAGAAAAGGAGCCGACTGCTGTCCGGTCAGCCCTCGCTGGCCGTGTCCTATTGTCTCCAAACTGCTGGTATCCAGGCCAAGGACCTGGATGCCATTGGAGTTTCCTCGGATGCCTCTCCCCGGTCCCGTCGCAACGACCCGCGTTTGAACCTGCAACTTCAAGAGGCCCAGGTTCCGGTCTACTACACCTCCCATCACGCGGCGCACGCCTACAGCGTCTTTGCAACCTCTGGATTCCGCTCGGCCGCCATACTTGTTGTCGATGGAAAAGGCTCCCATCACTCGACTTGCTCAGCGGACGAACTTGCTGTTGCGCCGGGTGAGCGGACCGAAAATGACTACGAAGCTTTTTCCATGTACCGCGCTTCAAGTGTCGAAGTGGAGCCGGTCTTCAAGCAGATTGGCCCGGACTGGTTTCACATGGTCGATGGAGTTCCCACTTTCAATACTCTCGGGGGAATGTTTTCGGCACTCGCGAAGCAAATGTTTAACAACCCGATGGACGCCGGGAAGGTGATGGGGTTAGCACCCTATGGAAAGGCAACGGCTTCACCGGAATCCTTTTTTACGAAAAAGAATGGATTGCTCCACTTTGAATCGGATCTTTTGACGTCGCTGAAAGGTGCTCAACCCTGGCCTGCGCAAAAAGAGGTTTATGAAAACCTGGCCGCTTCCGGTCAAGTGGCGCTGGAGGAGGCGCTCTTGGGATTAATGGACGACCTTTATGAGCGGACCGGGTTGGACCAGGTTTGTTACACCGGTGGAGTTGCTTTAAACTGTGTGGCGAATGAACGTATTATTCGAGAATCCAAATTTCGGGACGTGTTTATCTTACCGGCCGCTGAGGATAGCGGCCCTTCGATCGGTTCTGCCTACCATGCATTGTGGAAGGCCACTGGACGCAATGCTCAGCGACCGTTGGTGCATGATGCCCTGGGTCGGCGATATGCGTCTGACGAGACGCTGAGAACGGCCAGTGAATTTCCCTGGCTGGAAGTGGTTGAGCAGGATTGTCAGCCCGACCAGGTGGCTGCCCTCATCGCCGACCGGAAAATTCTCGGCTGGTTTCACGGTGGGTCCGAGTTGGGACCGCGCGCTTTGGGCCAGCGAAGTATTCTCTGCGACCCGCGCCGTGAGGATGGAAAAGAGGTGCTCAACCTGCGGGTAAAACATCGGGAAGCGTTTCGGCCCTTTGCCCCTGTCACTTTACAGGAGAAAGCACGAGACTGGTTTGAGATCGAAGCGGGAATTTCCGATGACAGTCCCTTCATGCTGCGGGTGTGCAACTTTAAGGAGGAGCGGAAGAGGCAGGTACCCGCGGTGGTGCATGTCGATGGCACCGGAAGATTGCAGACAGTCAACGCTGAAAGGAACGGCGAACTGTATGATCTGGTACGGGCCTTCGAAACGTTGACGGGTGTGCCGATGCTGCTCAACACGTCTTTTAATGTCATGGGAGAACCGATTGTCGAAACGCCCAGTGATGCGCTGTGGTGTATGAGCTACACCGGGATCGATTATTGTGTCTTGGAAGGCGTCCTGATGAGGAAAAATCCGGACTACAAAACTCCGCTACAACTGGTTCCTGTTCTCAAGGAAGCAGAACTTGCCGTTCGTTTAAAGATGAAATCAGGTGAAGGGTTTGCTTCTCACGAAGTCCAAAAACTTGAGACAGGGGTTCATACGCCCTACGGTCACGTCACAGGTTCACTACCGGTGAATGCGTTTGCCGTACTGAATAACATCGACGGGACCCTGACCGGATACGAGCTTTGTGACCGGTTGCAGGAACAAGGTATGGACCATCCATCCATGACTCGTTTGCTCGGAGAACTCTTCAGAGCTCGGCTGATTGGTTTGAAACAGTCGACACGGTAGCCGGCCATGGCGACTCACAGACGGGCAGGCACCTTGGCTTTCTAAGAAGGGCAAACGAATACCGTTGGTTCATCTTGGAGGGGTTGCGATGCATCCAACATCTGACAGGTGGTTGTGCCAGGGCCGCCCCGGGACTTGCCCGTGCCAACAATCCTTGCCACTTGGATACCGGGAAGCTAAACTCGAAATAGGAAGAAAAGTGTCGATCGTTTCCCTGGTGAACCGTCCTCGCCGATCATTCACCAAAGGTATTGTAAGCTTGTCGGGGACCGTCTTGTGCGTGCCTCGCTGGCATGTGACGTGGAGCGGTGACGCTCCCTGGTCGTTTCAAACGTATCGAGACACTCCACGAGAGTGGAATAGGTTTTGAGAGGCGTCTGTCTGCAGATGAACCGGGAATGAAATCCTTTCTGCCAGAACTGTCCAACCGATACAAGTACTGCCGCGATCGAACGCAGGGCTATCTTGGGTTTGTGAGGTTCGCTGCTTCCTTGGAACGTGCGCGTTTGACAGCGCATCAACGTGTACTTCCCGCTGCCTTCCTCCTGGGTGGCATGAAGTGTGCATCCACGTCTTTAAGTACTTACTTGACGATGCATCCTGGCTGCGTGGGACCCATTTTGAAGGAGACACAGTATTTGTCATCCATTCCCGGGTTTTTCGGGGACATGGCCAACAAGGGGCCGTTCGCCAAGTGGATGTGGCACGGATGGAAATTCACAGTAAACGGATACAAACGATTCTTTCCACGAGCGGCCCAACTCCAGCAGGCTTCTGAAAATCTGGGTCGAGATATTCTCGTCGTCGATACGGACCCGTTCAACCTGTACTGCGGCACCGCTGCTCGCCGGGTCAAGGAACTGGTTCCCAATGCGTCATTCATTGTTTGTTTACGTGACCCGGTGGAACGCGCTTATTCCGACTACGCCATGAACCGGCTGTTTGATGGACGTTTGAAAGAAAAACGAACATTTGAGCAGGCAGTTGATGACGAGCTGTCAGGAAACAGTAAATTCATCATGCACCGCTATCTTTTCTGGAGCACCTACGAGCCGCCTTTGCGCGAGTGGATGACGCTTTTTGACAGGTACCGTTTTTTGATTGTCGACTTCGACGACGTGTGCCATTCTCTGCCGAGGGTGGTACAGGAAATGTATCACTTCCTCGGATTGGCCCCGTTCCGACCGAGAAGATTTCCGTTGGAAAACCGAGGCCGGTACGAATCAGAGATCAGCGAAAAAACCGTTGGCCGACTGAGAGAATTTTTTGCCCCACATGACGAAAGGTTGTGTGAGTTGACGGGACGAACTTTCGGTTGGATGAAGTCACGTGCGTGAGTCGTTCGCTGGAGGCTACCGCTGGCCGGGTCATCTCGGAGGGACTGGCCAGCCTCCCCGTTAGGCTTACAGCAGGGAGTGATTCACCTGGTAAACGATGTAGCTCTGACGCAGTCCGGCTGGCAGTTGCACGGGTACCAGCCAGGTTGGGATTTTGCCGTGATAGATGCGCCGGTAGAAGATGGGCGAACCGGCTGGAAGGTCCCGCATATAGACTCCACCTGGATTTCTTTTTTCCACGACGATCAGATTGACTTTACACTTTTTGATCAGGTCTTTGGCGCTGTCGTCGTCGCGAGCCGACAGGATGTGGTGGCTGTCCTCAAAACCCTTGTGGTAGCGGTGGCAGGGGATGGTATAGACGGAGTGTTTTGTACGGAAGACGACCTCGGGCCCCAGGTTGATGTTGATCAAGATCCGTTGTGGCTGTTGTCCTAATCCCATCGGTCGATCGAGAAATTCACAAAGCTGGACGAACTGATTTCTCTGCGAACGGTCCCCCATCTCATGGAAGCCAAGCATGATCGGTGGAGAACATAAAATGGCTATTGCCAAAAATCCAATTCCAACTTGCAGCGGGAGCGACCAGATCCGAGAAAGTCGTCGTTCGAATTCCAGTATGACCAAGCTGACCAGGTAGGAGTAACATGGCAGCAACAGGATTGAGATGTAGCGGCAGACGCGGCGTTGGAAAAAGGACAGAGGAAGGAAAAACAGGAGCGCACAGGCGATAAAGAGCCAGGCTCGCGACTCTGGCGATGGAGACTTTTTGGCCAGATAGAAAAGTGTTGGAATCGCCGGAATGAGAATACCCAGCCAATGGCGGAAGTTCATCCAGGCGATACCAAATTGGGCTCCTACCAATACTTGCCACCGCACCGGAGGTTGTTGTTCTAGAACGTAGATATGATGCAAACGCCTGAAGAGAGGATCGATGTCGGCATAGGGGCCGGCAAAGAAGTCAGGAAAGAAAAATCGCATGATCAGTGCCGACAGGGCTGCGCCGGCCAAACCGTAGCCGAGCCGTGGGAGCATTTCCTGCCCCCTCCCCTTTTTTTCCAGACACACGATCAGCCACCAGAATGCAGCAATAAGGCCGAAGACGCTGACATGCACACGCGAGAGTTCATCGTACACCGTGTCAGACAATCCATTAAAACCGTGTTCTATGAGTAAAGCGACAAGAATGCAGACCGACAGCGCGAGGTTGTAGCGAAACAGTTTCACTCCAAAATCCTGTTTCACTGCCAGCCAGTAAATTCCGAGGATGGCCTGGCTGACAAGGATTCCTATCAGGCCCTCGGCGCTGACCCAGACCGCGATGGCTGCGACGAGTCCGGCAAGGTAGCAGGACTTCTTATTGAACGGATAGACAAGAAGTCGGACGATGCATCCTAGCGTGAGAGCAAATAGGGGTATCTGCAGGAGGTGGTTATCGGGCCTGCCGATCTGGAAAATGATAAGCAGGCTGTGCTGCGATAAAAAGAGAATACCCACTGGTGCTCGATGCTGTTTCTGAAGCACCGGCGCAAAGCTCCAGTAAAGGATGACAATGGTCAGCACAGCGCTCAACGGACTGATGACCAGGCTCCACCAGTAGAGCGCCTCTTTGAATCCGAGAAAAGGAGCTCCCAGCCAGGCACCCAGGTAGAGAATGGAATCGAAAAGTCGTGTCCAATGCTGCTCGTATCCATCGGGTGGATTCACGCGAGCAAGTGTCTTATCGAACCAGTCTCCTGTCTCATGCAGATTCAACACACGTGTCATCCACATGTAAGAGTCGGCGTCGCTCAAGTGGCCGTCGAAGATCCCGGTTAGCACGCCTCTTGCGACCAGTACTCCTACGATCAGAACTGCCGCTGAGATAATCGCAAAGCGTGGCTCCCAGAGCCTGGTTTTGGGATTAGTCGACGAATGGGTCATGCGCTCTGCTCCCGCACACTCCGGACGGGCAGAATCAGGTCAATGGCGACCGGACCGTGGTAGCACTTCCTTCGGCGTGTCAGACCCTTGGTCTCCAGGAAGCCCTTGGTCTCCAGGAAGGTTGCCAGGTCCGCGCACCGTGTTGAGACCCTTTGGTCCCGCCCATGAAGCTGATTCAGAACCATCAACCACTTCCTCCTTCGTTTCCACTGCGATTCACCCGAAAAACCGCCCGATTGCATGAGAGATAACAACAGGTTGCTATCCGATCCGTGTAGCTGCCATCAGTTGTTTGTATCGGAGCAACGATGCGCCAACGAGGACTTCAGGATCGATTGATCCTTTCGCAGACATTGTGGTGGTTCAGGCGAATCATGAATACCGCACAACAAACGAAAACTGGCGTCGCGAAAATCCAGGTGAACGTCCCAAGAGTCCCTCTGGAACTATCGATTCCCGCTGGGACCCCAGGTTGCTCGGATTTGACAACTCACAGTCTATAATTCGCCGGGTACTCTCGGGTCAATTCCAACATAAGTGTGCTCAAATGCAGAGTAAAGGGGTAACGCAAGATCCGTTCAGTGAAACAAGAGACCATTCCCGGTGCATTAGCAAACGAAAGTGACATGCATTTGTCAATGAACGTTTTCACACGGTACACGGACGGGTTACAATAACGGCGGTCTTTCTTTGATGTCGGAAAACAGCGTGACGTCCAGCCATTTTGTCGAGACCATTTAACGACCTAATTACCTGACACGTTCGGGTGCTTTAGGTGAATGCATACCCAGTGAAGACGAATCGGAGTATTGAATGATGGCTGGCACTTTCCACGGAATCAGGTAGCAGACGGCCACTTTTGTCGGTAGGAAGATCAAGTTTGCTAAGTGGTCCACACGGCTCTCCGCCATTGCTGTACAGGCTCCTCAAAATGAGTGCTCGAAGTCTGGCATCTGCTTCCAGGAACGGCCAGTCCGTTAAGCCATGCTCGTGGTATATGGTATAATAGAGATAATGGACGAGTCCCCGTGGCGGCGTTTTGCGAGTCAGACCCTGTAGAGCGCCACGAGGTTGGCGAAGGTGTAGGTATTCGTGTCTCGCAATAGACTTGACGAACTTCGAACGGAACACAGATCGGTTAAGTTGGGTGTCGATCCTGCGCATCGGAGCGGGCGTGCCAGGTGGGTGTTTCCCCTGGTGGCGGTCACCACGATCGTCACAGCACTTGCGATCTGGGTTGCAGGGATCGGCAATATCATCCGCAAAGATACTTCGCGGTCGTCAGGCGAGCATTCTCTAAAGTTGCCATCAACTTCACCTGCTACGGGGGAATCCAGACGTCAGAATTCAGCACATGAGGCACCTGGGAAGGCCTCCCAAAAGTCGCCATCCAGCAGCAACAACCTTTTGGGTGAGCCTGTTTTGACACCCCGAATTCAAGCCAAGCTGGAGCAGCAAGACAAAAATCTCGACCCAACGGAAGACGGGTGGGAAACAGAAGCATTTCATGACGCTGCAAAGAAACAGCTGAAAAAATTATCGCAGTTTCTAGCGAGTCCCGAAGGGTTCAATACGGACAAGCTGTCCGAAATCGTGGCTCCGGGGTTTGTCTGTGGATCACTGCGTCCTCAATCGCTGGACGAATCCTTTCAAGATGAGACAATCACGATCCAGCGGGGTCGAACGGCAGGGGATGCTCTGGAATTTCGTGGCTCCCCTGGCTTGATCTCGGCACTTCGGGAGATGGCGAAGCCGTTGACGACCAAAAGGGATGTTTGGGTCCGATTCAAGCAGTTTCAAGTTCGTGTTCAAGAGGACGTTGTCACCACCACAGCGTATTATGAAGCTGGTGCAAATCACGACGCGGGTGCCGTCGGGCAAACCGCCACTTGGCAATTCGAATGGGCCAATCGGCCCGATTGGAAGCTGCCTCGCCTGCTTTCGATTCGGGTTAAAGACTACGAAGAGACGATAGTTCGCAGTACCAGCGAAAAATTATTTACGGACTGTACCAAGTCCGTGATCGGAGCAGACCCATCCTATGATGAGCAACTCAGGTTCGGAAATGGGTATTGGAGCCGGCACCTGCAAAGGCACTTCGCTCCACGACTGATTGAAGGTCTTTCTGGCATCGCCGTTGGTGATGCGAACGGCGATGGACTGGAGGATGTTTATTTTTGCCAACCGGGTGGACTTCAAAACCGTCTGTACTTGCAGAATCCGGACGGCACTGTCACCGACCGATCCGCGTGGGCTGGTGTGAACTGGTTGGATCACACCAGCAGTGCGCTGTTGATTGACTTGGACAACGATGGCGATCAGGATCTGGTCCTGGCGACTCGTTTGGGACTCGTCATGATGGAAAACGACGGTTCAGCCCGATTTGTTGAACGAGCGGCCCACCAAACGTTTAACGCCATCCAATCGATCTCGGCCATTGATTACGATGACGATGGCAACCTGGATCTGTACGTGTGCTTTGATCGTCAAGGCAATGCCACGAGCGAGGTTCCTGACGAGCAAGACAGTTTCGTGTTTCATGATGCCAACGATGGTGGGGCCAATCTCTTATTGCGTAACAACATTGTAACGGGCCCTGGTGGAGACTGGACGTTCATGGACGTTACCCGGGAGACAGGGCTGGATAAGAATAATCGCCGTTACAGTTTGGCGGCAGCGTGGGAAGACTTTGACAACGACGGTGACCTGGATTTGTACGTGGCCAATGACTACGGTCAAAATTGTCTTTACCGCAATGATCGGACAACGGATGGGAAACGGCGTTTTCAGGAGATCGCTCAGCAGGCAGGAGTCGTCGATTACGGCGCCGGTATGTCAGTGAGTTGGGCCGACTTCAATCACGACGGATGGATGGACCTCTACGTCGGCAACATGTTTTCCTCGGCTGGAAACCGGATTACGTTGCAAAATCAGTTTCGATCGGACATCGATGCGGAGACTCGCCAGATACTGGTGCGCATGGCAAAGGGCAACTCATTGTTTGCAAACAATGGGGATGGTACTTTCCGTGAAGTCGGTGGCGCGGCAGGCGTCGAGTTGGGACGTTGGGCATGGGGGTCGTTGTTTTTTGACATCAACAATGATGGTTGGGATGATCTGCTGGTATCCAACGGATTTGTGACGGGCGAGGATCCGACCGATTTGTGAAGTTTCTACTGGCGACAGGTCGTGTCGCAAGGCCAGTCTTCGATCAACACATCGGCCACACCCGATAGCGCAGGCATCACGAGTGCCAGCTTGATGTTGACAGAACTGATCAGCAGTGGCCGTTCATTTAGTGGCAATGAGCGCAACTGCTGTTTTCTGAACACGGGGGAACTCCGCTTTGCGGACATTTCCGCTGTGAGCGGACTGAATTTTCCGGATGACGCCCGGGCCGTGGCGTTGACGGATTGGGATCATGACGGGGACCTGGACGTATGGTTGGCTAACCGTTCCGCCCCTCGCTTGCGCTTGATGCGAAACGAGACTACGTCAGGTCACCATTTTCTTGCCGTGCATCTCGAAGGGAAGACTTGTAATCGTGACGCGATCGGTGCCCGTGTTGAGTTAATAATGCGTGATTCTGAGGAACCGCGAATCAATGACTCGAAACAGGGATCCTCGATCATCAAGACCCTTCGAGCCGGTGAAGGGTTTTTGAGCCAGTCCAGCAAATGGCTGCACTTTGGAATTGGTAAAGCGGATGAAATTGAACGCCTCGTGATCCGCTGGCCGGACGGTCAAGAGGAGGAATTCCCGGGGCTGGAACTCGACTGCCGATATGAAATTGTGCAAGGGAGTCGCCAGGCGACCCTTGTCCATCCAAGGTCAGTGACCCCGAGCCTGACACCGGCGGAGGTACGGATTCATCCGGCCGGAGAACAGGGTGGCACGTTTTTGAGCGAGCGGGTGTTGCTTCCTCGGTTGTTCTATCGAACATTTGAGCAGCAAACACGTCCTCTGGTGGACCAGGCCGGGGATATGGTGCTGGTCAACTTCTGGGCAAGTTGGTGCAGGCCCTGTTTGGAGGAGTTGGCCCTGTTTTCCGCTTCCAGCAGCGCTTTGCGTGATGCGGGCGTTGATGTTTTGGCCCTATCGGTGGATGCTCTGGACGCGCAAGCCTCGTCAGGATTGCAAGATGCACAGGCACTACTCGAAAGATTGGAGTTTCCTTTCCGTGTGGGTGCGGCGACGGCCGACACGCTGGACGCGTTGCAGATGATCAACGACCATTTGTATTACTGGCATCGGCCGTTTCCGGTTCCCACCAGTATTTTGATCGATGAACAGGGACGATTGGCGACCATTTACCGGGGACCTGTTGAGGTCGATCAGTTGCTCGCAGATGTGGCGAAGCTTCGTCGGAAATCGGGTGTGTCAGCGACAACTGGCCAATGGCATCGCCGGCCGCTCTTGAACCTCACGTCTCTGATTCGGCGACTTGTGAAGCAGGATCTACTGGCGGACCACGGGGTACGGTATGCGAATCGACTCCACCCGATAGTCTCCCAGGAACCGGGGTTTCCTCCGGTGTTGCTCCGCATAGGTCAACAACTTTTGGCCGAGAAACGATCAAAACGGGCCACGGCCCAGTTCCGCAAATTGGTCAAGTTAGACCCTGATTTTGTCGACGGGCATTTCAACCTTGCTTTGGCCCTTACCGCACAAAATCAATGGAACCAGGCAGCTGTTTGTTTTGGTCGGGCGCTGGAACTTACCGACAGGACGGAGGAGCCCCAGCGCGCGCGGATTCATGGGCAATTGGGTAAAGTGTTTCTTCACCTGGGAGAAATTGGAAACGCCGCACTCCATTTTGAAGAGGCGCTTACGAACGATCCCGAATTTGTAATGGCCCACGTGGGGTTGGGTGATGTCGCGGTAATCCAACGCAACTGGTCCGAGGCGTTAGCCCACTACGAGACTGCTCGAAAGCGGGCTCCGCAGCGGGCGGAAATTCACTATCGGCTGGGAAATTGTTCCCGGAAAGTGCAAGGGATGGAAGCGGAGGCGCAGCGATCTTACGAGCGTGCGTTAGAATGCGATCCGAACCATGTTTTAGCGCACAATAATTTTGCAATGCTATTAGCGAACACGGAAAATGCCACATCAGAGGATCTTGATAGAGCCACCCAGTTGGCGGAGAAAGCGGCCGGGTTGAGTGAATATCAACAAGCGGACATATTGGACACTTTAGCGACTGTGCATGCTCGGGCCGGACGTTTTGCAGAGGCGATTCGGTGGCAAACCGAAGCAAGCCGCCTTGCTGTCGAAGAACAACGTGATGCATATGACGCACGATTGGAATTGTATCGTGCAGGAAAGTTTGAATGAGGATCTGAAGGAACAGGTGGAACACGTCCGTCTATCCACCCCGTACACCGGGAGCTTTTCGTCATGTTGAAGATGGGTCTGGCTGCTTTGTTGATTTTGCTGGTTGCGCTGACTGGTGTTTACTTGTTCAACAAATCTCCGGCCAAGGTGCAAGAGGGTAGTGCCAGGGGCTGGGTCGACGTCGTCGAAAACGACCAGCAGGCCAACGCGTCACTTCGCCGTTTGCGGTCGCTGCCTTATGTGTCGTATGTCGAGGACGAGCAAAATCCTGAAAAGAATGGCGTTGCCTTGTATAACGATTCACTGGCCTTTCCAGGAGTCAACTTGTATTCCTCCTTGTGGGGTGATACCGGGCACCTGTTGGACATGCACGGCAACGTTCTGCACGAATGGAAATTTTCGCCAATCGTGCGTCCCCGGGACGAACGTCTATTTGCTTTCAAGCCAGGTGTCAGTTTTTTGAATGTAGGCCGATCCGGCCACTTGTTCCGACTGCAAAATGGCGATCTTCTTAAGTCGAACTGGGAGGAGTCGAACACCATTTGGCACCAGGAGGGGACCTATCATCACGAAATTTGTTTTGACGAAACTGGCCAGATCTACACGCTGAACAAGGAGTTCCACGAACTGAATCACAGGAGCCTTTCTGTTCCCTTCCAGGACAACAATCTTGTCATCTTTTCGAACAAAGGAGAGTTGCAAAAGAAAATATCGATTGGTCGCCTTGTGCAACCGCAAATACCCACCGAATATTTAGACGCAATCTGGAGACTTGAGCCCGGGTCGGAACTTGCCCAGAAACATCGTCGGAAATGCGGCCTGGAAAACCTGTACGACATTCTGCACGTCAATACAGTACAGATTCTGGAAAACGATACGTTCGTGGGGAAAAAGGGTGATTTACTGATCTGTGTGCGAAATATCAATCTGATTTGTACGATTGATCCGGACCGGGAACGTATCGTTTGGATGTGGGAGAACGGACAACGCAATCTCGATCGGCCACATTATCCGACACTGCTCGCCAACGGGAACATCTTGATCTTCGATAACGGATGGTTTCGAGGCCATTCACGGGTGATTGAGTTCAATCCGCAGAGCAAGAAGATTGTCTGGGAATATGATGGATCCCCCGGCAACCCGTTTTTCACGAAACGCTGTGGGATGGCTCAGAGATTACCAAACGACAATATTCTCATTACGGAAACCGCCAAGGGTCGTGTGTTCGAGGTCACTCGCGAAGGCGAACTCGTATGGGATTTTTACAATCCTGATAAGGACCGGGAGCATCCGGATCTGAGGGCGTCGATCTATCGCCATTTAAGGTTGACGACGACAGACCTTCTGGAGATCGACTTGCCACCTGACACGAGGCAAAAACTATCGTCGTTGGGATATCAGTGAACGGCCGCCAGGTACTCCGCAGAGTCGGTTTGGCATCTGGCCAAGCAAAGTCGCCACCATGTCAGAAACTGCGATCCGGGAGGACCCGTATGTGGACGCCCGGTGAAAGCTAGTACGACATGTGCTGGCTGCCGCCAGAACTCGGGGCCTTGGGATATGACCGAAAGGAGGAACGCAACCTCAGGATCGACACGGATGACGAAATTCCCCGCGTGAAGACCTGCGGTGAGGTCATTTGTTTTTCAATCACGAAATGCGAACGAAAACAGTTGGGTATCGTGCAGATGGAAGCGGAGCACGACTGGTTTCCCGGCGAGGTCCGCGACATTGGTTTTGTTGTCAAATGTCACAACGTGGCGCAGGTCGTCTCCATGGATCGGCGCGGAAGCGGGCCACGCAGCCAGTCGCCTGAGGTCCAGGCCAAGTAGTTCCACCACAATTTTTCCCTGCGGTTGTACCTTGGCGTTTACTTCCAGCCGCTTTCCCGAGAAATGAACCGGAACGGTTGTCAAAGTGGCACCCTCTTTCGGTCCGTCAGCCGAAACAAAGCGATCCTTGCGCCATTTGACCAGGCCGATTCCTGATTCGTGTTCAGGTTCATTCTTGTTTTTTACCCCGAACCATCTCGGTGCCCCGTGACTGAGATTTCCACTGGAGTAATACAACCAGACTTCATCCTGGTGATCAAAAGCATACGCCGCAGTGCTGAAAATGCCGCTGTCCCAATCGCTCGGTTGGCCAGGGTCAATGGCGGGAGTACGGTAAGGGCGTTCGAAATGCTCCAGGTCGCGCGACACGGCCAGTTGCACTTCCAGCGGACCGTCGTTCGTTGAAAGTGAATGGGGAACGTTAGTGGTGATACTGAGGAGCCAGGGAAAGGCGATCAGGCAACTTTCAGCCACGTAAAATCCCGAGCCATAGATTTCTGTCCGCATCACATTCGGATTGTCCGGATATTTGAGCAACGGGCGGGCCTTGGCGGCCCGGATACGGGTGCCGTAATCGTCTCTTCGGTCTGCCCATATTGCCGGCGTCGCTTTTGACCAGTGCAAAAAGTCGCGGCTGGTCGAACTCCAGAGGGACCTGCGACGGCGGCCCATCACCGGCATTTGCTGTTTGAAAATCGCAACATACTGCTGGTGCGTTTCACTCCAGCAGGCGCAGATCACGTCCTCGACGTAAGAAATCGGTAAAATGGTTCCCGGGGTCGCTTCTTCCCAATGCAGACCGTCAGGAGAAACCATCGCACAATACCCGTGGTCGTACCGGTAGCAGATCATTTTGTAACGTCGCGCCGGATCTGGGTCTCGCCGGTCTTTGATGACGCTGGCCAATAGTCTATCCGTCACGGCGTTGTGTGGCTTGCCATTGTTCGACCGAATCGTTCCTTGGTGAGACTTGTCCCAGTGAATTCCGTCGCGGCTGGTAGCGTAGAAGGTTGCCTCATGCGAAAAGTATTCACTGGCTGAGCCGAGATACCACATCTTGAACAGCTTTTCGTCGCTGTCGTACATCACCGATCCGTAGATTTGCAGGTTCCATCCTTCACATGGTTGATCGACTTTTACCAACGGCTTGCGGGAAACCTTGCGACCTGGGTGTAACGTGAAGCTCACGCCTTCTGCTTTGTAGACCAGTTCCCGGTCAACAAACAATTGGGACTTGGAAGCCACATCGACCACGGTCTTTTGTGGCCGTGCTGATGCAACCGGTAGCCAGACTAGCAGGAAGAACATTGCCAACACCGGATAGTGAATCGATGGAAAGATCACAACCCGATTCGATGCACACACAATGTCGGAGGCCAAGCGATTGTGAATCACATATTTCATCAACCTCTCCTCGGTTCGGCAGATCACAAAACGGTTGCCACTATCTCGGGTGGCCACTAACTGGTCGCCGGGAAAAGTAGCAAGTCGGTATCGTCAAGCATTATATATTATTTTTGCGATATCGATCGGTGATTCTCAAAGTAACAGACTGTTCTGAGAAGATACCGTGACGCAGTGACCATGCTCTTACTGTTGAAATACCTTTGAATGAGAAATTTTCTCTGAACCTGATAAGGCGGAAATGACCCTAGTTCACTGCGTTGTGTAACAGCCCTACGACGCCAGCAAAAATTGCACGTAGTCGAGAGCTTGCTGGGAACTTCTCCCTGGTTGACTGGATTGGACCCATCCGTGGTCAACACTTTCTGCTACGCCCCCTCGCCGTCGGGCCGAGTCCAATGGTCACCGCAAGTTCAAGCGTCGGACCTTGCTGCCCAGCAGAGGGTTAAGCCTGTTTCGGACTTGGTACAGGGGGTCGAGGGCTTATCCGGGAAAATAGTAAATCAATGAAAAATCATGAAATCGAGACTACAAAGGCGTTAAATTCATGCTAATTTATACAGCGATCCTGTTTCATCTATTTTTCCATGGGGTGCACTCGGCAGGTTAGTGTATCAGGTCTTGGCTACAAGGGGTCACGACGGTTGTCGTGACCTAGACGGGTCACCATCGTTAGTAAAACAAATGGCGGAGCGAGTCAATGGTTCAAAAAAGTCGTGTCTTCATCACACGGAGTGTTGTTCTGTTTGGACTGGCTGGTACGGTTCATGCGACGTTGTTAAACGTAGAACTGATTGACGACAACGGGCCGCACATTACTGGTGTGGTCGACACGGCGAGCGACACGTTCACCGTGAACACGTGGACGGAGAACCCGGGCGGGCACAACTTTCTCACCCCCACCAACCTGCCACGCGTCTACAATGCTGTGACAGGTAGCCCTTCCTACCCGTTTGATACCCCTAATTACGACGTCCCCGACGATTGGGATGGTACGGTCGGCCCCGATTGGGCGTTCATTTATCCCACCGGTTCCAGGAGTGCCGGGGAATGGTCGCAGCCTGTCGACACGCCCAATCTGTGGAACGACGGTTGGGGCGCCCGCGGATTTGACACCAACCCGCCTAATTACGCGAACACTCTGTTCGACCCCCCCATCCCTGCCGGAGAAAGCTTTTGGGCCGGCCTTCCAGTTGACGATGGCGACGGCTCTGCCAGTACCATCGCGGGTGCTGGGGCTGGACCGCATTTCGACACGGTCATTGTCCCCGAACCGACGTCCCTTGCCTTAGTGATGGTCGCTGGTTTGGCGCTAGTCAGTGCCCGACGGCGTTGCCAGAACTAGTTCGGTTCTAAATTTGTGTGCGGGAATTGGAGGGGACCGATGGTGTCGTCATCTGCCTCTTTCCTCGCTTTACCGGCAAGGGTGCGAATTTTTCCGGTACTGGGCGTGGGCAACCGGGTGTTACTATAGGATTGGTCGGTAGCACCCAGATCATTCGTCAACCCAACCCCGGGGCGAGCGAATGGCGGTCATGGCTGGGGTTCTTACGTCGCAGAAAAAACCGGCGTCAAAGTCGCACAGCAGTGGTGGCCCGGGTGTGGTTGCACCGGATGAAATTTAGATCAGTGACATTGACGCTGACCAAGACGGCGCGGCACCAACATCAGACCGAAGATGCACAGAATGACCGAAGATGGCTCAGGCACGGGCGCCGTGACCATTCCGTAGCCGCCGGGATGAAAATGTGCAGCCAGAACATTGTAGTCCCTCAGGTCGATGTCGTTGTCTCCGTCGAAGTTTCCTTGGTCCCAGTTTAAACCTGTACCTATCGGAGAAAAGTTAACGGCCAAGGTGTTGTAGTCGGTGAGGTCGATATCCCTTGATTCCTGGTTTCCCAGGTCATCCGTATCGCCTCGCTGGTAGGGTGAATCGTAACCGTTTTCGGTCGCGGCTTGCGCCAGCCATTGATCAATGTCCAGGTTGTCAACCACGTCGTCGTCCACCAGGTCAAACTTTTCCGTGGCCTCCGTCGTGGCGACTCCATTGACCAGATCATGGAAGTTTTCAGAATACATCAGGTTGAGGTCACTCGCGTTGCAGAAAAAATCTCCGTCAAAGTCGCAGAGGACTGGTGGTGGAGGAGGGGTGTCGTCGTTCACGTTCATTAATCGAATCGTGCCACCCGTGATTCCATCCCACTCCAGGCCGTCATGGCTCCAACCGGGTGGGAGCACCGCATGGACCAGATTGGGACTCAAAAGATTGGTTCCTACACCAGGATTGGAAGAATCACCGTAGGTAATCAGGGTGAAGTCATCGCCCGGCGTGTGGGAATCGAGATTGGTGATCTCGATTGAAAGATTAACAAAGCTGATGAGATTCGATTCGACGTTGATGGCACCACCCTCTCCGTAGATTAAATTCACCACCGGACCTCCCTCGGAATGACCGGGCCCTGCCAAATTTGGAACCGACAAGGTATGGCTGCCAACATCCAGGGTGGCGTCAGCACCGAGTTTGGACCAGAAACCAACATGTTCTCCGACGGGATTCGTTTGATGGTAATCGCTCAACAACTGCAGGTGACTGTTGTCCGCTACCTGCAAGCGAAATCCTAAGTCCGTTTGCGCGATGTCAACAGTTTGGATATTTCCACCTCCGTTAAAGACCAGGTGACCTTCATCGTAGGAGGTCAAGTCGCCCCCGCCAAGCGATGTGAATGTTGTGTTCGGATCGGTTACATTGCCAGTGACTTTGACCCATGTTTGAATGGCTCCTCCCAACAGGCCTGTGAAACCATCCGGGTCCAGTGGAACGGTCAGGTCGCCGTTAATCTGGATGGTCGTTCCGTTGACAGAAAAATAACCGGCATCCTCAATTGTAAAATCGTTGATCGTGCCTCCCGGGGCGAACGCTACATGATAATAATTTTCAGGATTCAAAGGATTGGCGTCACGGCTGTTATAGAGGGTGAGGTTCGCTAGGGAATGGCCGACGAGATCCATCCGGCCGGGACCCGATCGAATCGCACTTATGGAAGGGTCGAAGACAATATCCATCGGATGGGCGCCCTCGGCCGAAAAGGTACCGTCTCCGCCGTGCATTCTGAACCCTTGAGTGAAATCGAGCACGCCGGTCTGTCCGGCCGACGAGTCGGTAAATGTCATCCCCGGGACGATGAAAGCCGCTGGCAGACGAGTTGTGGTGAACCCGTTCAGGTCAAATACCATCTGGTCTGAATTACCTGAAGTGTTTGAAAATCTGATTGGTGGCTCCCCAGCATCGAGGAGGTGCATGTTTTCGTCCAGCGTCAGCTTGTCGACAAAGTTGCCATTGGCCGTCCATGCAAATATCAGAGGACCGTCCAGCGGGTCGAACCCCTTCCAGCGGATATCGCGGTCTCCGCTAAGGGTTGAATTCAGAATCGCCTTTTCATTTCCATAGTCGGGAATACCGTTTCCGTTGCCTCCTCCCTCTGGATTGGACCAATTGGCCGGATTGTCCCAGTCGGCAGCGCCTGAAGTGGGACCGATCCAAGTGTGGTCACCGGGTGCTGCCAACAAGCACAAGGAGCATGAAAACCACAGCAGCACAACCGCGAATACAAGTGACGTGGGACGACCGAGAACGAGAAGATGGTTTCCGTATCGGGTCATGATTTGGTACAACTCTTTTCTTGAGAGAGGAAGTGATTCAAGAGGCTCTCGAGGTCCGCCAACAGTCTTTCGTGCGACTGCGGACCTACGGGCGTCTAGTTACCAAGGAAGTCGTTGCATATCCCCGGGAATTCCCAAATCCCCAGTACCCCCTCCGTCACGGACGTTCGTCAAGGATTCCAGCAGAAAATCCGAAGCCTCGGAGTTTGGTGGGTCCATTTTTTTCTGTCGACCTGATCCGGTGTTCAAAGAATAAAATACCAAGTGGGTGAGGTGACAGGCGAACCGACTAATGGCTATCAATCAGGTGCGAGTCGTGATTCCCGCCTGATGACCCTTGAATAAGACTTGTCAGTCTCCGCTCTCACCCTGATGGAGGTTGACGCAAATCGGTCTGACTCGGGAGGGCCAGTCCACCTTCTGCCGCTGTTACGTTGTTGGCATTTTGAATGAGGACATGCATGACGCATCATCGCTTGGGCATCGCCAGATTCTGGCACGAGTCCAACAGCTTTTCCGGAATACCCACTCAAATACGCGATTTTGAAGAGTACCAAGGTGGGACACTGATCGGGGCCCAGTTGTTGGAACATCCCGAACGTCGTGATGAGATTGCCGGAATGATGGAAGTACTCAGCGGGCGAGACGATACTGAAATAGTACCGCTTCTCAGCGCGGGTGCACTACCTGCGGGACTGATCAGTCGGGAGACGGTGGACCATTTGGAACAGCAGTTAGTCAGCCAACTGTCGCCGGCCGGTAAACTGGATGGACTTTGCATTGCTTTGCACGGTTCCATGAGTGCCGAACAAATACCGGACCTGGACGGCTATTTCCTGCAGGTGTTCCGTTCGCATGTTGGTCCCGAGGTACCGATCGTGGTGGCGCTGGACTGTCACGCGATTGTGACTGAGCAGATGGTCGAACTGGCGAATGCATTGATTGCCTATCGGACCCACCCTCACACCGATCTGGTCGAGACTGGTGCCCGCTGTGCCCAGGTGCTGATGGACACGGTTCACGGAAAAATTCACCCGCTGACCCGTGCCCGGCGCGTACCGCTGATACTGCCCCCGCCGGATGACGGCACCATGGTCGATCCGCTCAAGAAAGTTTTTGATGCCTTCATCGGCTGGGACGATTTGGAGGGAGTCATTGCCTGCTCCATGTGCCCGGCTTTTCCCTTTCAGAATGTGTCCGAACAGGGTTCTACGGCGCTGGCCGTCACCGATGGTGATGCAGACTTGGCGAATCGATTGGTCAACGATCTGGCTGGGCGGTTCTGGGATGTGCGCCACGAGTTGTTACCCGATCCCATGTTGAGTCCTGCCGAGGCGTTAGAGTATGCGGCAACCATTGAAGGGGCACCGGTCATCATCACTGATTCGGCGGACACGGTGGGAGGTGGGGCGCCGGGAGACAACACTTGTATTCTGGATGCCGTGTTGGCACATCGGCACACGATCAACGGTTTGATTTTGTTGCACCTGCCCGATGCAGACGCCGTCGAGCAGTTGAAGAATGTCCAAGTCGGCCAGACGGTCACTGTCGCGGTGGGAGGAAAACGCGATCGAGTTTTTTGCCAACCACTGACAGTGACTTGTGAGATGCTGTGCATCGGCCGTGGACCCATTCAGGACGACGCGGCGGCCGGTTTTCAAGCGACCATCGAAACGGGACCCATCCTTTGTCTCGGAATCGACAATGTGCGGCTGGTGTTGACCGAACGGGTTATCCTGGGTCCGCAACCGTCGGTATTTCGGGCGATTGGCATCGAGCCTTTTGAAGCCGAGGTCGTTGTCTTGAAGACAGGGATTGGTTACAAGATGACGTACGCACATGTGGCGGAAGCCGTACTTCGAGCCAACTGCCCGGGCGCTCAATCCTACAACTTGAAAAACTATTTATTCGAAAATGTACCGCGTCCCATGTTTCCCTTGGACGGAGACTTTGACTGGAATCCGCAGCGCGATTGAAACGGATTTACATGTGGGCCGTTCTGACCATTGACAATCTCCCAAACCGGTTTGGGACACACGTGATGCCCAACGAACTGTTGACGATCGATCCACGGCAGCTGGACGCAGTGGAACTTTTCAGTCATTTGCCACCCACGCGTTGCGGAGAATTGGACCGCCAGTACATCGGCGAGGTTCTGGACGCTGGTTTTGGCAACTGGGAGTCGGCTGATATGATCGGCCGTTTCGAGTCGGCCTATGCAAAGAAATTCGGTGTACCTTACGCCATTTCGCACAACTCGGGGTCTGGAACGATGCTGGCCTGTCTGTTGGCGGCTGGTGTAGGACCCGGTGATGAAGTCATCGTGCCTACCCTCACCATGGCGGCTACGGCGTTTGTTGTGATTCAGTGTGGGGCGGTACCCGTTTTTGCCGATAGTGATCCCCGCACCTTTAACATCGATCCGGCTGACGTGGCGCGAAAGATCACGCCACACACCCGCGCCATTATTCCCGTCCACCTTTTCGGTTTGCCGGCTGAGATGGATCCTATCATGAAACTGGCGGGGCAGTCAGATTTGACGGTGATCGAAGACAGTGCCCAATGCTTCTTGGCAACTTATCAGGGAAAAGTAGCTGGCACGATTGGTCATGCGGCCAGTTTTAGTTTTCAGGGATCCAAGCACATGACGTCGGGTGGGGATGGGGGCATGGTGATCACCGACAATGAGTTGTTCGGTGGTAACATTCGTAAGGCAGCGGTGCAGGGTTATCGAACGTTGGGTGCGGCAGCCGGTCAATCCTCGATCCCACGTGACCAGCGCCAGGACTGGAGTTTTAAACGACATGATCGCCTGGGCTACAATTTTCGCATGTCCGCCCTGCAGGCAGCACTTGGCCTGGCCCAGTTGGAACGTTTAGATCATCTGGTGGCGGCTCGGCGTTACATTGCCTCGCGCTACGAAGACGTGATACTTGACACGAAATGCGAGTGGCTGATCCCGCCATTCACGCCAGCGGGTAGGACTCATTCATTTTTTACGTACTCCTGCCTCGTCGATGAGGACGCGGTTGGTGTGGATTGGCGCACGTTTCGACAGACCTACATCACGCACGGTGGTGACGGGTTGTACGGCGCTTGCTCACCGGTACATTTAGAGCCGATCTTTCAGACGATGGAGTTTTTTGGTCTGCCCGAACGGGCACCTCATCATGACCCCCGCTACCGGGGGGATGTCAAAGGTTACAGCGAGATGGATTGTCCCAATGTGGAATCGTTCCGGAAACGGCTCTGCCAGTTTCGTACCGGTATGCAGACGTTGGAAAAAGTAGAAACCGAGATGGACGCGCTGCGTGCCACGATCCGGCACTACTCCTGAACTCCGTTAAACTCCGGACCTTGCTGGACGAGTAAAAAAACAGCCCCTTGCGGGTGTGGGGACCGCCACATCGAAAAGGCGTTTGACGCCAACCTGCGAGCAATTCACTCCCGAAACGCGAACGCGTACAGTTGAGCGTCGTACAGATGAAACCGGAGCACGAGCGGTTGTCCGGCCAGATCGGCGACATTGGTTTGCTCGCCAAATGTGACCACGTGCCGCAGGTCATTCCCACGGACCGGTTCGGAAGCCGGCCAACTGGCGAGCCGCTTCAGTGACAGGTCGAGCAGTTCCACGACGATCTTTCCTTGGGGTTGCACATTGGCATTCAGTTCCAGTCGCTGCCCGGAAAATTGGATTGGAACAGTCGTCAAGCTGCCGCCTGAAGCGGGTCCGTCGACCGAAACGAACCGGTCTTTGCGCCATTTGACCAGACCGATTCCCGACTGGTACTCCGGTATTTTTTTGTTTTTTACTCCATACCACCTTGGCGCACCGTGCGTGTAGTTTCCGCTGGAGTAGTACAGCCAGACTTCGTCCTTGTGATCGAAGGCATAAGCCGCAGTGCTGAAAGTGCCACTGTCCCACTCGCTTGGTTGGCCGGGTTCGATGGCAGGAATACGGTAAGGGCGTTCAAATTGCTCCAGGTCACGGGAGACAGCCAGTTGCACTTCCAGCGGACCTTCGTGATTGCCGAATTTAGGAACGTTGGTCGTGATACTGATCAACCACGGAAAGGCGATCAGACAACTTTCAGCCGCGTAAAATCCGGAGCCGTAGAGTTCCGTCCGCATCACATTCGGGTTGTCCGGATAATTGAGCAAGGGACGGGCTTTGGCGGCCCGGATGCGGGTACCGTAATCGTCGCGTCGGTCTGCCCACAATGCTGGTGCTGCTTTCGACCAGTGTGCGAAGTCGTGGCTTGTCGATATCCATAGTGAGCGACGACGTCGGCCCATGACCGGCATCGCCTGCTTGAAAAGTGCAATGTACTGCTGGTCCGTTTCGCTCCAGCAGGCGCAGATGACGTCGTCGACGTAAGAAATCGGCAAAATCGTTCCTGGGCTTGCTTCCTTCCAATGCAGACCGTCAGGAGAAAACATTGCACAATACCCGATGTCGTACTGGTAGCAGATCATCTTATAACGCTTTGCCGGGTCCGGATCCTGCCGATCTTTCATGACGCTGGCCAACAGTCTATCGGTCACGGCGTTGTGTGGCTTGCCATTGTTCGACGGAATCGTTCCTGCGTGAGACTTGTCCCAGTGAATTCCGTCATGACTGGTGGCGTAACAGGTTGTTTCGTGGGAAAAGTATTCGCTTGCGGAACCGAGATACCACATCTTGAACAGCTTTTCGTCACTGTCGTACAGCACCGATCCATACATTGTCAGGTGCCAGCCTTCCCATGGCCGGTCAACTGTCACCAACGGCTTGCGGGAGACCTTGCGACCCGGGTGTAAGGTGAAACTAGCGCCTTTTGCTTCGTACACCAGTTCCTGGTCAACAAACAATTGGGACTTCGAGGCCACATCGACCACCGTTTTTTGCGGCCTGGCTGACACAGCCGGCAACCAACATAGCAGGAAGAATATTGTCAGCAGCAGATACAAATCCCGAGGGAAAATTGCAACCCGCCAGACCGCGGACTTGACGTTGAGGAACAGGCCATCTTGAACAGTGGTTGTGGTTGTCATCGTTACCTTCCGAAGCGAGCCGGTTGCATGAGCGCGGCCAGGATTCAATGTTCGCGAGTTGTTTCCAGCACCATGTCCTGCGCGCTATCCAGGGGATCGGCGCTGTAATGCGGGGAACCGGCCCTGTGGGTTCTTGCCCCGTTCCTGCGGCTGGATCCACAGTTCATGTTATACTAGCAACGGTCCGCCGAGCGTTGCCAAAACTTATCCGAAATGTAGCAAATCGTCGGGAAAACTGGCAAGTAGTTTCTGGATAGTTGTGTTTCCAACCGCAAGCATTTCGATCGTGATAGAAAATGAAAGACCTTCTGCATGTTATCATCGGGGTGCTTTCACCCTGGTAGAACTGCTGGTAGTTATCCTGATCATTGCCATCCTGACGGCTCTGTTGTTGCCGGCCGTTATGATCGCCCGGGAATCGGCTCGCCGCATCGATTGTGCGAATCGAATGAAACAATTGGCGCTGGCTGTTCACAACGAGTCCTCAAGAATGGGCAAGGGAAGATTTCCGGAGTTGGTTCGTTTTGGTGCTAACCCCCAACTCGCGATGAGCCTGTTTCACATCATCCTGCCACACATGGAACAGCAGCAATTGTTTGATCCTGCCTACGCACATGCCGCGGCAACCAAAAGTCCGTATTTCTGGGAAATAGGCCTGCATTCCGATGTTCCCGGTTATCCTACACCAGCGGGCGAAAGTTACTGGGACGTCTACGGTCATGTCCCTCAGTACATATGCCCCACCGACACGATGTTGTTTGAAAACACCGGCATATCCTCAGAGGCGACAAATAAGTACACCAGCTACGGGGCGAACTATCTACTTTTGGGGCGTAAACGACCCAAGCCACTGAAGTGCGCCTGGTTGACATCCAAATCGTGGAAAGCCAAATACAAACTGGGAGGCGTTCCCAACGGTACGTCGAATGTGATCATGTTCGCCGAGATCTCCAAAGCCGCTCATGAAGTCGATTATGCATGGCCGGCGATGGCACGCTTGAATGTTTACTCCGCTATCTTTGGCTTTCGAATTCCGCCCCACTCGATTGATCAGCCGCACTGGATCAACATCACTGCGGACGCTCTGAAACCGCCCTCCAGTCCCCTGCATCCCGACGGTAACTGGTATCATCGGGCGATGACGATGCATCCCGGGTTAATGAATGCAGCGCATGCCGATGGGAGCGTGCACACGGTAACCACGGACATCGACCAGGAGGTCTGGCTGTTGAAGATCATTCCCGATCAGAGTAACCCTGTCGATGAAGGAGATGGGGGCCCGGCCGATTTATACAAACCATGCCCGCCACCGTGATGGCAGGGAGCGTCGAATGAGGGGCTGGCAGGTGGGTAATCCGACGCTGGCTATTGGGAGAACAACGGCAGGGTGTATTTTTTTCCGACAGGTACCTCGATAGATAACGGAGTCGTCGAAGCGTCGCGGTAAATCTTGGGGATCACCGGTCCAGCTTCAGGCTGTCCATGGAAGTTCGCCCCTTGCATCGGCGTGATCACCACTTTGTACGTGTCAGGCGGAATAGCTTTCAGGTTTGAGACGCGGTACATGAAAACTTCTCCCGCCTGGTTGGTATTTCCCATGGCGGTGGCCATCTCGTCACCTTCGCGTTGAAAAAAAATCAGAGCATCCACCAGGGGCTGACCGTCCAAAGTGATCAAACCCCTGTCCTGTTGCTCGGCACGCGATGAGCAACCAATCATAGCGCTGACCAACATCAAGGCGGTCCAACTTGGCAGAAAGGTGTTTGGCTGATTCCAAGTGGGAAGGTAACGCTGCATTGGGTTTCCGGGTTGTAAGTACTACTCAAATTCACATAAATAATATGGCAAATATTTGTGAGCTTCTTCTCGCTCCTACCTCAGAGGCCAGGTAGCCGGCGACGTAACTGGTGCTGCATGGGAAGGTGCTGCCACGAATGTATCCTGTGTTATTCCTTACAAACTGCACACCTGGCGAGCGAGCCACTTTCCGAGGCGAGTGAGGTGATTTGTTGTTGTTGACGACGTTAAAACGTTAAAGACCGTCAGTTCCGCAAAACCGTTTCTCTAATCATTGTAAAAAAGATAGTGAAGATTGTGTCCAACAGTCGCGAAAATTATAATACCGGTCAGTGGGCGGGGGGAATCAAAACTCTGTTGTTCAACGAGGTTTCCGTACGTTCGTGGTGACTGCAAGCTGGAGACCTTGTGAGAATACCCCGGGTTTCACGCGACGGGAGATATTTTTCCGGAAGCGGTGAGTTGTGCTTTTGCGAAAATGGTGTTTGAATGAGCCTATCTGGATTCTGGTGTACGGTGACAGAATTGGAATGATCCGATCGACTCGACGTCCGTAGGAGCGGCCTCTTTCGGGATCCCAGTTTGTCAAACTAAAATTGAGGGAACAGGATCGTGCCCGTCGTTACAAAACGACGCAACCACGGAGACACAAGAGGATCACTCTGATGGCAGACGAAAACCCCAATTCGCCCTATCGCAAGGTTGGCATCGTTGGCGGTGGAACGGCCGGATACCTGACCGCTTTGGCGCTGAAGAAACAGATCCCGCACCTTGAAGTGACGGTTGTGGAATCTGAGAGCATCCCCGTGATTGGTGTGGGAGAGGCTACGACGCCGCTCATTGTAATGTTTCTCCATCAGGGCCTTGGACTGGATGCCGCCGAATTTTACAGAGTGGTGCAACCTACCTGGAAGCTGGGGATTAAATTCGAATGGGGCCTGCCCGGGGACTATGCTTTCCACTACCCGTTTGATCGTAATGACAGTTGGAATGCAATCCAGCAGACTGGAGATATAAGGAACGGATGTTTAACATCCGTATTTATGAAAAACGACAAGAGCCACATGCTCAGGTCGGCAGGTGGGAGTAAACTGACACCCATTCATAATAAGACGAATTATGCTTATCACCTTGAAAATGAATGCTTCATCGGTTACTTGCGGAGCAAACTGAAGGATGCGGGGGTCGAGATGCGACTCGGCACGATCCAGGAGGTCAAGCTGAATGAGGCTGGTACGGCGATCGATCATCTTTTCAGCCCCGAATTGGGAAACCTGTCTTTTGATCTTTACGTCGATTGCAGCGGTTTTCGGTCTGTTTTGCTGGAAAAAGCGATGGGTTCGAAATTCATCAGTTACGCGGACAGCCTTTACACCGACAGTGCCTGGACCGTGACTCGCCCGAATAATGGACAGCCCAAGCCCTACACGACGGCCGTCACCATGGATCATGGATGGACGTGGATCATTCCAGTCCGTACGGAAGACCACCTGGGATACGTTTATTCATCCGGCTTTTGTGACGATGAATCAGCCCTTGCTGAAATGAAGAGAAAGTATCCTGATGCTATAGATCCAAAACTCGTCAAATTCCGGGTAGGCAGGCATGAACAGGCGTTCGTGGGTAATGTGATGAGTGTTGGCAACTCCTTTGGTTTTGTCGAGCCTCTGGAGAGTACAGGAATTCACATGATCATCAGCACCATCCTGGAATTCGTGCGCAATTTTCCGAAGAGTGACAACGACGTTACTTCAAGACAAACTATTAACACCACAACCAACGCTACGTGGGACAACATTCGCTGGTTTCTCGGAGTTCATTTTCGCTTCAACAAACGTTTTGAAACAGAGTTCTGGAAAACATGTCGCGAAAAAGTCGACATCTCTGGTTTTGAGACGATCCGCCAGCTTTTTTATGAAAAGGGGCCGTTTCTAGAAAATGGCATTGACGAAAATCCGGACTATCGGCACCTCGGCCGCTACACGATCTTTCCGTGGAATGCCTTTGATCTTTTTATGTTGGGCCAAGGGGAACTCCCACACGAAGTCGCAACAAAGATACCTGCGAAGACGCGAGGCGATTTGGCAAACAAAGCAGTCGTTTGGGACCAGATTCAGTTAAGGGCCCTGCCTCAGAATGAGGCCCTGGCTGCCATCGACACCTGGCCCAGTCTCGTGGGCAGTCGAAACTGAACTCCCCATCACAGGCTGAGTTAGCTTGCAGCAGGCGTACTTTCTATCTTGTGATGCGGCAGTTGAAATATTCCGACCGGTGCGTCGCTGCCAGGTGGAGTGTCAGTCTTTGTCGGCATCGAGGGTGATTTGGTGGTCCTCGAACTTGTTTCCGTAGATGTCTTCACCTTCCATGTATCGACGTCCAATGGAGTGCTTGTTGCCAACGTCATACTCGGATCTTTCGATGGCATGATAACGCATTGTGCGTCGTTCGTTTTCGGCCACGTCGGGATCTAGTATCTCCGACGCCAGCTTGACTTTGTACTGATCGATAAAATGTCGTGGATAAGGCAACACACAACCGATAGGCGATCCCTTCGGAATGAAAATTTCTTCATCTTGTCGAGTGACTCGAAGGTTGAAGGTGAAATCTCGGCGAAGGTTATCGGTTTCGACGACTGCCGCCATATGAGCAATGCCATCGATAGAAAAATTTGGTGGAGTGACCACCATCAGATTGACTCCTTTCGGCGTTCTGAAGGTCCATGTGTTTTGGATCGTTACCGTGCTCATTCCAAAATGCGACTTGATTAATTGACTGTTGAACAGATCACTGTCCTCGGGCCTCTTTCGAATGGCGATGTCTTCAGCAGTTTGTCCTCCGTTCCAGTGAACCCAGAAGTCATAAAGGCTGTTCACGATGAACCCATGCTGATTCCCCATTGTCAGGGGCAAACAGAAGTACGCGTGTTGGACGAACCAGTCACGTTCTTTCCGGCCCTTGAGGGGTTCAATGAGGGATGTGTACTTCTCTAGTTCCTCGCGTTGAGAGATCACCAACAACGTGTCGTCGGGCACATCTATTTGGTCAGGGATGTTCTCAGGTGGCACAAAGCGGTTCTCTTGAATGCTTGCCAGTTTCGTAGTTTTATAGTAGTTGTCCGCTTCGTGTAGTTGTTCACACAAGAGTCCGTTGACGGTTCCTTCAGGGGCGCTTGCCTGCCATACCTTGTCACACTTTTCTTGCCGCTGACTGTAATTATTCTTGTCGAATCCGGAATCACCGTAACGGTAATGCAGCATCACAATGTTTGAAGACGAAGGTGAGAATTGGCGCCCTCCGTCTCGGTTGAAGATGCTGAAATTTGTGAACACCGGCTCGATTTTCAGTTGGTGGGCTGCCATCACGAGTGCCCACATGCTGGCAGTCAGGGGCATTTGCACACCGGAGGTTCGAGGCTCCGGCGAGTGGACCTCGAACAGTTCGATGTTCTGCAGCCATTGTTGGCTCAACGCTTCGCGGCAGGCGGCTGGCACGATGTGGGGTACGCTGCCGCTGATCGGAGATTGCAACAGAAGTTCCAGCGGTAGACCCGCCTTGTTGCAAATGTTTTCCAAGACCGCCAAGTTGTTTCTTTTGACATTTAAGTACGGAACAGAATCGAAACTGACTTGATTTTCCGCGAGGAAATACTCATCCACAGGCAGGGGTCGGAAGAAAATAGTGTCCGGATCACACAGGACAAGATAATCGGCATCGCTGCGGACACACGCCAAAGTTCCAGCAGTGTTCCGGCGTGCATAAACCAGTCCCCGGTCATGACGGTAGTTGCGCGTCAGTTGAATACGACCTCCCGCGCGTTGAATCAGTTGAAATCCGGGCATCAGTGGCCGGTCGTTGCCATGCACAACAATAATGGGGGTGTGCCCCGCGTATTTCTGGCAGGAGTAGTGAAAGAGCATGGCCTGCCAGGCGTTGTAGATGTTGTTTTCGGCAGACGCGAGGATATCGTAGGTGGGTGCCATACCGCTGGGTTGGTTGTGCGGGAAAAGTTAGTGTGCGTATCACCGACCCGAATCGTACTACCCCCCTTCCCAGAGATCAAGATTAGTTGCCAGGCGATGCAATAGCAAGCATTGACGCCGGGTACCGAGATCTTGACTGGCAGAGGAAGTAATCGCATCACTCTCGTGTGCCTGTGTTTCCCGGCAGGGTTTCAGCATCGACCGAGAATTTTACCAAGGGGAATCTGTTTTCCGGTCGCCGGACGGGGCATTGGCTCGTCTGAAGCAGGAGGATGAATCCGTCTTGGTACGTGGCCCGAATCTCTTGGATGCATTACACAATTGTGTTATAAACGAGTTCGCGACGCGCTGGCCTGCGACATCGTCGTAAAGGTGTGAATGCCAAGGTGGCCACGTCGCCAACGCAATTGACGCTGACCGTGACCATTCATATTTCTCTCAATCGAATCCACCTGTACCGAACGGCAGTGCTCACGGTGTCAATTGTGCTGGCGGCCGTGTTTCTTGAAGTTGCAATTCGTTACCTCGTCCGTGGCGGTGTACTGAATATTCCGGCTCCTCCCCCTGCCCGCTCGACTCTTTGGGATCCGGCGCATTCAGAATTTGGGGTATGGCATCACGCCCACGCCAATGAAGTTCACACCCGTCAGGAATTTTCAGTTGTCTATCGCACGAACTCCATAGGTGCCAGGGATGTCGAACGCAAACGAGATTCGGACCATTCTCGTGTGGTGGTGCTAGGCGACTCGTTTATCGAGGGTTGGGGGGTTTCCGAAGATCATCGCCTGACGAATTTGCTGGAAACATCGACGGGCCTGGAGCATTTGAATTTTGGCATGTCACACTTCGGTCCGTATCAATCCCTTCTTGTCTATCGCAAGCTGGCAAAACAGTACTCGCACGAAGGGTTGGTCGTCGGTGTTTTGCCATTGAATGATTTTTGGGACTTGGACTATAAAGCTGCGCAAACCGCCTTGCGCTACGAGTATCGTTTTCGCCCCTACTTGCTGGGGAACTATCCGCACTATGAGCGGTTTGACTATCGCGAGCCAACGCTAAGAGGGTTTTTCAGACGGAGACTCTATAGTTTCAATGCTTTCAACATGCTCTATCGCAGCCTGTCCGCAAAGGAGCAGCAGAATGTGGACGAGATTGCGGTCAACTCTGGAAATCGTTTTCCTTCCTACTACTATGATCTTGGCGAGGAACAGTTTAACTTGCTGCGTTATTGTATCGAAAGGATGGTCGAAGAAGCCGCTGGTAAAAGGGTGGCCATTGTATTGATTCCGGTTTTCAACGACTTCATGCGTTTTCGTCAAACCCAACAGAGGCCATTAACGGAAAGTTTGCTGGGGTTGGCAGCCAGCCATCCTTCCCTGCGGATCGTCGATCTTTTGCCACCGATGTACCAGCAGACTGGAAAACGTCAAGTTAAATCGTATTTTCGCAAGCATGATTACCATTGGAATGAATACGGTAACAAAGTTGCGTCGCGCATCGTTGAGGAGGAGTTAACTGGGTTTCTTTACGAGGTGAAGGGACCACCATCACGGTGATCGAGTCAATCTGATGGAGGCGGATGCTCATCCCGTCAGTGACGGTAAACAGCGACTTGGATTTCTGGAACGCTTGTTTTGCGGCCTGTTGGCAGGTTGACAAAAGAAGTTGAATTTTTCACGAGGTAACGAACTGACATGAACATCGATATCGAAATATCCCTGGGAGAATTTTTCGACAAGCTAACCATTTTGCAAATCAAGCAAGACAAGATCACAGATGCGGATAAATTAGAAAATATCAACAAAGAGCTGGCGTATTTGATTGCAAAACTAGAAAACGCCAGTATTTCCTTGGATGTGGTTGCTGAGGAATTTTCCGCGTTGCGAAAATCCAATGAAGCACTCTGGGAAATTGAAGATGCGATCCGCATCAAGGAGGGGCAGGGAGAATTCGATCAGGCCTTCATCGAATTGGCCCGATCCGTGTATGTCAATAATGACGAACGGGCCGAAATTAAACGCACCATCAATCAAAAACTGGGATCAAATTTTGTCGAAGAAAAATCTTATGCGTCCTACGAGCGCGACGTAACTTGAGGGGGTTGCCGCTGAGAGGGGAAGCGGGGGTCGGCACAGAATTGAACGAACTGGCATTGGTCGTGCATCACCTACGGATAGCCTGGGCTTAGCGGAAGCTGATACCCCGCCGTTGCAATTGGACATCCGTCATGCCCGTGAATTCGAGTACGGCTTGATGGGCGCGTTCCTGCGGCGTCCCGGACCCGTTCTCGAACAGTTCGGTAAGCTGTTGAGATTCTTCATTGGTAAGTGGCCGGCGAATGAGGTTGGCAGCGATGTGTTGTATGGCGTGGACGAGCGTTTTTTCCGAAGCCATTGGGTTTTCCTATTTGACGTTGTAGTATTTCGGCAAAAACAACTGGTTTTTAAAATGCTCAAAATGAAAGGTTTGGTGCAACCATCCTACGGATCCAAGACTATTGCGGATGATAGACACCTTCGAGAGCCCTTTTGAGAAGTGTGAAGACACTGTCCGACGTTATTTCTCTCATGCAGACGTTGTCGATACATAGACGGGAACGCTGTCCGGCGTAACATGGTGGGCAACTGGAGACACGCAAATTGTGATTGTTACGGTGTCCGTGGATGAGAGGAGTTGTGGGGCCCCACAAGCAAATGCAGGGCGTTTTCAGAGTGCCCGCCAGGTGCGCCGGGCCCGAGTCAATCGAAACAACGCATTTGGCGCTGTGAACAATGGAGAGCAAGCCGACTACGTCGAGCATTCGGTCAAATCTTGTCACGTTGGGTGAGTTTTGGAAATGTTCATCGAATGCCGTATCGGTGCTATTCACAATGATCTTCAACTCGTCATGCGCCGCAGCCTGTTTTGTCAAATCTAGCCAGTATTCGACCGGCCATGATTTGTTGTCTTTCATCGAGTAGGCGTCGGGACAGAACAGAACGAATTCTCCCGGTTCGGGCAAGTTCAACTGCCGGGCGATGTTTGGATATTCCTTGGTGAGAAGTGCTTGGACACTTCCGCGACTGACGAGAGTTTCGGGATTCTCGCACCTTCCCGGGATCCCCCAGTTGGCCCACAGGAATTGCCAAAAGGACCCCATGTAAAGATAAGCGGGACGAACGCCTTCCGGGGTGGCTCGCAGGTACTGTGTCTGGTACTTGGGCTTCCATTCAGATGGCTTTTCTTTGGACACGATTTTGTCGAAGATGGCCAGGGCGTTTAACAAACGACGAAACCGTTGAAGCTTGCCGTCCGGCATCACGGCAATGAATTCAAAGTCGGCAGATTTTTGAGAGGCGATCTCGCGCTGCAGCGTAAGGATCGTTTCCAGAACGATGATAAAATCACCCAGACCTCCTGTTACGTCGAAAATGAGAGACTGGGGAGTGTTGAAGTCAAAAGTTCGCAAGGTAAATCGTTGATACTCTTCTTCCGTCAGATCGTTCGATCCCGTTTTGAAGTCCTTGTTGATTTCAATTTCCTTTTCGCCACCATCTGGAAGTAAAACGGAAAGTTTGACGAGTCCATCTTCGTTCTCCTGCAGACCAAGATATTTCAGGTGGCGGGCGCGCATGCTGTTAATATTCGCCTGTGATTGACATTGCGTGAGACAGATCAAAACCCAGTTGTCAGCCGATGGTTGTCTTGTGCCGTCGTTAACGAGGGCGGGTTTTCCGTGATGTTACTCTTTCCCGGAGTTTCCCGTCGAGTGAGAAACCCCGGATGAAGCGATTGCGTGTTGTTTTGGATCGTTTGGACTCGGTTGCAGCGAAGATCAGTGATGACCTATCGAACCCTGATGTGTTAGCTCAGACTAGAAAGAGCGGGCCGCATGCGGCCCGCATCTGGTGCGCATGTTGCGGGCCAAACCGAACGACCAGACAACCATTGACCGGGTGGAAGAATTCCCGCTTGCCAGATCTTTCTGTGGCTTTTCGCCATTGTATCAGGTTTTCCGAACAAATGACCAGTGATAGTCATTCGTTGAATCAACATGCTAAGATAAAGGGAGTGCCTCTTTCAGGGATCGAGAATGTGACACTTGGTGTTCCCGATCGGTCCGCTGACTCCAGATCAAATGGCTTTCTCCTCCGATGGTCATCGACGCACCTACG
>PBTE01000046.1 GCA_002726515.1 Planctomycetaceae bacterium | reverse complement strand
AGGCACCCACTCCGTGGCCCACATCGAAAAGGATGCCCCGGTCGCGGGCCCGGCGCATCACGTCCTGAGGAGCACCGCCCTCGTCAGCGAAACCGTGGTCGTAGTGAGGATGGAACAGGTGGGTGTAGATGTCGCCGGGCCGCATCGCGCCCAGCACATCGGCAAGTGGCACCTTTGACTTCACGTGATGGATCATGCAGAACAGTCCCGTTTGACTTGCTACCTGGATTGCCCCGTGCAGGGCTGCCAGTTCGTTCTCCAGACGTTCTTCGGCCAGGTTCGACGTGAGTCGGGCCTTGGTTCCCAGAATACGCCCGGGGAACTTGCGGATGCACTCAACTGCGGAAGGAACGTGAAGGTAGCGAATCTCGTGCAGATCTCCCAGGAACGGATCGATGTCCGGATGCCCGCACACCCCGATTTGCGAGATGTTCAGCAGCGCGAAGATATCTTCGCGCGATTGGGAAATGATGAAGCGATGGAACACCGGATAGGACAGCGAGCCGGCCGATCCGGTATCGAGCAGCGTGGTGACTCCTGTCTTGAGCCCCGCAGCGGCAAAATCGACTGAAAAGACACCCATCTCACTGAAGACGTGGCTGTGTAAGTCGATCAGTCCGGGCGCCACAATGAGATCGGTCGCATCGATGATTTGTCCACCGTCGGGCTGGAGTCCCGGCCCCACCTCCTGGATGTGGGAATCATGGATGCGCAGGTCCAGCGCCGACGGAGTGTCTCCCGAACCGTCGTACAACTGACCACCGCGAATGAGATAGTTGTTCATGGTGATTCTCTCCGGGTGTTGTTCATGATTTTTCAGATAGCGGTAACAATGTAGCCGGGCCCGTCGGAACGGAGGCACCTGGGATAGAGAATACCTCGGGTGATTTTTCGTCTCCGGCCAAGACCAGCAGCACGTCGGAGTGCGGACAGCTTCCAGCGACCCGGGTCGCAAATTCCACACCGCCGACGACTTCCCCAGCACCGAATTGCTTGTAGACCCGCTCAGGCATCGGGCCGCCTGCGGGAGAAAGCTCGGGCCGGATTGGTGATCAGCATACGGTCGATTGCCTCGTCACTGACGTCGCGCTGACGGAGCAGCGGCACAAACGTCTCCAGCAGGTAACCGTAACCCTTGCCGCCCCCGTACTTGAGGTGGTTCAGAGAGCAAATGTCTTCCGAGAGCAACACGCGGTCCCCGAAACCTTCTTTGACGAGTGCTGCCACATTGTCGGCCCGTACCCATTCGGGCTGGTAATCGAGATATCCAATATTATCTACTTCGATGTAAACACCCTGTTCAGCGATCGGTAATAAATGTTTCACTCCGATGCGATCGCCCAGGTGTCCGATGATGATCCGTGAGGGTTCGACCCCGAATTCGCAGAGCATCGCGATTTGTTCCAGAGCCAGCGTGCCCCAACGTGTCGTGTGGGTCGTAACCACAACGCCCGTTTGCTGCTGGGCCAGGGCGGCGGCGCGAAACACACGTTCTTCGGCAGGCTTCACGTAGTGACGACCGGTGCCGATCTCCCCGATGAAACCTGACCGCACACCCGTGTCGCGCACTCCGACTTCGATTTCGCGAACCAGCAAGTCGGCCAGTTCCCGACTCGTCAACTCCTGCACGATCTTGGGATAGGCGAAATCACGGTAGAAGCCACAGCCCATCACCACGTTAATTCCCGTGCGGCGTGACATCCGTACCAGGCCTTCCGGGTTGCGGCCGATCTCGTCGGTGGTCACGTCACAGATTGTTTTTCCTCCGCGGTTGGTGAACTCCGTTAACTCCCGGGCGACCACGTCCTCGTCATCGATGACGAACTCATAGCTGGAATAGTGGTCCATTGCGTCGATGAACAGGTGCTCGTGGGTTTGCGTGATTCCCATCTGCTCGGGGGCGATCGGCCCGAGCACTGTGATGACCTCGTGACTGGGTGTGGGAGTGGTCATGGACGTGTTACACGGACGCGGCCGTGATCAGGGATGGTGTGTGTGGAATTGAGAAGCCGCCGTACCCGGGCACGGTGACCGTGGTAGCCTACATGATTTGGTGACTCGTCTCAAACATGGTGCCCGTTAACATTCTTTCGGGCCGCCCGGGACACGAAAATTTCAAAAAAAGTGAAAATCCAGCAGACGGGGGCGTCGGTAATCTGTCGAAGGCGGGCGGCTGAACTTCCTGCGACGCTGCATGAACGAACCCGGTACGGGTTACTCTTCCCAGACCCGTTGCAGAAATTCCACAGTATTCCGCCACATAATTCCATCGATGTCATCCTGTGAAAATCCCCGGTCGCGGAGCAGTTTCGGAAGAATTTGAAGGTCCGCGATCGAATTCAGATCCATGGGCGTTTGCTCGGTGCCGTAGCCGCCGTCTAAATCCGTGCCGATGGCTACGTGTTTCGCGTTCCCTGCGAGTTGGCAGATGTGGTCGATGTGATCACAGATCCGCTCGATGCGGAGCTGAAACTCTTCCGGCCGGCTGCGCAAATGTTTCCAGCCGGGGATCATCATGAGGGCGTCAAACGCCATTCCCAGGACCCCACCTCGCTCGATCACCGCCCTGATCTGATCGTCCGCGAATTGCCGGTTCCAGGGGGCCAGCGCCCGGCAGTTCTGATGACTGGCCCACAACGGTCCGTCGAAACAGCCCAGGGCATCCCAGAAGGATTCGTCGCACAGGTGAGTGACGTCCAGAATGATGCCCAGCCGCCGCATTTCCTTGAGCAATTCTTTGCCAGCCGGAGTGAGCGGGCCAGTGTCGTCGGTTCCGTGCGCGTAGACGCCGGGTCCATAGTGGGACAGGCCGAGAGCTCGCAAACCGTTTTCGAAACGACGTTCGAGATGGCCCGGAGAGAGTATGGAATCGGCTCCTTCCTGGCTGAGAACGTAGCCGACAGGAAGTTTTGTGGTTGGCGATCCCCACTCGACATCAAAAGGAACCGCCTCGTCGCCTGGCGGCGAGTTCCGCCACAGCTCAAGGTGCCGGTCGAGTTCCACTCGATTGCGAATGGGAGTCAGTTCACCAGCTTCTTCCATGGTCCGGTACCAGGCGAGTTGTCCTTCCGTGTGAGCCCATGCCTGCTCTGGTGAATTCCAGCCGGGTAAATTGTGAAAGTACGGGGAGTACCTTCCGACCAGCGTCGCGACACACAGGCCTACACGGCCGCTGCGCATTTCCGGCAGGCAGACCGTGTTGTTCCCGCGGTCCACCTTGTCCTTCCTGCCGGCTGCAAGGAAGGTGACGTGTTCCCAACGTCGGATCCGTTCCAGCGACCAGCGGACGTCGCGGTTGTAAACCAGGGCGTTCATCGCCAGGTCCAAGTGCATGTCAAAGATGAAAGTTTTTTCGCTCATGGGGTTCTTTCCACATCACGTTGCCTGAAAAATGGCTCACAACGGTTGACCCGGGGTCGAAGCCGGCGTTCTGTTTGCGAGTTGTGTTTCAAGTATTGTTAAGGGAGTTGTGGAGCCGCTCACTGGACAGGTGCAACGGCCACGGCGTCCGTTTGGCCACCTGCCCCGGGGAACTCTATCGGCCACCAGAATGATAACCGCCAGTTCATTCAAAGCCTGTTGCATCCCTTCACGAGTTGATTCACCCGATGGCTCCAGCCGTATCGTCCTTTCTGAGCAGGGGTTGTAAACATTGGGTGGACCAAGCTCGCTTCGAAGTTGCACGGCTCACCACGATACGCGTGCCCGGATGAAAGAAGCACCGTTATGACACAAGGGTGGCCCGGATGCCAGCCTGGGTGCGGGACTGGTGACCGGGCGCTTGGAAGGGCGACCGGAGCAGGAGGCTGTGAGCTTTTCTCCCCGTCGACCTGGTACCCTTCCGGGAGAAAAAATGGGCAGTCTTTGCTCTTGTCAGGCCACTTGCTATTTTCTGTACAAGCGTTCCAGGAGGTTAAAATTCTGGGAAACCCGTGGGCCGGTTCCCAACTTACCAAGCATAATTGACAAGGGGACAAAAATGAGTTCTGACGATTCACAAGCGAAACTTCCGGCAGCGTGGGGTGTTCTTATAACCAATCGGGTGTTTTCACGGCCTTCTGGCGGAAGGCCCCGATGACGTTCTGGCACGGCTGTTTTCTGTTAAAACCCCGGCAGGACTGCAGGATGAACAGCGGCTCATCCCGTTTCGGCTTCGAGAGAGGATTCATTCGACAATGAGCACGTCAAGACCTTACACTTTTCCCGGGCGACAGTTGTGTGCCAACGGGGTGGTTGCTTTTCCTGCCATGAAATGTATTTCCGACATGACGAAAGTGCTCCTGATCCTGGCAATTCCGATTGGTTTTGTGTGGACCCCTTCGCAGGGGTTGGCGGCCCAGCTTCCTGTTTATTTGACCTTCGATGTGCATGTTGATCCGGTCGGTAACGGTTTGCCCTTTACCGGCAGGCAAGCGGTTTACCAGGAGCGAACCGACAACATCGTCTGGGTGTTGGATCAAACCGAGAGCCTTGATATTCCGATTTCTTTTCTCAGCGCCGGTTGGTACATGGAAATGCTTGTGGACGAAGGCGCATCGGGTGAAGGTGCCGCCGTTCTGGAGCAGTTGTACGATCGCGGAGGACAGATCGGATCACACAGCCACGCCGAATATCAGGCCGGAAGTTTCGATTGGCCCTCGTTCACCGGTACTCCGACATTGAGCGAATCGCGCAGGAGTTGGCAGGACAACATCGATTGGGTTAACCGGGGGATTGAAACGGCCTTCGGAGGGTCTCCACCCCGCCCGGTGGAGGAGATCAATAACATTAAAGGGGCCCACCTGCCGAAAACCGAAGCCGACTATCACACGTTGATGGACGAGTTCGGGTTCCGGGTCCGCGAACCGGGCCCCGAAGAGGACTATTACGGATACTACGGGCACCACATCTGGAATCCCTTTCGCCCGGCGACTGAAAATGCAATGGCAGAGGACTTGTCCGCCCCTTTTGTGCAGGTAGTTTCCGGCCCGGTGATTGGCAAGGAGAGCATCCATCATGGAACACTTCAGGACATGACGGCCGAATCCGTCAAACGTCAGTTCCTGCAACTCTACATCAACTGGCGACATGCTGATCGGAGCGGCGCCCCGGAGAAGGTCTGGGCCTGGGGGTGGGGTGGACACGCCCACGATTTTTCGCCCGGTTCGGACTCGCGGACCGATTTGTTGGACGTGCTGGGCTGGTTGGAAGAGCATTTTCGTGACCGTGTTGAACCGACCGGTAGTCAGGCCATGCTGTATGCGACCGAGGTGCAGACGGGTGAGGCCTACGAAGCGTGGGAGACGGATCATCCCGGTGAATCCTCGTTTTCCTTCGAGTCGCTCAGCGTCGACTGGGACGAGTACCCGTACCTGGCTCCCGTGGCCACCGCCATGCGCGACTATCTGTGGGAGGCCGATCTCGAATTGGGAGCTGATATTGACGCGTTCCAGTTGGATAAGTCAGGTGATGAGGTGGTTGTTTTGTGGCGAGAATCGGGTTTCAGCAGCGTCGACTTGAGTGAAGTCTTTTCGACAACGGTCGATGTGTTGGGCCTGGAGACCGGAGTGGTTTATGGGTCGGAAGTCAACGCAGCGAACGTGTTGGTGGGGGGCGAGCCTTTGTTTGTCAGCCGCCATCGTTCGACGGTGCCTGAGCCGTGCAGCTGGGGCTTGTTGGCCCTGGCAGCAGGGTTAGCTCTTGCAACACCGGCTGGATCGGGCGCTCGTTCCCGGGCGGCTGATCCGAAGGCCGGACCACCGGCAAACCCGCCCACTTCCTGAAAGAGATCCTGCGTCAAGGACAGAAGCGGACCACCACTGCCAGGCCCAGCAGGCAAAGGACCACCGACGCCGGTTCGGGTACGGCCTGGCTGGGTCCATAACCGGTGGGGTTGAAATTGGCGGCGAGGAAGTTGTAGTCGCTCAAGTCGATGTCACGGTCCCCGTCGAAGTTGCCGTCGTGCCAGAGATAGGGTCCGTTGTCACCGTTGGGGTCAAAAAAGCCGGCCAGCACGTTGTAGTCAAACAGACGGACACTTCTAACTTCAGGAAACAACTTGCCCAAGCCGTAGGTGTCGCCCCGCTGGTAGGGCGAGGTGTAACCGTTTTCAGTTGCCGCTTGGACAAGCCACGCGGTGACGTCCAGGTTGTCCACCATGTCGTCACCAGTGAGGTCAAACGGGTCGCCGCTGGCCACGGAAACGCCATTGACCAGGTCGTACCCGTTTTCGGAGTACATCCGGTCGAGATCGTCCGTGTTGCAGGCGAAGTTGCCGTCAAAGTCACACGGTTTAGCGATGGCCTGGATTTGATAGATCGCGCCGTTGGTGGGTGCGGGGTTGGACAAGAAATTACCACCGGAAGTCAGCTCCGCCACGAACAGTGAATCGTCGGTGCTCAGCAGGCCATCGAGGTGTCCGACACCGTTTTGGCCTGCACCGATGAAGTGAAAAAATTCTCCGCTGTCGAAATCGTGAAACAGTAGCGGGTTTTCGGGATTCGCAGTACCCCCGCCGACAAAACGCCCGTGGAACCCGACGAAGACTCCGTTGTCGAGCGGACCTGGAAACGCTGCGGGGCTGAAAGCGATTTGGTTGGCCCCCTGGTTGTCACGCAGTGTGCCATCGTCGTTCCACCGGGTGAAGGCGACCTCGGGTTGAATTCCGTCGCGTGACGGGTTGCGGCTGGTGTTTCGATTTCCACTGAAGTAACTGATGTAATCCTCGTCAAAGCCGAAATCTTCGACCGCACCTCCCAGTTGATCGGCGGCGATACGATTGAGTTCGTCGGCTCCCAGTGGACTGTTGCCGCTGCCATCCTCGCCGTTGTCCTGAAACCATAAGTCGCCGTTGGTCGGATGGAATGCGAGTCCCGCTGCATTGCGCAGACCCGAGGCGATTTTTTTCAGCCCGCTGATCACCGGAACGCCACCTGCGAAGTCGTCAACCTGCACGCGATAGATCGTGTCGCGGTCGAAGTGGCCGGATAACGAACCACTGGCCTGTGCCCGTCCCACTCCTGCCGTGGTGGCCCGGTTGTTCACGGAGCCGATATTAAAATAAACCTCGTGTTGTTCCGGGCCGGTGGTGCGCAGGGTCATGCCGTGTGACATGTGCCACGAATTGTCGGGAAAGGTAATGTTCAGCGCAGCGACTTCACTCAATGGGTCGCCCGGCAGGGCGCCCGGGCGCAGGAAGGTCATCCGTGAGCTTGGTGCGGAAGCTTTGTTTACGGTGTTGCTCAGGGTGACGATCAAGTCACCGGCCCGGTGAATCTCCGTCACGCCTCCGGCGTTGGCGGGTCCGGAGTACAGGGGGTCACCGATACCGTTGTCCGCCACGCCGTCACCGGCGGCGTCGACCAGGCGACGGATTTCAAACGTGCCTGTTTGAAAACCGATGCTTTCGTTTTTCGTGGTACCGTAAAGGAGGGAACCGTCACCCAATTGGAGCATGCCAACCGGCAGGGTCAGCCCATCGGCAAAACGGGTGATGCGAAATTGTGCCGGGTGGACTCCCGGCCCCTGGATTGTGAAGGGAACCGACTGCGCGGAGACGACCGGAGGTGTTACGAAGAGTACGCTCGCCGGTACGGTTGCAAAGAGGACGGCTCTTGCCCGGGACATTGAACCGAAGAGAAACATCAGGTGACTCCAATGGAAGTGGATGGGGGAGGATCACTCGCACACAGCGAAAATGGTTGCAATTATCGGCCCCACCAGGGCAACTGCAACTTCAGAAACCAATCGGCAGGCTTTTCTCCGGGGCACGCAAAGGGGCCAATCGATTACAGCGGTATTCGCCACGGAACGCTCGTGCTATTTTACACGGTAAAGCCTGCGAAATCTGGCAAGACGTTATCGGAAATCAGAAAATATCTTGCCGCCGTGCGGTTGGTTTTCTAAGGGAGCGGTTGTTGGCGCTTTGCAACACCAGGTCAAGCAAATTAAACTTCTTATTAGTGGGCTGGTGTGCACAACGGGCCGTATCGATTGGGAGAGTGAACCTGGCAATGACAGACTGCTGGTTGAGTGAATCGTCGGAGGCCAAACGAATGCGGGGGTGGGTCGTTGTCGCCGTGACGTGGCCGCTCTTATCGGCACCCCTGTGGTCCCCCGCTGTCCGGGCGAGTGACCAGGCGGTGGGCGTGCTGGCACTTACCAAAAGATTGAAAGACGATGACGGCGGGTTCCGCTCTCTGGCGGCATATGCTTTGGGGCAGCTTGGTCCGGCAGCCCAGGACGCTGTGCCGGATCTCATCGAGGCGCTGCAAGACTCCAGCTACAAAGTCCGTTCGTCGGCGGCCTATGCATTGGGCCGAATTGGTCCGGCGGCCCAAAGTGCTGTACCGGCGCTCATCAGTCGGATCGGGGACGAACAACAGGAGGTCCGCTCCTCTGCCGCGGCAGCCCTGGGAGAGATGGGGCCGGCGGCCCAGGACGCTGTACCACGCCTGCTGGCCGCGGCGCTGCACGATGGAGATTCGCGGGCCCGCTTGTCCATGGCATTGGCCGTGAACCGGATTGGACCTGTTGACGAGGCGGTTACATATTTTATCAAGGCACTGCAGGACGAGCACCTTCGCACACCTGCCGTGGTGGCACTGGGGCAGTGTGGTCCGGGTGCCAAAGATGCTGTCCCGTACTTGATCAAGTTTTTGCAGGACCAGGACTTCCGGGTTCGTTCATCGGCTGTGTCCGCTCTGGGCCGGATTGGGCTGCATGCCGAGCGTGCTGTGCCGGAGTTGATCAAGTTGTTACGAGACCGGGACGTCGGCAAACAGGCCGCCTTTGCCCTCAGCAAAATCGGTGTTTCGGCTGTGCCAGCTCTTGTCGAAAGTTTGCATGATGACGACCGGAACGTTGTCCGGCATTCGATGTATGCCCTGGGAGAACTGGGGCCGCATGCCAAAGAATCTGTGCCGACTCTGGTCAAATCGCTGTACGACGAGGATCCACAAATGCGTTCGGCCGCAGCCCAGGCTGTTGGTAGAATGGGTTCGATAGCTCAAGAGGCTGTACCCTCTTTGAACGAACGATTACAGGACAAAGATGCACGCGTTCGTTTGTCGACGGTCATTGCCCTGGGCAACATTGGCCCGGCCGCGCACCGGGCGGTGCCCGCTCTCATCGAAACAGCTTTGCAGGACGCCAATTTTCAGGTGCGGGGGCGCGGGGCCAGCGCGCTGGTCCAGATCGGCAGGCCCGCGGTGCCTGCTGTCGGCAGGGAGTTGGAGCCCACGGACCCGCACGTTCGGAGGTGGGCCACTCGTGTTCTGGGCCAGATGGGGCCTGTCGCGCTGGAGGCCGTGCCCGCTCTGATCGAGAGTCTGGAGGATGTTGACAAGCGGGTCTGCTCGTCGGCCGCTTACGCTCTGGGTCGGATCGGTCCGGCAGCCGGTCAAGCCGTACCACGTCTGATTGAGGCAGCACAAGACAACGACAAGGCACTCCGTGCATCGGCCGTCTATGCTCTGGGCCAGATCCAACGGGACGACGAAGACCCGGGCAAGGGTTCCTGATCGTACGGGGTGCAAATTGAGGTGGCCGGACCGGCTTGGGGAGAGGAGGGCTTCTAACCGGTGAGTTCGGGGATTGATGTTCCGTGCGGCAGGATGGGAAACGGTTGACCACTGTAGTCGGTAAACATGTGGTGTGTGTTAATACCGAGAAACTGGTAGATTGTGGCCAGGATGTCCTGGGGTAGGATCGGGCGTTCTGACGGACGTTCGCCATGGGCGTTGGTGGCCCCGATGACCTGGCCCATCTGCATGCCACCTCCGTAGATCAATGCGCAGCCGGCATGTCCCCAGTGATCGCGACCCGGGACTCCGTCGAAGTCGCGAACTTTTGGCGTTCGACCAAATTCACCCGCCACCACCAGCAAAACTTTTTCATCAAGTCCCCGCTCACCCAGATCCTCGATCAAGGCACTCACCGTTTGGTCGAACAAAGGACCCCGGCCTTTCATGGTTCCGAAAACGTGAGTTCCGCAAGGATGGTCGTCCCACGAGTCGTGCCACGGACCAGGTGGATGACACCGGACGGTCACCACACTGACACCGGATTCGACCAGTCGACGCGCCAGTAGCGCCTGTTGACCGGCCATGTGCATCCCGTACCGTTGGCGCAAGCGTGGGTCTTCCTGTGACAGGTCAAACGCCTCAGCAGCATCACCCAAGACGAGTTCGTGGGCTTTCCGGCGAAAGTGGTCCATCGATTGGAGGGTCCCCGAGACGTCAAGGTCTCGCCGCAGTCGCTCAACCTGGTCCAGAAGGCGTAGCCGCTGGCGGACTCGGCCATGTGAGGCGGTTTCGGGAAGCCGCAAATTGTCCACTTTGAAGTCTGGCTTGGAGGGATCTTCGGTGACTTGGAAAGGGCCGTAGCTGGGACCAAGGTAAGCCGGTCCGCCGCGCGGTTGGCCCGGGATGCCAACGTAATTGAGCATGTGCCCGTGCTGGCTTTCCCGCATGCGGTTGATGATCACGGAAAGGTCAGGATGGGCCGGCGGTCCTGCGATCGTTCCCGTGCGGTCATACCCGGTCACGAACGTGTGCGTGGCGGACACGTGACTGGACGACGCCTGGTGTAACGAACGGATCACCGTGAACCGGTCGGCAAGGTTTGCCAGTCGCGGCAACACCTCGCAGAATTGAATGCCTGGGAGGCGAGTGGGAATTGCTCCCAGATCACCGCGAATTTCTGACGGGGCTTCAGGTTTGGGGTCAAACGTTTCAAAGTGGCTCGGTCCGCCGTCCTGCCAGAGCAGGATCAGCGACGTGTCCTTCGTTTGCGCGGAGAGCCCTGCTTCGGCGCGCAACCTGGAAATGCCAGGAATGCTGATCGCTCCCATTCCTGTCAGCACCTGCTGCAGAAAACTTCGTCGATTTGAGGACTTCAATCGAAGCCTCCTTACCTCTTACCCTGTATGCTCATCCGGTTCGGGACGATCAAGTTTTATAACTATGGTGAGTGCCACGCCGGGTTCCAACCATTGCCATTGGAATTGATAGGTGCTGGCAATGTCAAGCGAAACCCGCCTGCCGCGTTCTTTGCTCCTGAATTTGTCTTCCAAACCGTTCATTTTACACGATGCGGAGGTCGCAACCAGCCGGTTGTTTAGAGTTTTGGGCGATTGTAAACGCCGGTGCTTTCGATAACCGGTTCAGGCAGTCGGGTCGATTTGTCCGTTGTGCGGAGGCTTGTGGTTGTGGAGAGTCACGATAGCATGAACAGCGCCGGAGCAGTTTGCAGGTGCAGTTTTTGCAGGTAATGTGAAAATGCACGGTGCGCTGGTACTGGCTTCCCACGACTGCGTTTCCATTGCGGCCTTGGGGTGGTGATGTGGAAGACAAGGTCCGTGGTGAGGGTTCTGGAACCTCCGGTACGATCAGCGGATTGCTGAGGGCATAGAATCGTAACCGGCTGGTGGTAAGAGCGGACCCGTCAGAAATCCATTGCAGGCCGTTTTCACCGGTCCACCCCGGTAGATTCGACTCCCGGTGAGCTAGGAATCCGGGACGCCAACGGTTGTCGGAAACTTCAGCAAAGCTTTCCTGTCGCCCAGATCCTTGAGGACCTGAAAAGGAGGGTCGTAGGCGTCGGTGGGGTGTTCGCGCGTGGTAAAGAAGTTGAACAGGTAGATGCCGTCAGCACCGTCCCGCCACCGGTTGCGCGCAGCGCGGCGGTATTTGTCGGGCGTCAGACGGTCTTCTTTTTTGCCGGGCCGCTGGACGCATTCAATACCCCCGTACACCGGGACGTTTTGGATTGCCTCGGTCCAGGGCTTGAGTGGCAAATCGTAATTTGCGAACAGGAACTCTGAAACCGTGACGAAGTCCACCCAACCGTTCTCCGTCCAGGCGACCACGTCGCAGCCGATTTCTCGAGACGACTCGAGGGTGGCCGAACTGCGGGCATTGTTGGTCGGGACGCGAACTCCCAGGACCAGGCGCCTCCCACGTTCGAGACCGACCTCGTCGAGCATGGTTCGAACCCTTTGGACCAGCGAGTTCATCTTGGAAACCCGTTCATCGGTGGTCCCGCCTCCAAAGAATCTCGGATAACGATTGAAGTCCAACTCGATACCATCACACTGGTAGCGCCGCGCCGCTTCCTGGATTAAAAGGAAAACGTAATCACGTACCTCCTGGTGGACGAAGTCCAGCGAGGTGGCACGTTGCAGACCATATTCGGGATGGTCCTGCTTGAATTGTGTGCGGAGAAAATCGTATCCGTGGTCGTCGTTCATGCGGAAGGTGAGCAACGCTTCGAGGCCTCGTTTTTTTGCTTCGGCCAGCATGATGGCATACGGATCGATACCGGCTTCAAAAAAGCGATTCATGTTTTCGAAACGTTGCTTTTCCAATGCGGGCCATTGCTCGCGTTGGGCAGCACTGGACAAGGCGCCGCGCATGGTTCCCACTCGAGTCGGGTAGTACATCACCTGGGCGTTGGTGCAGACCAGCATCGTGTCGACCTGGCTGCCGTCGTAGGCAATTTCTGAAATCAATCTCTTGAGATCATCAAGCGTGGTTGCAACAGGGCCCTGGCTTGCCGCCCGGGTGGACATGCAAGAGTCACCGTCGAAATTGTAAAGGATTCGCCGCTGGCGTTGGGGATCGGCGGCACGGGTGGATGAGGGAGTTACCAAGGTGACAATGAGCAGCGCGGTAAGCAAGGTGCTGGTCGATTTTGCTGGAAGCATACGACAGGTCTCGTTGGTTCACAGAGAAGGTGTTGGGAGCAACGGTAGTTTTGCCGGTCGAGGATAGGTCACGGTGTTTCCAGGCGAGAAAAAAACGTTCTTGGTAACTGGTCTGTTGAAAGTGGCGTGCCAGTAAAGGTCCGGGCTTCAGGTTGTTGGCGCACTCGATACGCCGTGCCGCCTCGGGGGCACTTGCACTGCCGGCACAAAATCGCTATTAGGATACCGATGACTACCAGGAGTTCTATCAGCGTAAAGCCGTGTGCGGTCGGGCGGCCGCAACTGAACGACTGCTCGCAGCCAGTGGTGCAACGACGCACGAGACGCGGACACACTCCGGGGCAGGTCCCCGCAGGTGCAGTCGCCTGAATTGACTGCCATGGTGCCACATAGTCAGTATTTCATTTTGTGTTCAACGGACAGGCACGTGCCACCAAAACAGAACGTCAGCATCGTAGTTGATCATAATCTGCGCTTCAAGTGCAAGCGGGTGCCGTACCGTCTGCTATGCCGGGCAACTTATGAATTCAAGCTGCGGTGGGTTGTGCACAAGAACTGGGAAGTTCATTTCACTTCCTCTTGACGGTTCCGGTTTTGTACTGTGTTTCCGCGAAAAGGTCAGGATTCGGAAAGCGGAATCAGCCAATCGGTCGGAAAGTCAGCCGGGAGTCGCTGCATGGCCAACAGGGCCGCGATGAATTGGCCATCGCTCCCGGCACGCTGCGGATTGTAGAATTCCCAGACGATTTCTCCTGCCGGGCTGACCTCAAACGCCCTGCCACTGTCGGTTTCGGTAATCAGTGTGTTCCCGTTAGGAAACCGTTTCACAAGTCCGCGTGTTTTTGAGTAGAAGGATTGATGATGATCACCGGGGTATTCCCAAACGGCCTTGCCGGTGGCAATGTCCAACTCGAGAATTCTTGATCTCTCCCCCAGGCCACGGTTGTCGAACAGCAGAAGACGACCGTTGGTGAGGAGTTGAGCGTCGTGTTGCAATTTGAAGTCACCCGTAAACGTCCAGACGATCTGCTCCCGGTCCATGTCGAGCAGGGCGATTAAATTCAAACGCAGAATGGAGACCAGGACTCGATTGTCCCGGAAAGGTTCGATCTGGATGTCGTGTTGTCCGGCGCAGACATGCAGCGAGTTGGTATGAAACACGTCCCCCGTGCGTTTTTTGCGGTTCGCCCAAAGTTCCTTGAAGTCGGAGTCTACGAGGGCTGTCAGAAGGGAAACCCGTCGCTTCTCGTTGCCCGCAGGGTCGAGGACGACCACGTAGTCTTCCAGGGTCGGTTTTTCGGGGTCGATGTGCGGGATGATGTGGGCGGTACGGGCAAGGACGTAAATGTCGCCATTGGGTTGGACTTCGAAGTCGTGGTGGGCCTTGTTATCGGTTGCCCACAAGACGTTCGAGTTTCGATCGAGCTTGACCATGCCCTCGGCACGGGAATAGAGCACCAGGAGATCGCCGTTGGGAAACAGATGAGCGCGTCGAAAGTGGGTCGCAGCGGATTCCCGGCCCGGAAAAACCTCTTCAATATTTTTTTGCCACCGATGAAGTGTTTTGCCCGCTGCATCCATCAGGAATGCTTCGTGTCCGTGGCCGGAGATGACAACGTTCAGGCCGGGGGTCGTGCGTTCAGCATGGTGCACGGTAACACCGACCAGACCGTCCAGTGGGGTCTCGGAACCACTGACGTAGCCGAGGGTTTGCAACCGTTGGATTTCAGCCTGAAGTTGACTGTTGTCGGAGGCCTCTCCCCGGGGTCTGATGCGTACCCATCCACGATTAGTCGCTTCCGGGTCCGCTTGTGTTGCCGGGTCGGGAGTTGGACCGTTGACTTGTTGTTTCCCGCTTTCACCTTGGCAACCGAAAACAATGGCGACGAGGACCGTGGCAACCAGGTGTGTCAAGGGGCGGCATACAGATCGCAGCGAGTGACACTCGTGACGACGTCCCGTCGCTGCCAAGGATCCACTGGTGCCAACCTGCGTGTTGCCCAGTGAAGACGAATCCGTTTGTTCCTTGTGAAGCTTCATTCATCCAGATCCAGCCAAGTGTCCCAGGTGGCGCGTCAGCATACGTCACTGGTAGGCACTCGTCAACCGAAATGACACGTTGTTCAGTCGCGAGGGTGACTGTCGACCTGCGCCGTGCTGATGTCGTGAAACGCGGTCACGTTCCACGTTACTGATTTTGTGCCGCGCCGAGTAACGGCCACTTGAGGTCCGGCCGGAAACAAGTTGTTCGGCGAAATCGAGACAGCTGTCATAAAAGGGTGGTTCACTCCGACAAACTGGTGCCGTCGTCCGTCCGGACAGGGACGGGGTAGTTCGAAGTGCGCCCCGCACGAACCGCGGCCCAGGTAGGGACAAACGATTGCTGAAAAGGGGGGAGATTCCGGATTACAGGAAAACCCGAGGCATGACCGGTTGCACGTCGCAGGAGTGGCTTGCTGTTGTCACCGGGTAGACGGAAGAGGCTCGCTGCCATAACTTGCTGGGAAGGCCTGTTGCAGCGAAGGCCGGATTTCAACCGCATCTGGCGTTTGCAGGTGGAAGTGGTAGACTCGCTGGGAGTGAAATCTGGTGTATCGGAGCATCCGGTGGCGAGGCCCAGCCTCGCGATTACCAATTCAATGGATTCGTAACAAAGGTGTGAAACGATGTCCTCAGACGGAAGTGGCAATTGGCAGGGTCGAGGATTCGATCCGGAGAACATTCCCTGGCAGGAAATCGGCAAGTGGATCTGGTTGGTCTGGGCCGGACTGGCAGTGGCGGGTGTTGGATTGGTCGGGATGACCATGGTCTATGGTATTGAAGCCAGTGACGAAGGTGTCGTGCTCAGGTTTGGTAAAACAGTGAAAAGGGTTGAGCCGGGATTGCACTTTAAATGGCCCTGGCCTATCGAAACGGTTTACAAGGTCCCAGTTAAACGGGTCCAGTCATTGGAATTTGGTTTTGAAACTCAGCGACCCGGTCGCCAGACGCGGTATGCCCCGACAAGCAAGGACGATCTGGCGGTCTCCGAAATGCTGACGGGCGATCTGAACCTGGGCAATGTCGAGTGGATTGTGCAGTATCGCGTGTACGACCCGGAGCAGTATTTGTTCAAGGTGGGAAATACGGAGGTGATCGACCGCAGGGCCCTGGCCAGTGGTACTCTGAACGAGGTGAACCCGGCGGTGCCCGATGCGATTCGCGATATCTCTGAATCGGTGATGCGAAAGCTGGTCGGTGATTCGAGCATTGACTACGTGTTGACCATTGGCCGTGATAAGCTTGCCAAGGAAGCGGAGACTATGATTCAGAAGGAATTGGATGATTTCGAGGCAGGTGTGGATGTCATCACGGTCAAGCTGCAGACCACGTCGCCCCCCACCGCCAAGGTGCAGGATGCCTTTCAGGAGGTAAACCGCGCCCGCCAGAAAAAGGAAAAGGTCGTCAACGAAGCACAGGGCGAGCGCAACAGCAAGATTCCCGCTGCCCGAGGAATGAGGGAGAAGATGATTGCCGAGGCGGAAGGCTATAAGAACCGGGTGGAACTTGTGGCGGCCGGAAAGGTCAACGCGTTTCTGGCCCAGTTGGCCGAATACGAGAAGGCGCCGGATGTGACCCGGAAACGTTTGTATCTGGAAGCCATGCAGGAAATTCTGGGGAAAGTCGGCAGCAAGACGATCATTGACGAATCGGTCCAGGGGATACTGCCGGTCTTAAATCTTGACCACGGTTCCGCAATTCCAGCGATCCAGCAAGGAGCTCAACGATGAACAGGAAAGTTTCTCTGAATTTCTACTCCATGGTCAGTGCGATTTTGATTCTGGTGCTGGGCGTTGTCGTTGTCTTTCTGTACTCCAGCGCGTACGTGGTGGAAGAAGGCAAGCAGGTCATTGTCACCCAGTTCGGCAGGCCAGTAGGGGGTGTGAAAAGATCCGGCTTGCATTTCAAGAAGCCTTTCATTCAGGAGATACACTACCTGGAGAGTCGGCTGCTTCCCTGGGACGGAGCTCCGGAAAGTATGCAGACAAGAGATAAGAAACGAATTGACATCGATGTGTGGGCACGCTGGCAGATCATCGATCCACAGACGTTTTTCGAAACAAGGCGAACCGAGCAACAAGGACAAAAAACTCTCGACGATTTGGTCGATTCGGCAGTACGGGATGTGGTCGCCCGGCACAATCTGATCGACGTGGTCCGTAACTCGAACGAGCCACTGATTTATGAGACCGAAGAATTGCAACGGGGTGCAGGTGACCAGGTGACGGGTAGGGGACGTGATCAGGTGGAGGAGGAAATTCTTCAGGGCGTCGACTTGCAGGAATACGGGATGAAACTGACGAAGGTCCGTATCAAACGAGTGAACTATGTGGAATCGGTACGCCGCACGGTGTACGAACGGATGATTTCGGAACGTTTGCGCATTGCACGCCTTTATGATTCAGAAGCCATCGAAGAGCAGAACAAAATCCTCGGTCAGACGAAGAAAGAACTGGACCAGATTGAAGGTGAAATGGAGAAGAAGGCGGCTGAAATTCGTGGCGCGGCGGATGCGACAGTCATCCAGTTGACCGCCGCAGCCTATGGGAAATCACCAGAGTTTTTTGAATTCCTGCGTCGCTTGGAAGTATTTAAAGAGACGTTCAAAAGTGATACCAGGTTAATCCTGTCCACCGACAGCGATCTGATGCGACTGCTCAAGGAACCGGACCGGTAGCGGGCCGGAGTTGTCGCCACACGTGCTGCTGACCCGAAAGGGTTGGGTTTCACAGGCCATCAGCGGAGTGGCGAGTCAACATTATTGTGGTTTTTCAGCGGCGGGCCTTGCTGGGAGAACAAGGCACCGCCGGCGACGTCGCTTTCCGGTGCAGATGAGACGACCGCAGGACCGCCGGCTGTCCAGAAATTCTCTACCGCTGCGAGTGGAGGCGTCTCGCTGCAAAAAAAAAATCCCGGCAGGCCTCTCCACTATGACACGGCCGGGGATTTTTCAACGGCGATGGCTTGTCGCGTAAGGCGTTCGATGCGACGCAAGCGGGACCGCTCTTCTGGACTGCAGAAGGAGACGGCGCATCCCGTCGCTCCGGCACGGCCCGTGCGGCCGATGCGGTGGACATAAATCTCAGGGACTTCGGGCAGGTCGTAATTGACCACGTGGGAAATGTCACGGACGTCCAAGCCCCGGGCGGCAATGTCGGTGGCTACCAGTACCGGTGGCTGCGGTGATTTGAACTGGGCCAGCACTCGCTGACGCACATTCTGACTTTTGTTGCCGTGAATGGCCGCCGCCACGATCCCCGCGCGGTGCAGTTGTTTGACGATCTTGTCGGCACCGTGTTTGGTGCGGGCGAAGACGAGGGTCCGTGAGTGGGGCGTCTTTTGCAAGAAATTCGCCAGTAGGCGAGATTTGTGTACTGGCTCGACAAAATAAACAGACTGCTGGACTTTTTCCGCGGGACTGGCGACTGGCGACGCCTGCACGTAGACGGGTTGGGTCAGCCATTGACTGGCCAACTTGCGAATCTCGCCGGGCATGGTGGCTGAAAACATCAGGGTCTGCCGGCGCCGGGGCACACGAGCGACGATGCGGCGCAAATCGTGAATGAAACCCATGTCCAGCATCTGATCGGCCTCGTCAAGAGTCAGAATCTCTACCTTGGCGAGGTTGACATGTCCCTGATTCATGAGGTCCAGCAAACGTCCCGGTGTCGCGACCAGGATATCCACGCCGGCCTGAAGGGCCCGCACCTGGGGACCTTGACCCACACCTCCATAGACCACGGTGTGTCGCAGACGGGTGTATTTTCCGTAGGTCTTGAAGCTGGAATCAATTTGGATTGCCAGTTCGCGCGTGGGTGCCAGGATCAACGACCGGATGGGGCGACGGGCTGCCCGCCCTTTCTTCTTCCCTGTCGTTGAACGTTGCTGATCCGGGAAGCCCCCCAGTCGCTGCAACGTCGGCAGGGCGAAGGCGGCGGTTTTACCGGTTCCCGTTTGGGCGCAACCCATCAGGTCGCGTCCCTTGAGCACGGTTGGGATCGCACGCACCTGGATAGGTGTCATGGTGTGGTAACCTTGTGCGCGGACACCGCGAACAAGTGGTTCGGCCAGGCCGAGATCTTCAAACTTCATCAATTCTCTCACTCTTTCTTTCTTCAAAATATTCTAATGGGAACAAAACCGTGGGCGGCCCGAAACCGGGGCCCGGCGGCGTTTCTAAACAATGGATACCGATCCCCTGACTACGGCCGCCGATCTGGTGCGCTGTCCTGCGGCGCACTGCGCCGGAGGGAAAGTCTGCGCCTCAAAAGGCAGTCCTGTGAGGACTCTAAAGCAAGAGAATCAGTCGCGGTCGAAAGCCAGTTGCCGGAGACACTGATCGTCACCGACCATGTCGAATCGACCTGCTGACCGCTGCAATCGAAGTTGAATGAACACGGCATCGTTCGAACCGATGCCGGTCTCAAACTTGTGTTACCCTTTCAGCGTAGTACCCCGACCGGTTGCGTGTCGGGGGTAGTGTGTCAGAGCATACCGGAATTGGAACACTCGGGTTGTCTTGGTCGGTCGCTGTTCAACCGGATACTCGCACGGAGGTGGCACAGGGGCCTTTACGACCTTGTCCCACTTCGTATTCCACCGACTGGCCCTCGTGAAGTTCCTCGAAGCTTACACCGCTGACTTCCGAATGGTGGAAAAATAGTTCGTCCCGATCCCCGGCGATGAATCCGAAGCCTCTGTCAGTAACAAGTTTTTTAATGGTGCCCTGCGCCATACCTCAAATCCTTTAAAAAAATAGAAAAAACATACCCAGACCGTCATCTCTTTACGAAGAATCACTTCCAGTTAAGAAGGATCGCGGTCGAACGGTAGAGAGAGAAAAAGCAACCGCAACTTGAGATGGTGTCCTGTTTAAAGGATTGCCGTGACGCAAATCGCTGGGTGACTAGAACGAGAGCAATTGCAAGACCTTGGACTCATCCTTGTTTCTCAACTACATCAACGGGTAGTCTACCATTAACGGCAAGCCGGGGGAATGGGGGTCTCCCCGTTGATAGGAGTTTTGGGGCGATTGATTAGATCGACGCGTGGCAATGGACTTTTTAGTTCCAACTGACGCTCGATGATCGTCCGCCAGGGAGACAATAAAACACAGTTTGGGGGTGTCTATTGGGGGTTCGATTCGCCGGGTGTGTCATCGCAGCAGACGGAACGCCGCGCCGGTTCTGCTGTGGGCTGCGTTGCTTGCTAGGATCATCCAATGTATGACTATATTTCGCGTCGAACCCCCCGTGCTCCAGGCTGAGCAACTCGCAAACGAATCCCGCATCAGGTTCCAGCGTGAAAAAAATTGCTGTATTTGCCGATGTGCAAAACATCTATTACACCACGAGACAGGCTTACGGTCGCCAATTCAATTATCGAGAAGTTTGGCAGCGGATCAGTGCCGGAGGCGAGATTGTGGCCGCTTTGGCCTACGCGATTGATCGGGGCGACCGGCAGCAGGTCGGATTCCAGAACGCTCTGAAACAGTTGGGTTTCACCGTCAAACTCAAACCCTATATTCAACGCAGGGATGGATCCGCCAAGGGTGATTGGGATGTTGGCATCACGATTGACGTGATGGAGATGGTTCCCGCGGTGGACGTGGTGGTGTTGCTTTCCGGTGACGGGGATTTTGACTTGCTGCTCGCTAAAATCAAACAGGACTACGGTGTCACGACGGAGGTGTACGGAGTCCCCGAATTGACAGCGCAGTCACTTGTGAACGCGGCTTCTGTCTATCATCCCATCGGTAGCGAATTGTTGATGTGAACCTGTGACACGTTGGACCAAACGATGAGTACCGATCCGTAGCGGTTGAAACACGGTATTTTCGTAAGTGGGAGGAAACACCCCTGAGTTACCGTATCACTCAGGTCCCATGCACCCCTTCAGCCAGGTTTAAAATCAGGTGACAGCGCGACGCTTTCTGGTGTGGACAGCGAAAAAGCCGTTTGCCTGGTGGCGCCGCTCGGCTACCCTGCGCGTCGTCTTTTGTCAGTCTGGAGCAGGTTGGGATTTCATCAAGTCCCTTCCGGTCATTCAACCCGTGTTAGGAATGTCGTTATTTTCAATCACCCCGACTGGTATCTGGCCCTGACCGTTGGACTGCTTCTGGGGGCCGCGCTGTTCGCCGGACGTTTGGCGGGGATGCTGCATTTGCCCCGCGTCACGGCTTATCTTCTCGTCGGGGTGGCACTCGGTCCACACACGCCGTTGCTGGGATTGGTCGAATGGTGTGCTGCCCGGATGGGCTATTTGATTTCGCTGACCGGAAGCCACATCCCGGAAGAACACCTGGCTTACCTGGAACCGGTGGGCAATTTCGCCATTGCCCTGGTGCTATTCAACATGGGTTGCCATTTTCCACTTTCACGGTTTAGGAGGATCATCAAACGTTTAATTCCCATTTCGTGTGGGGAAATGTTGGTGACGATGCTCCTGGTGACTTGCGGTCTCTGCCTGCTGGGAGTGTTCCGCAGCGAGACCGGAGTGAACTGGCAGTTGGCTGTTCTCTTTGGAGCACTGGCCTTGGCGACCGCTCCCGCGACCACGGTGCTGGTTCTGAAAGAAACTCGCAGTGAAGGTCCCGTGACGGAGTTTACCACGGGCCTGGTAGTGCTGAATAATCTGGTGTCTGTGATTGTTTTTGAACTGTTATTTGTACTCGTCCACGCGACGCGTGGTGCGGAGGTTTCAATTGGCAGCGAGTACCTTGATTTAACGCAAAACCTTGCCAGTGCAACACTGCTTGGTGTGCTCGCCGGACTGGTGGTCAGTTTCTTCTGCGGAACGTTGCCGTCAACACGCTGGCTGGTGCTGTTAACGGCAGTCATCGCACCGCTGATGGCAGTGTGCGAACTGTTGCAGGTGCCTTACCTGCTGACGTTTTTGGCGATGGGTACCACGGTTGCTTCCACGTCGGAAGTGGCTGACGAGATCAGCCAGACACTCGATCGGCTCACCAGCCTGTTGTGTGTCGTGTTCTTTGTCATTCACGGCGCGGCGATGGATCTGGGGAAACTCTGGGCTGCCGGGGCTGTGGGGATCGCGTACATCGTGTTGCGAGGGGCTGGTAAGTACCTCGGTACTTATTTGACGGCCAACGCCCATCGTGATGGTCCTCAGGTGAAGCAGTGGTTGGGCTCGACCCTGTTGTCACAAGCCGGAGCGGCCATTGCGCTTTCGGCCATTGCCGTGGAACGCGATCAGGTTCTGGGGCAACAATTGCAGGATATCATTCTGGGTACCGTGGTGTTCTTTGAAATCGTGGGGCCGATCATGGTCCGAACCGCCGTCCTGCGTGCCGGGGAAATGCCGGTGGCCGCGGCCATCATGCACACCACGGATTCGCCGGTCGGGCAGTTCCGCAGCATGGTCTTCCAAATCATGAAGTCATTCGGGTTGAATCCCTTGCAAGGAAACCCGGCCGACCGGTTGGATGTCGACCGGGTTATGAGGAGGAACGTGAAGCCGTTGTTGGCCGGCGCCCACCTGGATGAAGTGTTGATCCACATGGAACATAGCCACGATAACACCTACCCGGTGGTCAACGATGATAACGAACTGATTGGCACCATCCGTTATCCGGATGTCCGCGACGTCATCTTCGAACCGTCGGCAAAAATGCTGGTGACTGCCGAGGACCTGGCCGTTCCAACGAAGAAGTTTCTCAACCAGGAACAGACCCTGGGTGACGCCTGGGATGTGCTGAAGAACGGGCGGGACGACTGCGCCGTCGTGGTGACCACCGACGATCCACACCGGTACGTGGGTGTTGTCCGGCGCCGTGACCTGCTCCGACTGCTTAGTCACGATATCAACCAGGATCAGCCAGTCGACGAACCGGCGACATGAGTCATGGCAGGTTGTACTACAACTGACACGCTGACGGTCCGGGCGATTCCGTAGAACCCGGGTGCCAGCGCGACATCCAGAGCATGTAGATCGCTCCGCACAATGAAAGGGCCGAGGAAAAAGCGAACAAAACAGGGCCGTACCCTAATCCAGGAAGTTGTATCGGGCCCAGGCTTAACGTTGCGCCGTAGATCCAGACTCCGGTTATCGGGGCTAACATTCCACGGAGGCCGGTCAATCCGACGTGAATGCTGTTATACAGAGAAATGTGCTCCCGCTTGGCGAAGTACATGCTGCCGGTCAACCAGTTGATCGCAGCGCCCCCGAACGAAAACGAGTGCACGATCGCCCCCAGGACGAACGGCCAAGTCTGATGACTCAAACCGCCATAAAAGTGAAAGCCATAGGCCACGCATTGAAGGATGTTGAAGGTGGCCCGACCAGACATGGGATTCACCCGATCGAGAAAACGCCCCCAGAACGGCGCAGAACACGACATCAGGACCGCGGGCGTGACGGCGACGATCCAAAACACCGTCCAATCGCTTGCCCCGACATCTTCCTTGAGCGATTCGGCCACGTACGCGTGCGACATGTGATTGCCGAATCCAGCGAACCAGAATCCGATTTGGTATAGCACGAAACGTCGGTCCGATAAGAACGTTCGCAAGCCGACGACGAATGCATGGTGAGGCGGCGCAGCCGTCGAATCCTCGAACTCATTTTTCTTGCGCACCGGAATCCGGGCATACGATAAGGCGGACAGTGCCAGGGTGAGTCCAACTCCCCAATACACCCAGAAGTGCAGCGACGGCTTCCACAGGAACCACAACGTTCCCGACACGGTCGCGACCAATCCTGAAACACTTGCCACCGCTTTGACCCATCCCACCGCAAATCCACGGTGGGTAGGCGGGTAGAGGATGCGGAACATATTCATTTCCGCGACACGTGGAAAAACGTGAACCACAAAGACAAGCCCGACGATCAAGGCAAAGAACGTTGCGCTGGTAAACACACCCGTCCCGAACAGCAGGCATGCCGCGATCAAGTTGGGGTAAATAATCAGTAACCGCATCGGCACTTTTTTGCCCACGTACCCGACCAGTGGGCTGAGCAGGCTGCTACCGCCGAACATGACGGCAATGAACATCAGGTGCTCTTTGGTACCGGTGGGAGAAAAGATGGTGTCGGCTTTAAGCGCTGCGAGCGAAAGACCAAAGAGGGCCACCAGGGAGCCGGAGCCAAGGTTGTAAAAGGTCTCGTAAAACAACGCCGGGCGGCAGCGGGTCGGGACACGATCCAAGGCCGACCGGAAGACGGGCAGCGACCGCAGGCATCTGGATCCGCCGAAGCCCCGATTCGGGAAAGGTTTCAGGGGATCGGACGACTTCAGCATACGGTGACGATCGGGAAGAAGAGGCGTTCCAAACTCGGCGTGCAAAGGCGAAACATCTAGGGTGTGCAAGTAGGCGCTGGGTGCATTGTAACCGATTGGGACGGATCGTCCGATACCAAAGCAGCACGCTGAGTTGTCCGGGAAACGGTCGCAGAATGCCTGCCGGAAGCCCCGGGTTACCCGACCCCGAATGAGCGTCAGGTGGTCTGTGTCATTTCACCGGTGCTTAACAGTGAGCATGACGTTGCCGGGGGCGTGCACCATTTGGCAAACGAAGTTGGCACGGGTGTCGGTTCCCTGGTCTGCACGAGAGAAGTCATGACGGGTGGTGTTTTCTGCAGCCTCGCGTGAGTAGGTTGTCAGTTTTTAATCGACGATCGTGACCGCTAACGGATTTTGCATTGCCTGGGGGCAGGTCGCGGCACTCACCTGGGGTGGATAGAACACGAAATGCAGCCAGGAGCGTAATTGTTTCCCGGTCGGTGGTGTCGAACCTTTTGCATAGGATCGCACGATCTGCAACTGACCAGCGGAAGTCGTCGTGATTCGATCGTCGGCTGTTTTGCCAAAACCGTCAACTGCCAGGGCCAGACAACGTTCCCGGTCCATCACGTGCGCCCAGCCCTCGGCTCCGCGGGCGGCCGGCCGGCCCGGGGCCGAGGCCAGCAGATCGAGAAACCGGCTGGAAGTGCCCCGTTGAATTTTCCACCAGGGCTCCGGAGTGGTCCCGCCCAGCAGTTGGCCGGTCTGCCCGGCACGCAACGTCATGTATCCCTGGGTGCCGGCACCGAAATCAACGAGCGTGGGTTGCTCGCTGGTCGCCGGGTTCAGGTTTAATTGCAGTTCGCAGCCAAGTTCTGCCACCAGGTCTTCCGGGTCCAGGACCCGGTGGACCACTTCGACCCAACTGCGGGTTACCGGAAAAATGAGGTCGACCTGGGAAACCAGCCTGGTGGAGCGAGAGTGTTTTCGGGAAAATCTGAGGTGAACCACGCTGGGGCCCCGGCGGAGCACGACGGTGCGGTCGCCTTCTCCTTCCGCAGGAATTCTAGTGCCAGTTCGATCCACGAGGTAAAGCCCCGCACCCCCTTTCCTGATGTGTTCGCAAGGCGGGAAGTTCATGGAAGTCAATAATCCGGACAGGTTCCGGGGAATTTTCCAGGTCAGGTGGGGCGCGTTGACAATCAGGAAGTGATCGTCGGTCTCCCGCAGTACGTGTCCGTGTTCCGGGAGAGGTGATCCCTGAACCCCGTCGCCAAAACGAATCCTGAAGCGACGCGACTGGAATGGCACAAATGTCGCATGAAAGTCTACTAGGTAGGTGCCCTGCTTGTATTCTGAGGGCGCGGTATCCACCTGGGCGGCCAGCGGTATTCCGTCGAGCAGGACTTGCACATTCCTCTGGGTAAGGGGGACACGTTGGGAACGCACGGCGACGCTTACCGGATACGATGCCCGGCGCACCCCGGCGGTCTCGGAAACTTCCACGCTGATTTCGTTCGCCACGGCAGGCAGAGCGAACCATCCGGTAAACAGTGACGTAACGACTACGGAAAACAGTTCTCTCATAGTAGTTCTTTGTTGAAAGTCATGTCAGGAAACGACTGATAAAACGTCTCAAGGTGCATCGGACTGATGGAAAACAGTCTCAAGCAGGTAGCTGAAACGGCTCCAGTGTTAGCCCACCGGCGTGTGTAAAAAAGAAAAATTCTGCACACCCGGGACCGGCTGCAAAAAAGGCTTTTGTGGCGGGCACCTGCTGGCTTTGTCTTGACACGTTTTACTGCCCTGCTAGGCTGACACACATGATGACAGAGGTCAATCGACTTCGTAAACCCGGGGAGGCATCAGGGGGCGCAGTCGTCGAAGAAGTTTTCTGTCTCCAGCAAAAGGTGTTTGGTTTCCTGGCACGCTGTCCCATAGCTACGACGTTTCTGGAAAGGTCTGCAGTATGAGTCTTTTTATACGGTCTGCATCACGCGTCTTGTTGGTGTTCGCTCTGTTGTGCTCGGCGTGGTCACTGGGGCCCGTGACATCAGCGTTGGGTGAAGTCGCTGTCTCCGAGTCATCGTTGTCGTTTCTACCTGAAGATGCCGCCTTTTTCATGTCGCTGATGCACAACCGGCAGCAGTTCGATGCGGTGGTCGGCAGTCAGGCGTATGCCCGCCTGAAAGAAATGCCTGTTGTGCAATCGCTGTTGCATGGCGAACAAGGGGTCGGGCTGGCGATACAAATGCAGTTGGTCGAAATGTTTTTTTCCGACCCTGCGAATCAGCCGTTGAAGCAGTTGTTAATGGAGATGGTTTCCGACGAAATGTTCATTTACGGTGGCAGGGATTATCTGCGATGGACAGCTTTTCAACGGGCGTTCCAGGAACTGGCGGCAGAGCAAATGCGTCAAGAGGTCCGGAACGAAGAAAAACACGCGTTACAGATCCCGGATGTGGAAGTTATCGAAGGTGTCGGCGATGATGCTCAGGGGGCCGCCGACACGCCGGCAGGAAGCGATCCATTCGATAACCCGGGCGTGGAAGATACCAATCCGTTTGGCATCGGCGAGGATGAAAATGATCCGGATCCATTTGGCATCACGGAAGATGCTTTTGCGACGGATGAAGACGGGTTGTGGGATCAGCCCGGGTCCGTCTGGGATCCGGAACAGACGCGGATGATCCTGCAGGTGCTCAATGGCAACGTGGATGACATCGTGGTGCCTGACACGATCGTGGGTTTCAGGATTCAAGATACCGAGCAGGCCCAACAACAGTTGGAAGGTATCGAGGGTTTTTTGCAGATATTTCTCGGTATGAATCCCCAATTCGAGGATCGCTTGCAGCGACAAGAGATTGAAGGTACCGAGTTTCTCACGTTGACACTTGATGCAGAGGCACTCGGACCCGGCTTCCAGTCCTTGGAACAGATGATCCGGGACCAGGAACAGGAAGCCGGCCAGTTTGACAAACTTTTGAACCGTCTCAGAGAACTCACGGTTACTGTCAGCCTGGGAGTCCGCAAGAACTACCTGCTGTTATTTGTGGGTTCTACTACCGACGGCTTGGAGCGACTGGGGAATTCCAAGTCACTATTAGAGAGCAAGCCATTCGCACCGATAAGGGATACGGACAAAACGGCGGCTTCCATCTACTACGTCAGTGACAAGCTGGCCAAGTCGTTGGGATCGAACGATCGTAATATCAAAAACGTCGTGGAACTGTTGGGAGTTTCTGTTGAACAGTCCGACATGCCCCCGGAAATGAAACAACGAGCCACGGATGACTTGGAGGAATTGAGCGCCGACGTGGGTTCGTTGTTACCCCGGCCGGGAGCGTGGCTGCACATGTCGGTGCTGACAGGCAGCGGGTACGAAGGTTTCACCTACAATTACACGACCAACACTTTTTTAGACAGTTCCAAGCCGCTGACCATCCTGGAGCATGTCGGCGGGACCCCGCTTTTCTTTTTCGCAGGACGTCACCGCTCGTTCTCCGGCGGTTACCAGGTATTGACCAAATGGATCGACAAACTTCCGTATTACCTGGACCATTTCGAGAAACAAGCGGAGGAAGGGGCAGACGCCGAGGATTACCGGCAAGCGAAAGAACTCATCTCGTCTCTCTGGCCCCGGCTGGATCAGGTGACCCGCCAGTCGCTGCTGCCAGCACTGGAGGACGGTCAGGTAGCGTTTGTTTTGGATTCCAAGCTGGCCGACAAACAGTGGCATCTCCTGATGCCACCGGCTGAGCAACCCCTGCGCGTGCTGGAACCGGCCCTGGTGCTGGGAGTAAGTGATGCCGAACTGTTCAAGCAGGCATGCGCGGAGTACGGCACGTTGTTCGAAGAGTTGATCAGCCGGGTGGGCGAAATCGCACCGGAGGAAACCGAACTGCTGCAGAAGGAGAACCTGCCACCGTTGAAAACAAAGACCGTGCCGGGCGAAGGGACATATTACGCGGTTCCTCCGCCCCAGCAAGCCGGCGTCAGTCGAAAACTGATTCCCACCGCGGGTTTGTCGGACGAATTTCTCGCGCTGGCCATTCACGCCAGACACGCCCGCAGGTTATTAAAGTCAAGCCCGCCACCCGGAGTGACCCTGTTTAAGAATGCCGACCGGCCCCTGGCCATGGCAACCTTTTTCAATTGGTCGGGAGTGATTCGTGCTGCCACCCCGTGGATCGATTATGTCGCCCAGCAGATGGCCAGTCATCCGTTCTTCGCCGGAGGAGGAGCCGAATTTTCATTCGATGAAGACGGATTCGAGGACTCCTTCGAACGCGAAAATGCCGACGCTGATCAAGCGGAGGAACAGATCCTGGGGGTCAGTCTGGAGCAGATTCATACCGGGCTGAAGATCGCCAGTTGTTTTCGCGGCTTTTACAGCGTCACCTCCGCGGAGCGAGACGCCCTGGTAACACATTCGGTCTGGCATTTTAAAGATTTGAAGTAGCAGGAGCCTCCCAGCGCTGCAGGTGGTCAAACCTGTCCAGGAAAGATCACGATGCACGCGGGCTGGCCAGGTGACAGCCGATCACGACAGGTTCAACGATTTTTCTGGCGGGAAATTTTTTCATGGTCAACTCGTGGTGCGCTCAGTGCCTGGGGAACCCGTGGTTGGTTGGGGCCCGACGGTACACATTGCAGGGTGGCATGTTTGGTCCTTCCTGTACCGTCCGTTGGGTTAGAAAGCCGGCAAAGTGGTCCACCGATGTGAAAATCTGTCGGATCACGATGGCAGAAAAACGCCCGACCGCAGGTAGGCGCGAAGTGATTGGCCCGAAGCGGGGCGCGGGCTTGTGAACCGCCGTCGCGGCCCACCTTCCTGCGGGGTGCCCCGTGTCAGTGGATGACCGACCATCGACAGGGATCGAGCCAACTCAAGTTGCACGGGGAGAGCGGTGAACGTTCAAACCGGCCCACTCGGGTACCGGCAACGTTCTATGACTTCAGCCCGCTGAACGAGTTTTCCTGACCAAGCCGCCCTTTTCTAACCAAGCCGCCGGAACACGCTCAGCAGTGCCAGGCCCATCAGCCCCAGCACCCAGCTGGCCGGCTCAGGAACGGCAAAGTGCACAACGCGGAAACCCTTGTTATTAGAGGGGCCGGTGCCGTTGACCAAGGAAGCACCGTTCATGAACGACGAAGAACCGGTCCACGAGCCGCCAACCTGCCAGCGGCTGGCAGCGATGTTTCCCAGGGTATCGGTCCATTCCATCACGTTACCACTTTGGTCGTAGGTCCCGTAGTAACTGCTCGACAGAGTATATCCTCCGACATCGGTGAGGTCGGGGGGAGCACTGGCCGCGCCTGTACTGTTCCAGTTGGCACTGTTCTCGCCCCCGGGCGTGGCCTCGTCCACGGGGGTGTCATTGGATTGGGTCGCATAACTATAGAAGCCACCACCGTCACTGATGCCACCGTCTAAGACATCACGCGGATCGAAAAATCCCGCTTTGTACCACTCGTCATAACTGGGGAGCGCCCAGATGGCACCGGGCTCACGCTGGATGTAGGGGTCGCTGTCGTTTCCGGGGTTTTTGTTGCCGTCCAGTGTGTAGGCACCCGATTCGGTATCACCACTACCCTGGCCGTTGTGCAGCCAGTTGGCGAATCGCATCGCGTCGAAGACGGTGACGAAAATGACCGGAAAATTGTCGTAGCCTGGCTTGATGGAGAACTTGGAACCGTCCGCTGCGCCGAGGTCCTTGAGGACACCCCCGTTACCGTTGTTCTGTTGCGCACCACCGAAAAGAGCCAGCGAATTAGAAGCTGTAGGATCGACCGTGTTCAGGAAGTCCACCCATTGCGTGTTGGTGACTTCTGTCGTTCCCATTTCGAATTGATAGTCAACACCTCCACTACCGGGGTCGCCTACAGGGACGGTGTCAACCGTAACGGCGTAGGTGGTGGCGGACAGGAACATAGCCAAGGTGGCGATGGTGAACAGCGTGACTCGAGTGGCTCTCATGAGTTGGGTCTCCATCATTTCCGGAACGGAACCGTTCCTGGGTTTTGCGTAAAGCAGTGATCTTATGTGAAAATAGTGATTTGTTGAACGTAGTCGCCGGTTATCTGCAGCGGCTCGACAGGGGCCTTCTGATTTTGAAAACAAACCGGACCGCAGGTCGTCCTTGGGGCGGCTGAAGTCGCCGAAGTGGATGAAATTTCAACGCTGCTCCAGACGCACCGACACCTTGCGTGTGGGCGGTCGCCCAGTCCGTAATCTAGTTGAAAATCAATTCATTTCAAGGATGTTTTTGCCGAAACCGTGAATGTTTTGCTTGGAACTCGGGCCCGGTTCAGTAGAAGCGGTTGTATAGTGCTTGCCGCTCCAGGCCGGTCTCGGCCTTCGCCGACGGGTTAATGATTTTCTCGGGAAAAATCGTGGTCGTAAAAGGGCGATGCCGGCAGGCTTTCCAGACCAAACACGTATCCTGGCGGAAGGGAGTGTTCGGGGTCGTTTTGTCCGGGTCCGCAGTAAATCACGGGTAGTCGATCGTGAAGTCGGCGATTTCCCCACGGCATTGCCCCCGGGGGTCACGTGGCAACCGCTTGACTGTGGTATGTTGTATGACGTGCTGACCATTCTCGCCCAGGGCAAGAGTGCGGCGGCAAGCGAAAGTGATCATTCACGTTGTTCTCGCAATCAACGTCATCCGGGCGAAAGGATGGTTGAATTCGGCCGGAAGAAGTTCAACAAAGATCGGTGGTCGTGCAATGCAGGCATTGAGGAGAGAGTTTCTTAAGTCCGCTGCGGCTCTGGTCGCCGCGCCAGCAGTCGTCCGCCACTTGGAGGGGGCTGACCGGGCCGGTTCCAAGTACAACTGGGGCCACACGGTGGACTTCGGCCAGCAGTACCACGTTCGCATGATGGAGATCATGGAAATGGTTCGCCACAACGAGATGGACCTCATCGGCGACCTGTCCAGTCGCATGGCGGAATGTCTGACAAAGGGAGGTAACGTCTGGATGCAGTCCCAGGTGGGACACATGCCCACCAACGAGTTCAGTCAGAACCACAAGGCAAATCCACAGCTTCTCAAAAGCAACACGAGCTTGGATGTGAAGATGCATCAATATGACCGGATGCAGCCCGGTGACGTCCTCATGACCAACTATGTCAACGACCAGGTTCGGGCCGCACGGGACAGGGGAGTCTATGTGATTGGTGTCCCCGTTTGTTACATCGACAACGAGTCCGCCCCGCGGGGATACGTTCTGCCCAACGCCAACGACTGGCTGCTGGGTGATGTTTCCAGCGTCATCCTCCAGAGTTACATTCCTCACACCCAGGGGATTGTGGATTGTCCGGAGATTCCCGAGATGACAATCTGTCCGAGTTCCTCCAACTCGCTGTGCAGTCTCTACTGGATGTTCCAGGCCGAGGTGGCCAACAAGTTCACCAACAAGATGGCCAAACACATCGACAAGTCTGCCCTGTTTCTGGACACGCTGCTCGAACGGGTCGACAAGGCCTACTCCCTGCAGAAAGATTATCTGTTCGACCATACCCCGGTCGTGGCGGAACGGATTGGAAATGGAGGCCATTACCACGTGTTCAGTGATCCGGGCGCGGTGGGCCACGAAGCGACCGGTATCGCGATGGGGCCCATGATGACCAACGCCTTCAGTGGTCTTCTTCAGGGTAGCGAGGCCGACAGGACGCAAGGGGACGTGCTCCTGCTGGCTTGCACGGAGCCTGATTCCCCCGTCGTCGTCAAGAAAGCGAAAGAGTCCCGGGGGAAAGGGATGTTCACTGTTTCCATCGGGCCGAGCAACTCGGCCCAACTTCGCAAATACTCCGACGTTTTTATTGACAACTTCAGTCCCGAAGGCCACGGGTTGATCGAGATTGATGGCCTGGATAAAAAAGTGGCCACGGCCGGAGACATCATCAACAACTGGCTGATGTGGATTTTCACGGCGCAGTTTGTGGACGAAATGGTCCGCCGCGGTTGGGTTCCGTGGTTCTGGATGGGAGGTTATCGAGTTGGCGGTAATGCATACAACAATGCAAACCGCCCGTTCTTTATGGAACAGGGATTTTAAGCTGGTGAACGTCCAAACACCCTGCCAGAACAGAACGGGTGGCCGGTGTTATGAACCTGGAACAGCCAGATTTTCCTCAACACTGCCCCGGTGAAACCCGCCACAAATGCTCCATGGATGTTTTTGAAGAGGGCTTTGCTGTTGGAGTCGTGCGAGACAGTAGCAGTTTTTTTTCTTTGCTGCTAAACGATTGCGGCCGTATTTGTCGGTGGTGCGGGCGATGTTCGGGAGTGACTGTGTGGAATCGTCAGCCAGACGGCGGCGCAATACGCGAATTCCTACCAATGCTGGTTAGTTTGGGTTACAATTTTATCGTGAAGGTCCGTTTTCGAACGAGGTGATTCCTGTGCGGTGGACCATTTTAACGAAGATCGTGGGTAGCCTGTACTTTTTTGTACTTGCCGGTGTTGCTTGGGCCCAGGGCGATGTTTCCGGGGTCGACTTGCCCAGGGGAATGGGAGAGCCGGGCCAACTCCTTGCCCTGTCCATCGAAACGGGACGTAACGTGGACGGATACTTCCTGTTGCAGGGGGTCGATTCAGGACAGCAGCTTGTTGTAACCGGTGAGTATGACAGCGGACAACGAAACGATTTAACACGCGATGTGGTCTACGAGTCGTCTCCAGCTGGCGTCGTCAGCACCACTTCCAGCGGCCAGGTCATGCCGCTTGCCAACGGACGGGCGGAAATCAAAGTCAACCACGCGACGGGTATCTCCTCGTCCGTGTCGGTTGTAGTGGAGGGTTGGGATGAAGATCCGCTTATCAATTTTTCCAACCGGATCGCACCGATCTTCACGAAACTCAGTTGTAACGGGGGCGGATGTCACGGAAAATCTGGCGGACAAAATGGATTTCGCCTGTCGCTGCTGGGATTCGAACCTGCTGAAGATTACGAATACCTGCTGAAAGAGGCGCGGGGCCGTCGCCTGTCGGTTGCCACACCGGATCAAAGTCTGCTGCTGCTGAAGATGACTGGCAGGACACCTCACGGGGGTGGTCAGTGGATGGAGGTGAGTGACCCTGCCTACCGGTTGATTCATCGCTGGATCGCCCAAGGTGCACCGTTCGGTGATCCGGAGGCCGCTAAAATTACTTCCATCGACGTCTTTCCGGAGGTGCGTGTGATGCCGACCGGTGGAAAACAGCAACTGGTGGTTGTGGCCCATTACACTGACGGTAGCTCTGCAGATGTGACGGCCCTGGCACAGTACGACACGAATGTGGCTGGAATGGCGGAGGTCAGCGATCGAGGAGAAGTGGAGATCTTGGAACAGACCGGTGATGTGGCCGTCATGATTCGTTATCAGTCGCAGGTTGCGGTGTTTCGAGCCACCATCCCCCTGGGAGCATCGGTTGATGAGTTGCCGCCAACGCGGAATTTCGTCGACGATCTGGTTTTTAAGAAATTGAAATTATTGGGAATGCCCCCTTCTGGTGTTTGCACTGACGAGGACTTTTTGCGGCGTGTGACCATTGATCTGGCCGGTAGATTGCCGACGCTGGAAGAAGTTGAATCGTTTTTAGGCGACACGAGTTCGGATAAGCGTGATCGGTGGATTGAAACCTTGCTGGCCAGTCGGGCATATGCGGATTACTTTGCGAACAAGTGGACAGTCATTCTTAGAAATAAACGCAACGATTCCGAATCGCGTCGTGGTACCTATGCATTTCACCATTGGGTTCGCCGCTCGCTGCACCGGAATTTACCTTACGACGAATTTGTCCGTGGCATCATCACCGCATCTGGTGAAATTGGTGTCAATCCACCGGTTACCTGGTATCGCGAGGTCAACGAAATCAATGAGCAGGTCGAGGACACGGCACAATTGTTCCTGGGGCTTCGGATTAAGTGTGCTCGTTGTCATCATCACCCGTTCGAACGATGGAGTCGGCGTGACTATCACAGTTTCGCCGCGTTCTTTTCCCGTGTGGGGCGTAAGCCGGGAGCCCAGCCCGGTGAGGAACGCATCTTTCATCAGCGGGGCGTGGCCACAGCGGTCAATCCGAAGGACGGTGAGACGATTTCGCCCGCTGGGTTGGGCGCCCAGTCGCTTGAATTGGCCCCGGAGACCGATCCCCGGCATGCCCTGGTCGACTGGATGATCTCCTCTGACAACCCGTACTTTGCGCCCACACTGGTGAACAGGTATTGGAAACATTTTTTCAGCCGTGGTCTGGTGGATCCCGAAGACGATATCCGGGAGACCAATCCAGCCACCAATCCCGAATTGCTGGATGCTCTCGCACGCCAATTCATCGATACTGGCTTTGATATCAAAGGATTGATTCGCACGATATGCCAGTCGAGTACTTATCAGTTGAGTTCTGATCCGAATCGCTTTAACGTAGAAGATAAGCAGAATTATTCCCGGTATTACCCTCGCCGCCTGCCCGCAGAAGTCTTGCTTGACTCGATTGATCAGGTGACAGGAGTCGTCACGCAATTTGACGGCATGCCTTCAGGAACCAGGGCCGTGCAGCTACCGGACTCCGGTTTTGACGTCTATTTTCTCAAAGTATTTGGACGTCCGAAATCGGACAGTGTCTGCGAATGCGAACGTGTAGATGACGCCAGCCTGGCTCAAAGTTTACACCTGATCAACTCGGCGGACTTGCTCGGGAAAATGTCGGCGGACTCGGGTCGCGCCGCTGGTTTGGCCGGTGACAATCAGCGAGAACACAGTCAGAAAATCGAAGAGTTGTTCGTGACTGCCCTGAGTCGCCGACCTACCACTGAGGAGGT
>PBTE01000045.1 GCA_002726515.1 Planctomycetaceae bacterium | reverse complement strand
TGACCAAGGCCCAGCGCAACTGGTACCTTTTTCTTTCACGCAACGCACTTTGGTTATCCAGGACAAAGGAGAAATATGACATCTACCGAAAACCCTCAAGTCGGCATCATCATGGGAAGCGACAGTGATTGGCCCAAAATAAAAGGTGTCGCGGCAGCGCTGGAGGAGTTTAACGTGGCCTTCGAAGTCAATGTGATGAGTGCCCATCGAACACCTGAAGTCGTTTCGGAATATGCCAGTGGGGCACTTGGAAGAGGTCTGAAGGTGATCATTGCCGCCGCGGGTGGTGCAGCTCATCTGGCCGGCGTTGCCGCGGCTCACACGACGCTTCCCATTATTGGTTTGCCGGTGCCCACGCCAGATTTGGGTGGCTTGGATTCACTTCTTTCCACCGTTCAGATGCCGGGTGATGTGCCGGTGGCTACCGTCGCAGTCGGCATGGGAGGTCCGCGAAACGCCGGTTTGCTCGCTGTGCAAATTCTGGCCCTTGCTGATGATGGTCTGCAGGAGAAATTACAGCAGTTCAAGCAAATGCTGACGAAAAAAATTGTGACCAAGAATGAGAAATTGAAAGAGTCATTGAAAACCTGAAAGCGAAACTTTGGTTCACCATGGATCGACAGGTAGCTGCAGTAAAACCGAAGGTAGAACCAATCCGCTGGGTGGGCGACGCTGACGGAAAATTGATCCTGATCGATCAGACTCAATTGCCGCTGGAACTGCGGGAAATTGAATGTCGGGATGTCGAGACGGTTTGGGAGGCGATTCGATCTCTCAGGGTTCGCGGGGCACCGGCCATTGGAATCGCGGCGGCTTACGGAGTGACGCTGGGTCTGCAGTTGCCCGCTTTGGAAGAACCGCGGGATTTCGAGGATCGCTTGAGGCAGGTCACTCAGTATTTGGGTGAAAGTCGTCCCACCGCGGTGAATTTGTTTTGGGCATTGAACCGGATTAAGCAAACGGCCGCCGCGCTGCGAGGTTCGGAATCTTGCGCTACGATTCGGGTGGCGTTGCTGGAAGAAGCCCAAAAGATACACCACGAAGATCGCGAAATATGTCACGCCATCGGACGTTTTGGATCAGAGCTACTCGAGGATGGAACAGGTGTTTTGACCCATTGCAATGCAGGAGGCCTGGCGACATCTGAATACGGAACGGCTTTGTCTACCTTCTTTACGGCCCAGGATCAAGGAAAGCAACTGCATGTTTTCGTCGACGAAACTCGGCCCCTTTTACAAGGTTCGCGGTTGACAGCTTGGGAACTGGCACAACGTGGGATCGACACCACATTGATCTGCGATTCCATGGCCGCCCAAGTGATGCGTGAGGGAAAGGTTCAAGCGGTCGTGACGGGCGCCGACCGGATTGCCTCCAACGGCGATGCGGCCAACAAAATTGGAACCTATTCGATTGCTGTACTGGCACAAGCACACGGAATTCCCTTCTACGTGGCGGCCCCGACTTCGACCTTTGACTTGACGCTTGAAAGTGGTAATGAGATTCCCATCGAGCAGCGTGCGGCGCGAGAAATCACGCACGGTTTCGGCCGACAAACGGCTCCCACGGGAATTTCCGTCTATAACCCCGCGTTTGACGTTACTCCTGCCAGCCACATCCGGGCCATTATCACAGAACGTGGATTGATCGAGCCTGTCACGAGGGAGAATGTAGCGAGAGTGGTCCGAATGTCCAGCGAGAACGAACGCTCTTCATAAGTACGGGCTAGTTGTCCCATTCGGTCCGATCTGGAATCAGAGGGACATTGGAAGAACCACTGGCGCCTGTTTTGCACCTGGGTGGTGTCCTTCTCTTCTTGTTTGGATCAACCAGCTACACCCGAAACCCATCATCCGTTCGGACCGCACCGTTCTGCCGGGATTTTCTGCCTGGGGTGTACAGGAAGTCGGGACGGGTCTGTGACCCCCGGCAGCTGACGGTTTGCCGGACCTCGCACTGTATCTCACCGGACCGTCTCTAGGCCGCGACGGTCCGACAGCAATGTGACGGTCATGACTGCGGCGGTTCCCGCCGGAACAAGCCGCGGACGAAGTCGATCCCCAAGGCCAACAGCACCGCGGCGGCGGCAAGGACCGAGAGTGCATGCAAAATCGTCAGGAGCCCGGTAGAGATCATCCCTCTTCTCCTTCGCCGACCGGTCCGTCGACAGGTTGCAGCCAACGGTTGGTCGGTGACTGGCGACACAACGGCAATGCCACGATCCAGGCGACCACGGCGACGGCAAAACCGAACAGGGCCGGGCTGACATCCCCTGGAGATTCCAGCACAAACCGCCAGACGATCGTGGCTCCCGTGCCGGCCAGCATCGAGAAGACTACTGCCGCAATCCGCTCGCGCCGATACCAGAAGATGCCTACCAGGAAGGGCCAGACCATGGTGGGTGCCCAGAAGTCGTAGACGAATTCCAGGATATCGACGATATCACGCCAGACCAGTGCGGCGACCGCCGCGGCCACCCCTCCCAGCAGTGTCGTCCACCGCGCTACCGCCAGCAACGTCCGGTCCGAGGCTGCCGGGTTAACATGTGGCCGGTAGATATCCTCCATCACGATTGTCCCCACGCAGGAGAGGCAACTGTCGGCCGAAGACATCACGGCCGCGAGGATGGCCGCGATCATGACTCCCGAAAACACCGGAGGAAACGCCGACCGCATCAGCATGGGAAAGGTAACCTGCGACGCAGCGGCGGCCGCCTGATCACGGATTTCTTTTTCGACACGGTCGACGTCGGCCCGCACGCCCCGTCGGACCAGGTCGTCGAGTTCCGCAGCCCGTTCCTGTCGCTGTTCGGCCAGCTTCTCGTCGTAACGCTGCTGAAGCTGCCCACTGATCTGTTCATCGGAACGGGCGGCCACACCCATTGTGAAAATGGCGATCGGATGGAAGATGAGCAGAAACAGCCCTGCTCCCGCAACGCCCCAGCGCGCCGCGCGCCGTCCTTTGGCGATAAAGCAACGGACCGCGTAGGCAGGCACCAGCATCTCTCCGAGAAAAAATGAACAAAAGAGCGTGACAACCCGGGTGGTCGACCAGGTCGGCCCGGAGAGGGCAAACACGGGCTGATCCTGGGTCAGGCTCGAGGGCAACTGGGAGAGTTGCTGCTGGATCTGTTCAAACCCGCCGCCACGATACAGCAGCCAGGCCGAGGCGGTTGCAATGCCCCCGACCAGGATCACGAACTGCAGTACATCGGTCTTGACCACCGCGCGGATGCCTCCCACGGTTGCGTAGAAGACGACAACGGCTCCCCCCACCAGCACGGCCGTCTGGTATTCGATATCCAGCACCGACTCGGTAATCGCCCCAATTGCTGCCATCTGGGCGACGAGTGCCCCGCCCATGAAGACCAGGCAATTGAGGACCGACAGTCGTCGTGCAAGTTCTCCGAACCGCCGCTCGAAGAAGTTCCCCACCGTGATCAGATTCAGCCCTCGCAGTCGAGGGGCCAGAAAGACCCCCGTGAAGATCAGCTGCAGGTGCCAGGCAGCGGTGATGAATGCGGCGGCGAGGCCCAGTTGGTAGACCTTGGCCACCGACCCGACTGACGCACCGCCGCCAACCATGGTGGCCGCCGTCGTGGCCAGCACAATCAGCCAGGGTACGTTGCGCCCCGCCAGTGTGTAATCGATGGAGGTCTGAACCTGTCGCCCCGAGCGCAATCCGATCCACAGCAAAATGACAAGATAGACAACCAGTGCGCCCAGTTCACAGAATGTGCCGCTCATATTGCGCTCTGCTTGATTTTGTCGGGGTCGCTGTGATCAGGATGCACTACCTGCCGAATACGGGCAGTCTCGTTTGTCTCTCCCGGTTGAAGTTGGGGTTCCGGTATCGGATCTTCCTGATCAGTTGTTCCGGACGCAGTGGCTCCATTGGGATTTTGTCTAGACGTTCATTTTTCGCGAAACCCGCTGGACGAGATTTTTTTTGACATCTAAAAATTCTTGATAACGTGCTTTTAGCTCAGCGACAGTTTTTTCGCTGTCGGATTTCACGTAGTCCATGACAATCTCTTCACCCTTGACGAATTCATCGGCCACCTCGGCCACCTCGACCGCAACGTCGGTGGGAATGTTGGTGACACCGTTGGCATCTCCATGGAGCAGTTCGCCCTGGTTGACCATTAAGCCTCCAACGCGAACGGGGAGTCCGATATGGAGCAAGTGGCAATAGGCGTGGGAACAATTGGTGCCGCCCGTGAAGACGGGATAACCAAGCGCCTTGACCTGAAGCAAGTCGCGTCCTGCTCCGGAAGTGATCAGCCCGACAGAACCAAAGGCCTGGAAGGTGGAGCACATGACCTCGCCGAATGTGGCAGCTACCGCCTGATCATCCAGATCCTGAAAGACCATCACGGGGGGTCCGGGCAATCCTGCATACTGTTCAACCAATTGTGAGATGGACCCGTATGCTTCTCCTCCTGCGGGCGGGGTATCGGACCGAAATGAGGATGTGACGGCAAATCCGACCATCGGAGGAAACTCCGGAAAGACTGCCTGAATTCGAGAATCCATGTAACCGGTGTTGAAAGGTCGAATTTCGAACAGTTCAAGGACGTTACAGATGGTTGGTGTATCGAATTGGGCGAGTTGTTGCAGGATTTGTGGTGTGATCGGCATGTGATTTCATTCAAGTGCGAGAGAGAGGATACTGTGACACCAGGGGCTGGATAAGCGCTGAACTGGCCGATAGGGGGATGAAACGATCCAAAAAACCGACCGGGCGCTAATCTACCAACCCCGCCTTGTTTGTACAAGCAACAGCAAGAAGAGATTTAACCGCCTGTCGGGCCGAAGAAGAACTCGCGACGCGCCTGGGTTTGGTGGAGTGAAAAGGCCCCAAGCATTTCAGGAAACAGAACACGTTCTAAATGTCGTAGTACATACAGAACTCGTAAGGATGTGGCCGCTGAGCCAGGGCGTCCACTTCGTTGTCGCGTTTGTAATCGATCCAGGTTTGAATCACGTCCCGGGTGAAGACATTTCCCATGAGAAGGAACTCATGGTCCCTTTCCAAAGCGCTCAGGGACTCGCTCAAAGAACCAGGAGTCGTCGGAATGTCGACGGCTTCTTCGGGTTTCAAATCGTAAATATTCCTATCCAAAGGCTGGCCGGGATCAATTTTGTTTTGAATCCCGTCCAAGGCTGCCATCAGCATTGCGGAAAATGCCAAATATGGATTGCAACTTGGGTCCGGACAGCGGAACTCAACCCGTTTGGCTTTGGGGTTCGGACTGTACATTGGAATCCGACAAGCAGCCGAACGGTTGCGTTGAGAGTATGCCAGGTTGACGGGGGCTTCGTAACCCGGGACCAGACGCTTGTAGCTGTTCGTCGTAGGATTGGTGAACGCCAACACCGCCGGAGCGTGGCGCAGTAATCCACCAATCGCATACAATGCGATCTCACTTAATCCAGCATAACCACCGCCCGCAAACAACGGCTCACCTTCTTTCCAGAAGGACATGTGAGTGTGCATTCCGGACCCGTTGTCGCTAAAGATCGGCTTGGGCATGAAGGTGGCCGTTTTTCCATACTTCTTCGCCGTGTTTTTGATGATGTACTTGTACATCAACATTGCATCGGCCATGGTCACGAGTTCCTGGAACTTCAGATCGATTTCAGCTTGTCCGGCTGTGCCCACTTCGTGATGATGACATTCGACCGTCAATCCGCACTGGATCATTACCCTCATCATCTCATTGCGAATGCCCATCATCTGATCAGCAGGTGGAACTGGGAAATAGCCCTCTTTATGCCGTAACTTGTAGCCCAGATTCGGACCTTCCTCGCGGTCGCGATTCCATTCGCCCTCGATGCTGTCGACAACGTAGAAGCCCCGATTGGCTGACTGATCAAAGCGGACATCGTCAAAAATAAAAAATTCAGCTTCCGGCCCGATATGGGCCGAGTCTGCAATGCCCGTGCTGCGGAGGTAATTGGCTGCTTTCCGGGCGACATTGCGAGGGTCCCGAGAGTAATCTTCACCAGTCAGAGGGTCCTGAATGTTGCATATCATTGCCAGAGTTGTGAGCTGAATGAAAGGGTCGACAAATGCCGTTTCAGGCTGAGGCACGACCAGCATGTCGCTTTCATGAATCGTCTGCCAGCCACGAATGCTGGACCCGTCGAATCCCAATCCATCTTCGAAAGTGTCTTCTCCCAACTGTTCCACCGGGATGGTGAAATGCTGCCACAGCCCGAGAAAATCCGTGAACCTAAAATCGACCGCTTTGACGTCCTTTTCACGGCACAGGGCCAAAACTTCTTTGGGTGTCACTTTCGTATCCTCCTTTTCACAATTGGGGCGTCAGAAGGTTGGACCGGTCTATCTAATCACCCAACCCGTTGTTTTACGGCCGACCGAAAACGGCACAGAAAATAGGTTTAAGAATCTTCCGCGTTTAAAGCAACCCAGATGCCATGTCCGTCCGAGGAAGCCTGCGGCACAGGGCATAATCTCTTAGATGCAACCGGCTTGCGAATTTTTTTCGGAAAATGTGTTTTCACTCTCGGTCGCCATGGGATGCCCGTTTGTTGAGCATTCTCTGAGTAGAGAGTGGGCAAATTTGATGGCGTGTCGAGGCGACTCTTAAAGTGGTGCCAGGCCAGCGACCGAAAAACGCGGAATGGAGCGCATGCCGCAATGGTTTTTAACTGATGCGTGGCAGTAGGCCTTTGCACAGCACTCCATCATTTGCGGTTCGGGCAGCTGATAGATTTCACGGCGTTACCTGCCCTCAGACGTTGCGAGTGTCTGGACACGTCAGAAGCAGTCGCTACCGGCCCATCAGACCTTTAGAGTTTAGCAACGCGCCGTGCCGCTTTGATGGCAGCTTCAATCACGGGATCAGGCTGTTTTTCGTTGTCCGGAATTACCGTACCATCTACGGACGACTTCTCCTGGAGATGAACAGCCACGTGAGGAGTCACACCACGCTCACTGATTGGGCGGCCCGTAGGGGTGTAAAACTTGGCGGTGGTCAAGCGGATCCCGGATCTGGAGAGATTGAACGGGAAGATTCCCTGGACAGACCCTTTGCCATAACTTTGTTGCCCGACAATCGTTCCTCGCCGATGATCGTAAATTGCGGCGGCAAAGATCTCACTGGCACTTGCGGAGTCTCCGTCAACGAGCACAACGAGAGGCACTCGCCAGGTACCCACCTGGTGCGCTTTGTAGTCATAATCTTCGCGCGGACTGCGGCCCCGGGTTGAAACGATCGTGCCATCCTGTACAAATTTGTCAGCAACCTCCACGGCGGCGGTAAGCAGCCCACCAGGATTGCCCCGAACATCGATAATCAGACTTTGCATCCCTTGACGGTGGAGTCTCCAAAGAACGGCATCCACGTCACGACTGGTCGTTTTCTGGAAGCTGGTCAGCTGCATGTAAGCAATGCCTGCCTGTGCGTCCAACATTTTGACACCTTCGACGCTGGGTACCTCGACACGTTTTCGTTCCAACCGCAGGCTTCGTCCCTGTTGGTCACTTCCCACAACGCCCAGGTCGACCACTGTCCCTTCTCGTCCCTTCAGCATATCCGCCGCTTTATCGGTTGAGATGTCGCGTGTTGATTGCCCATCCACTTCGACAATTTGATCCCCTGGTTGAATACCGCCCCGATGGGCCGGGCTGCCTTCCAGCACATTGACAATCAACAAATGCCCTTTGCTCGCCTTGAGCTCGATGCCCAGGCCCACAAAATTGCCTTCGATTTGAGAATAGACGTCGTCGAGTTGGGCAGGAGTCAAGTAAGCAGAATAATTATCCAGTGAACTGACTGCACCGCAGGCGTATTCCATCACCGCAATCGTGGGGTGAAGTCCCAGACGCTGATGTGCAAGTTGTGCCGCCTCACCCACTGCGTCGCAGGATTCCTGCCTTGTTTGCAGGGTGCGCCAATCCAGAAAGCGATGCAATTCCTGACGGCATGCTCGGATTCTTTCAGGCGCTGCATAGGGTAGGTGCCTGTCAATAAACAGCTGGTCCGTTAATGCAATATCTAGGTTGTTTGTCCCACGACGTACAAGGTTTTTCCAATCAGGATTCGTCACGTAGTGGGTGTAAATTTTCAACAAAAGTTCGTTGTACAGATCCAGGGATTCACGTTCACTCAAGGAGTTGAGAGACTGGACATAACTTGAGTCCGTGTAACGCCGCACCAAGTCATAATGAGTCCGCGATACGCTTAACCGCTGTTCAATCTCGCTTCTTTCCGGAAACTGTTGCAGCGCATCTTCGTAATGTGTTAATGCTTCGGCCCACTTGCGGTTCTGTTCCAGCCGCATTCCAGCATCGAGTGTTTCCTGGAACTCAGTAACGGATGTAAACGCGCTGTTCGGAATTCGAACTTGTGCGTGAACTAGCGGGAGACATGCAACGCAAAAAAGCGCAAGTAGCACCGGCACCGCAAAACGGCACTTGGTGCGACGATGATGTAGCACTGCAGCAGCAAAACCAGCAGTCAGCTTGTACATTAAAAGCTCATTCAACAGCGGAGGAGATAATCCGGCGTGGTTGTTACATGTGTTACAACCTGCGTTCCCCGTCCAGACCAGTGCATCTCGTAACGGGGTACCGACTGGAAGACGCAAGGTCTAGCTACAGCCAGCTAAATATAGATCCAGAAATGCCCTTTGTCAAAAAAACGGCGCAGTAATTCAGGTGGACTTTTCACACGACCGTTAAAGACTGAATTCGTGCGACCATGTGCAGCAGTTAACGCTACTGAAACAGGGAACTCCATTACGCCGATTGCACCTCCTGTTGCATTGGTGCCTCTTGCACCGACTATCTCCAGGGCTTCGAAAGATTCTACGCACCTGCCCGAGAAGAGGCAATTTCCTGTAAAAGAGGTGATATCCCCTGTGATCCAAAACAGCGGATGCCCGCAAGGACAGGACCGTTTTGAAGGTCCCTTCCATCACTATTTGGGCCAGTTGCTTCGCTTCTGACGTGACGGAGGGTTGCAGCGAAAAAACAGAAATGTCCGTAGCCGCTTTTGCAGGCGACGGAACGGCAACCGGATCAATCCCCCATGGGATGCCCTTCCAACCGCGACCCAGACAACACGAGGAAGGTCGATCTGAGTGTGGGACAGTCGACCTTGGGGCGCGCAGACTGGAAACAAGACCAGGATCTTGGATCCAAGGGATGCTAACGCTCTTCAAGACCCCAAGCCGCGACCAACATTTCGGCCCCCGGAGTCAGGCTTCGCAATTTGCTGGCGATGTGAACTTTCTCAGAGGGTGTTGCCTTATCAAGTCTCGACTTGTAATGACCCACCTTTTTCCGGCGATGCCGCCGACGCTTGATTTCTTTCCGACGTTCGCTACAACCCACGCGATTACTCCTTCACGACGAAACATCATTTGACGGAAACAGTTCAGCTAACGAAGCCACCAGCGACCTATATTGTAGAGTCCGGCTGTTCGTGGGTCAACGCACGCCAGCTGGCGAGGGGTTCCGGACGCATACAGGCCGGAGACGGTCTCTATGACTGGTGTTTGAATCAATTGGTGGCTTCGCAGAATCCCCCATAGCCCTATCCCCCATAGCCCTGTCAGCATTGAGATGAGACTGCTTTTTACTGGTAGGATCCTGATAGAATCGCTTCATGGGACTGGAAGAACATTTCTCCCGGTCTGAGATGCGAGTTGGTTTGAGTCCCGGTAGGCGTTAAAGATCGCTGGCACCTTGTTTGCCATCCTCCATGGAGGTGCGGTGGGTGACCCTTGTTCTCACGTGACGAACAGGGAGTAACACCGACGGGTCGAGGATGTCAGTTGAAGCGAAATCATTGACCACTGCCAGGAGAGGCGCGTATATTAAAAGAGGCGCTCAGCCCCACATGGAAAGCGACAAGCATCATTCACGACTGATGGAAAAAGTACGATTGGCGATGTACAGCAGACCTTTCGTTTGCGTTGCGGCTCGCTCATGTCGACGTATTGAACTGGTCACTGTTGCTTTAATGCTTTTTACCGTAGGTGGAACGTCCTGCAGTCGTCCTGTCGCCCAGCGTGAGTATCCCGTCCAACGGGACTTTCCCAACGTTCTGCTCATTTCGATCGACACGACTCGGCGAGATCACTGTTCCACCTATGGCTATCAGCGACCCACGACTCCGGTGTTAGACGAGTTGGGAGAGCAGGGAGCGGTTTTCGATCTGGCGTACGCTCCCATTGCTACCACGGCCCCCTCGCATGCAACGATGCTGACAGGTTGCTATCCGATTTCCCACCGCTTGATTAAGAACGGTTTGACGCTCGACGATGACTACACGACTCTTCCCGAGATGCTCAGGCCACACGGTTTTCAGTCGGCGGCCGTGGTCAGTGCCTTTGTGCTGGACAGTAAGTTTGGCTTGGCACAAGGGTTTGACCATTACGACGATGAGATACCTCCCACAGAAACGACATGGAAGAGAGACGAGCTCCAAGGTCTGACGGTTCCCCAAGGTTCCGTTGACCGCCGTGCGGACTTCACAAGTTCGCGTGCAATTCAGTGGCTGCGCTCGCAGCGTAATCCGGAACGACCATTCTTCATGCTCGTTCACTATTTTGCTCCCCACTTCCCTTACGTTCCGCCGGAAGAGTTTGCTCAGCGTTTCGTCCCCGCCGGCGCAGTGCGCCAGTCCATGAGGGAACAAGTGGGCCTTTACGATGCGGAAATTGCCTATACCGACACGGAGATTGGACGTCTGCTAAAAGAATTGGAGACGCTTCAGATTGACCAGAACACGATTGTTGTTCTGACCGCCGATCATGGTGAAGGATTGAAGCAACACGGCTACATGTTTCACGCCATACACATTTATGAAGAAGCGGTCCGCGTACCACTGATCATTCGATACCCGCCACAGATACCGGCCGGCCGGCGTTTTGCAGAACCCGTTGAATTCACAGACCTCGTTCCCACCTTGCTGGATTTGTTGGAAATTGATGTGCCGGCCGGTTTGTTTCAGGGAACCAATCTGGCAGGAGCCCTGCGCGGAGAGGCCGAATTGGAACCCGGTCGTGCGATCTTTCTTCATCGACGCCACTTCAGCGGTTTGTATCGCGGTAACCAATTCGTCAAGGGCGAGTTGTTTGGCATCCGCAAGGGAGACTGGAAATATATTGAAGGAAAAGAAGAGAAACTGCGCCAGTTATTCAATTTGCAGGATGATCCACTGGAAAGAAAAAACCTGCTCAACCAGTATCCGGAAAACGCGCAACGGTTGGTACAACTCCTTGAGCAGTGGCGGCGCACCAACTACAACGCCAAACCCGCCCTCAATTATATGACGGACGAGGATATCAGGAAGCTGCGCTCGCTGGGCTATGTGCAGTAGATGGTCCTGTCGCATATTCCAGGCAATGATTTGAGTAGGATCAGGCAAGCAAGCCGCCAGCTGGGAGTTCCGCGAAGCGACTCTCTCCTTACTGGGAAACCATCGCCCAACGCAATTCCCGGCATTGCTGGTTGAGCTGTGGCAGCCCGTTCCTCAAGCTTGACAATGCATTTCTGTCGAGAGTAGTCGGACGTAACCAGAACCTCAGGCTGAACGAGCGGCCTGTCGAACTAGCGTGGCCGGGGTGTTACGAGCCGACTCTGCCGCCAGTTTTGTGTCAGTGGCCATGTGACCAGGAACACAACGAAGCAGACGAGAAATCCGACCAGTGCTGGAGGGATGTCTGCCACCGTTTCGCCGACTTTCGGATCAAACAGTGTTGAAACGGATGTCGCTCCAAAGTTCCAGAATAAGGTCGCCGAAAACCCGCCAAACATGGCCAGGACGCAAGCATACACGCGCGACGGCTTATACCACAAAATACCCACGAAAAACGGGAGCACCATCGTGGGTCCCCAGACACTGTAAATAAACTCGATCCAGTCGATAATATTCCGGAAGTACAAGGCGGCGACAGCACAACCGATTCCGGCCAGTAGCGTCGTGCCCTGCGCCACACGCAGCAACTGCCGGTCGCTGGCGTCCTTCCGCAGATGTCGGCGATACAGATCTTCCATGGAGATGGTGGCAAGACTCGAAAGACAACTGTCAGCCGACGACATGACTGCGGCGATCAGGGCTGCGACCATGATGCCCGAAAACACCGGATGAAACAGGTTGCGCATCAAGGTCGGAAAAGCAACCTGTGCTTCACCAGCCACCTCGATCGCGTGCTTGATTTCGGGAGATCCCTGGCAAGCGGTGCCCAGGATGGAGGTGGTGAGTGGCATGAACAGGAGCAGCAGCAGGCCGGCTCCGGC
>PBTE01000044.1 GCA_002726515.1 Planctomycetaceae bacterium | reverse complement strand
TGGACTACGTCCTGCGATGGCCGCCGAGTTCCCTCCCCAGGTGATCAGCATCGAGTGTCAGTGCACCCAGGAGTCGCCCTGCCGGGACCTGTTCGAGATGGCGGACCGGATGCTCGAACAGCCGGAAGTCCTTACCAACAGCATCCTGTTGGGATTTCCCTATGCTGATGTGCCAGAAATGGGATCGTCGGTCATTGCTGTCACCGATGACGACCCTGCCCTGGCACGAGAACTGTGTCAACGTTTGGCTGGGCAGATGTGGCGGCAACGAAAACACCTGGTGGGTCAGCCCCTGGATGTACAGGCCTCGATCGATCTGGCGCTGCAGTCTGAATCACCTGTCTGTTTGCTGGACATGGGTGACAACGTGGGCGGGGGGTCACCTGCGGATGGAACCTGGATTGCCCAAGCGTTATTTGAGCGAGGTGTCGAAAACAGTATCGTGGTGTTGAATGATCCTGACTGCGTACAGCGTGCGGCGGCGGCTGGCCCTGGCAACACGCTTACCTTGCAGATTGGTGGCAGGAGCGGTCCAGAGAACGGAGCTCCGTTGGAAGCCAGTTTCACTGTCAAAAGTTTGCATGATGGCAAGTTTGTCGAGTCGCAAGCCATGCATGGCGGGTACAGTTCCTTCGACCAGGGGCTGACGGTGGTATTAACGACCGCCGGTTTGACAGTGGTGGTCACCTCCCGACGTATGGTACCTTTCAGCTTGGGACAGTTGACCAGTTGCGATCTTGATCCCGGTTCATTTCGCGTGCTGGTTGCCAAGGGTGTGAACGCTCCGATCGCGGCCTATCAATCGGTCTGTCCAACTTTTATTCGTGTCAACACGGATGGTTGCACCTGTGCTGATGCGACCAGATTTGAGTTTCACGACCGCAGACGACCCATGTATCCCTTTGAATCTGATACAGACTGGAATCCTTGACGGGGCAGAGACTTTTTTCGTGATAGACAGTCTGCCTGTCAGAACTGAATTCATCTTTTTGATCAGCTGTGCTGTATCCGGGACTCGCCGCTGCAGGATCGGGAAATGTCCGTTGTTGACGATGGACCGACTGGCTAATTACAAGCCGACGGGCTCACATTTTCGGCTTGGGTCCATAGTGAATGAAGGAAGGAATCAACGGACCCGCCGTAATTCCGCCATCGATACTGAGCACCTGGCCGGTCACCCAGTCACTGTCGCTGCTGGCCAGGTAGACCGCTCCGGCCGCCACATCGGCGGGGGTTCCGAAACGTCCGCAAGGTGTGTAGTTTATCCAGGCTTGATGCAGTTCCGAATCCGGGTCGGGTGGTGGATCGTTGGGAACGGGTACCGCGCCCGGAGCGATGGCGTTGATCTGGATGTTGTATTCAGCCAGGTCAAAGGCCGCCCCGCGTGTGAAATTGGCGATGCCCGCCTTGGTCGCTTCGTAGAGACAAGCCCAGTGACTTCCTCCCAGGCCGTGAACCGAAGACATGGTGATGACTTTTCCGGCTCGTTGCTGGAGCATCGGCTCGGCACCGTGCCTGACGGTCAAATATGTACCGATCAAATTGACGCGGATCAATTGTTCGAAGTCTTCGAGTGACGTCTGCATCAATGGCTTGCAAATTCCCAGGCCGGCGTTGGCCACGAGGATATCCAGCCTCCCGAAAGTGTCCAGCGCCTGTTGGACCATCGACTTGACTTCTGACTCTTGGCTGATGTCCGCCTGGCACAACAGTGCCCGTCTGCCGTAGGATTTCACCGTTGCGGCCGTTTCTTCCGCTGCGGATCGTTTCGAATGATAAGCCACTACGCAGTCGGCTCCCTGCTGCGCAAAGGCCCGGCAGATACCTCCTCCCAGACCACCGGATGCTCCCGTCACCAGGGCGATCTTATTTTCAAGCCGCATGATTTCTCCTCTGACCAGCAACTAAATTTCATCGTGTGGGGATCATTGGAACAAAAAACTGGCGGAGGGTCCATGGTTGGCCGGTGGCAAGGGCGTGGCCGGGCCGCCGGTCATTTTCAGAAATCCACTGCGTGGTGAACTGGTACGTCAGGGGTTCGTATTACAAAATTCTGAGAATAACCTGCGTCTTGAATCAGAGGCCCCAGGCCAGCTTGAGTCCAGGCAGGCAAACTTTGCTATACTTCGTGAACAATGGATCGAATGAATCTCCCCGCCGATCAGCTCGTGTGCCTGGTGCGAGACATTTTATTGGCCCTGGAGGTGCGCAGTGTTGATGCTGAAATCGTCGCCGACAACCTGGTCGAAGCGGAACTGCTGGGATACGACACTCACGGTGTCGTCCGGTTGCCGCGTTACGTGCACGAAATTCAACAGGGACAGATCAATCTTTCGGCGGAGATCCGCGTGACCCATGACTTTCCGGCAAGTTTGCTTGTCGATGGTGATTGGGGATTTGGCCAGGTGATTGCGAACAGGACGGTGGATTTGCTGGTGGAACGAGCCCAGCGACAGGGGGTGGCCAGTGCCGGTGTCTTTCATTCAAACGACGTGGCTCGCCTGGGATCATACACGACCCGCATTGCCGAGCACGGCCTGTTGGGATTGATGACGGTGAACGACGGAGGGGGTAGTCCCCACGTCGCACCTTGGGGGGGCATTGCGCCATTGTTCAGCACCAACCCACTGTCATTTGCTGCGCCTCGGGATGGAAGTCCGCCAGTCTGCGTTGACATGTCCACCAGTATTTGTGCGGCGAGTCGAATTTTGTTGGCCCTGAAGGAGGGCGAGTCCGTGCCGCCGGGCCTGCTCCTGGACGCCGCGGGGCAGCCTTCGAGCAACCCTGGCGATTTGTTCTCATCGCCGCCCGGGTCCCTGTTGCCCGTCGGTGCTCCGTGGGCCGGCCACAAGGGGTATGCGCTGAGCTTGATCGTTGACATTCTCTCAGGCGCGTTGACAGGTGCCGGATGTAGCGGCGCCGATGCCCGCGAGACCCAGGGGCTTTATTTCCACGCCATCCATATCGACGCTTTTGTGGGGCGGGATGTTTTCACGAAACACCTGGAGGAACTGGTCGAGCGAATTCAATCGAACCCCAGGGCCGACGGGGTGGAGGAAATCCGAATTCCCGGTGAACGGGCGATATTGGAACGCGGCGAGCGTCAGCAGCAAGGAGTAACGTTGGTCCCGGCGGTGTGGGAGGAAATCAAAAGGGTGGCGAAAACATTGGGAGTGACGATGTAAGGGCAGAAATTCGGCAGAAAAAACTTCGTCATACCCCGTGCAACGGTATCGTCACCGGAGATTCCACTTCTGCCACTCTACAAATTCCAGGTTGGACCGGTAAGGATAGGAGATGGGGTGGTGAACTGTTTTTCTCTTCGGCAACGTTTTGCCTTACTTGGTACTCCAACCAGCCGTTCCTGTGTTCATCATCACTGCGGCCCCATGGACTCCACCGGCCAGAATCGAATCAAACCAATCGAATCAACTTTCTTGAATGATCTGTTGCCATGACAACCGACCGTAACTTCCACCGTAATCCAAATCGAGTGTACCCTGTCGTCGAACGGACTCAGGGGATTTACGTTTATGACGAACAAGGGCGGGAATTTATTGACTTTGGGTCCGGAATTGGTGTGACCAGTATCGGTGGCGGTGTGGAACAAGTCATTGACAAGATGACTGCGCAACTCCACCAGACGACGTTCGTGTTTAACGGGTATTTTACAAGTCGGCCGCGGATTGAACTGTCGCAAAAACTCTTGCAGCTTTGCCCGTCCGGCATAGACCGCGTGATCTTTTCGAGCAGTGGTTCTGAAGCGAACGAGGTCGCCATCAAAATCGCGCGTCAGTACCATCGAGAATCGGGACAGGAAAAAAAATACAAGGTCATTTCCCGTCGCCAGTCATATCACGGCAACACATGCGGCAGCCTTTCGGTGTCGGACCGGCCCTCCTGGCAGCAGCATTTTGAACCGTACCTGCACGACTTCCCCAAAATCTCACCCCCCTACTGCTACCGCTGCCCTCTACAACTGGAATATCCCACTTGTGAACTGCGGTGCGCCCGTGAATTAGAGGATGTCATTTTGGCCGAAGGGCCTGAATCGGTTTCAGCTTTTATCGCCGAACCAATTCTCGGGACGACCGTGGCCGGTGTTACCGCACCCGACGAGTACTATCCGTTGATTCGTTCGATTTGTGACAAGTACAACGTGCTGTTTATCGCTGACGAAGTCATCAATGGTTTAGGACGTACGGGCGCAAATTTTGGACTGGATCATTGGGGAGTGGTACCTGACCTGATCACGGTCGCCAAGGGACTGGCAGCCGGTTATGCCCCGCTGGCAGCGACCCTGATCAGCGAAACAATCTGTACTGCCATCACCGAGGGCAGTCAGGCGCACTCGCAAGGATTCACATATTCGGGAAACCCGCTCTCCTGCGCGGCAGGTTTGGCGGTGCTGGATTACATCCGCGAAAACGGCGTGGTGGAGCAGGCGCGTGTGAAAGGAGACTACCTGGCAAAACGGCTGGCAATATTGAGGCAGATTGATATCGTGGGGGATCTCCGCGGCAAGGGCATGTTCCGTGGTATTGAATTCGTGTCTGACCGCCAGACCAGGGAGCCGTTTCCTGCCTCGGTCGGTCTGACGCAACGGATTGTCGAATCTGCCTACGAGAAAGGTTTGATTCTGATTGGCGGCATGCCCGGCTGCGCCGATGGGGTTTCTGGTGATCAGCTGCAACTTTCACCAGCGTTGGTCATCACTGAAGCTGAGATCGATCAGGCCGTGGAACGCTTACGGCAGTCGATCGAAGAGGTCCGCAACGAATTGGTCCAACAGGGAATCCATTCGCCTGGCAATAACAAGGAGCCCGCTTAGTCCGGGGAGAAATTTTCGTTGAGATCTTTGTTTCCGTGGTTCTGATCTCGCGGCAAGTCTCTTTTGTCCGCACTCTGCGGACGGTTTGAGGTGGGTGTGGACAGGCCGGCTTCAGGCAGGTGATAGATGGTCTCCCGTAGTTCTCGCTGGAGGATTTTCGCCGCTACAGCATTGGCACGCGCATTCCAGTGATAATCGTCGCGGAAATAGTACGCCTCCCAGGGGGCCTGGCCTCGCGGCAAGGCACGCAGCATCCGTGGCAGCAGATTGATCACCTGAAAACCCTGCGTCGCGCCTAACTCCGATAGTCGAGCGTACAGCGGACCTTCTCCGGATTGATGATGTCGTAGAAAATCCTGTTGTGCAGGAATCAGAAAGACGACTACTTGTTTGCCATCCGCTGCAGTGACCAGTAATTCCAGACTGTATCGCAGCCAAAGAAATTGTTGTTCGTTGAACTCGTGAAAAAATGATTGGACCAGACCCTTCTCATTTCGTAGTGGACGGGCGTAGGGGTCAAATGTATCGGCCCGCAAGTGCAAATACCCGTGTGCCAGGGCGTTGTACCCGTAGGAATGGCTCCGCAGAAAATTCTTGATTTTCCCTTCTCGATGGTCAAAACGCCGTAGGTCGGGATACTGACCCAGAAGGTAGGGACGGTAGGGGTACCAAACGGCGTGCCGTGCCTGCTCGTAATCGAGATCGATGAAGTCGTTAATCGGCAAGACGCCGATCAGGACGTGATCGTGTGTGTAGCGTTTCCCCAACTCCCTGTAGACCAGGTAGGATTGGTAGGGTCCAAAATGACCCATCGCAAAATTTAAATGTTCCAAGCCTGTGGAATTCTCAAGGAGGTTTGTCAGCCGTTTTTCCGTCGGAAGGTTCCATCCTTCCACAAAGGAATCACCCAACACAACAATTCGACGGGAAGCGGCCATCTCCGTCCTCTCGCGGTCGCGAGCCCCTACAGAATTCGTACGATAGTCGACCTTCAGTGTCGGGTGGCGGAAGATCGTGTTGGCTCTCCGCCAAAGTCCGAATTCCTGGTGGTCCACGTAACGCCGGTCTTGGCTGGCCCAGGGTCGAGAGGACATCAGCAGGCCGGTCCGTACGAGTAGTTGAGTGGCCAATTCAAACAAGACCAGGCCAGACAGAAGCGACAGGAGCACAGCTCCGCTGCAGAACAAGACCTTCCGGCGCAGCGGTGGTTGTTCTTTCGGGTTCGAACTGCGGCCGGTTTCGATGGGTCCGGGATTCAATGGAGCTGCGCTGCCCCTCGTTGAGAATCAGGTGAGTTCTCGTGAATTCGTGAAACGAAAGGCCGTTTGATGAAGTTTCGTGAGTGCGGTCAAACGGCTTATTAAGTGTAACACGTAGATTTTCTATGCCTCAAGTCGCCGCCTTACCGGAAAGTCAGATTGCAGCATCTGGTGAAGGTCGCGAGATGTCCCGTTCGAACCTTCTGCCCGTTCGAAAGTCCGGGATCCCTTTCGTGGTTGTCACCGGCTTTTCCATTTCGCAAACGCGCGCGTCAATCGCCCACGGGCTGGGTTCGTGCCTTGTGCACAATCGACACGAAGATCAGCACTGGTGCGAGCGGTGCAACCTGACGCTCGGTCACCTGTTTCCTGCAGAAAACAAAACGCGTCCCGAGATATACCCGCCAGGAAATTTCCTTGCTCGACTGGATGCAACAGGTATAATTGAGCGAGTGGATCTGCCGGGTGGCTCTCATTCTGGTCTGCAATTTCGACGGAGTGTTTTTGGTCGGACGACAGGCAGGCAAATCCGTTCGGAGATGTGGATGCATCAGGTTGTCCGAATCGGCTGAAACAATCCCCGCGAAAAATTTGCATCAATGAACAGTTTGGCATCGGATCACGGTAACGAGCGATCTTTATTCACCGCGTTGACGGGTCGGTATTTTGTGAACCCGGCGTTCGACTACCTGCTCATCGCTGGCGGCTTGAGCCTGGTGGTGGCCGCCGCTGCCTACTTGTTCGACGTTCAGTATAGGATCGCGGACGAATTCGGGCGGCCGACAGCACGTTTCTGGTACCTGGTCGCGCTGGCCAACAGTGCTCATTTCGGTGCTTCCACGGTGCGGCTATACAGCAAGCCCGGAGCGACAAGGTCGCTCCCTCTCTTGTCCTGGGGATTGCCCGTGGTGGCGTTGGGTCTGTTGGTGCTGTGCATGAACTGGCCTGAGAGCTGGGGTTCTAATCTCACGTCTCTCTACCTTACCTGGTCGCCTTACCATTACGCGGCTCAGGCCTACGGACTGGCAGTCATGTACTCTTATCGCTCGGGCTGTTTGCTTGGCGCTGGTAACAAAACGATGTTGTGGTGGGTCGCCATGATTCCGTGTTTCTTCAACATCCTCATTGTAAAAAATGCGGGCCTGGACTGGATCATTGGCGGATTCGTTTTTTTGTTACACCAGATAGGGTTTCCCGTCGTCGAACACTTTTCGCTCTCTGAACAATTCACCTTGACGGCGGTCAGGACAATTCAAGTCGTGGCGTCCATCGGCGGGATGTCGGCGATCGCGTATCTGATGTGGCGGGTCTCGCGCAGCCGTGAAGGTGCGATGCCATTGATTGTTGCTGTGCTGTTGTTTATCAATGGCGTCTGGTGGTTCGTCCTGGCACAGCAACCCCTTCAAGCGTTCTTGTGGGCTTCGGTCTTTCACTCCGTTCAATATATGGCGATTGTGATTATCTTTCACGTCAAAGACCAGGTACCTGATAACGAGACAAGCCTCGGCTCCGTATTTTTTCACATCGTGTGGTTTTATACGGCCAGTGCCATGCTGGGATGGGCGTTGTTCCAATGGTTGCCTTATGTCTATATGTGTGCGGGATTTAATATGGCTGTCAGCTTTGCGATGGTGACGGCGGCAATTAATCTCCACCACTTCATCGTCGACGGCTATATCTGGCGATTGAAGAAGTCTGATTCCAATCGCCAGATTGTGGATGCCGGTTCCGTCGTACCCGGATGAAGACACGTTGTTCATAGTCCAGACAGCGGGCGGTGACCATCAACAACGGATATCTTGTCGTGGGACTGCTGCCGGAGGCGAACGGTCTGGAACCCTCCCTGCCTGTTTCTGATCTTTTCTGATTCCAAAAGGGCCGACTATTTCGACCTTTCACACGGATCACGACGGCTGCTGATTTTCCTTGTGAGCTGGACAGGCGAGTGGTTGTCCTCTCGCGTTTCGGCACCGCTGCCGGCGCTTTTGTTCTTTGTCGTGATTTGTAGGTGACGCCCGTCTTCTGCTTCAGCGGGTAACTATTTGTGTGGTGACCGACGGGTACGTTCAGGCCGGTGGCTTGATCAGACGCGGGGACCTGCCGTTGGCTCAGTGGGATTCATTTGCCCCCTGTCACAGTGAACCAGGCGGACGCCTCAGTGGTGGACTGGGAATAATGGCGAGAGTGCGGTATTCTGGCCGGCTTTCTGCTGGGACCCTTTCGTCCGTCTAGAAAAAGGGAACGGCTTCGAAGACCAGGAGCAACTTCAGCGATAGAGGC
>PBTE01000043.1 GCA_002726515.1 Planctomycetaceae bacterium | reverse complement strand
GTGTAGTTATCAGCTTTGTTGAAGACCAGTAAAATTGGCTTGTGTACCGTGGCCAAAGCGAACAACGCTGAAAACTCAACCTCGTTAAGATCGGAGTCCGTAAGAAACAAGATAAGATCTGCACGCTGCGCCGCCTGAAGTGCCATCTCGGCCCGCTCGTCACCTCCCACTTCATTCAGTCCCGGCGTGTCAATCAAAACGACTTCCGACTGCGCAAACCCGGGAACGCAATAGCCGCATCCATCCCACGACACGTCCCAGATCTCTTTCGTCCAGCCTCCCTGTACATTGACTTCCCGAACAGCTTCACCTACCAAAGCATTGATCAGCGCCGATTTACCCGTGCTGATCTCGCCATACAAGACAATGTCAACTCGCCCCGACACCAATTTGTTTTGCATCTCGTGTAAATCACGAAGATCCGCGTGCAATTTCTGCTTTTCTTCCTCGGAACAATTGCGGATCTGCTCAATCGCCATCTCGATCGTGGCGCGTGCCTGTTGATACTGATCGTCTTGGAGTGCTTGATCCATCGTCATTTGTCACGCAATTTGCACATACTTTCGATACTTGACTGTTGATAATCGTTCCTGACTGGCACGATGGCTGATGGTCACCCGCTGGGCTACCCGTTACCTACTGACTTCTCGTCTCCCGGCCGGAATCGCCAGCGGACAGGTGGAACCTGGCGGCCTCTACCGTCCTCTTCAATTCCTTCATGCTTGTCATCTGTTCCCATTTTCTGCGGGCAAGGTCAGCCCAGCCACCCTCCGGTTCCTGCATTTCGTTTCCAAAGTAATCAATGAAAACGGACCCGATCCAGCGAGTGATGATGGCCTGTGCCAAACCCTGCAAAATGCCCCCTACGGCCCAGCCGGCTCCCGGGATGCTCTTCAACATCGATCCCACGGCGGCAGTGGCCGTCACACCGCCCAGCAAACCGATCAGGTGTTTGGACAACTCTGAAAGCAGCTGGACTGCCACATCCTGATTCATCGACTGGCGATAAACTCTCGCCAAATCGAGCACCATTTTGGTCGACACGGCACATCCCGCCACCAGATCGACGATGGGAAAAGGACTTAGCGCAGCAGCGCCGGCCGCTCCCCACATGTGTTGATCGACAATTTGCCACGCCTGCCCGTCCAGAGATTTCTTCACACGACCACGGGCCTCTTCGACTAAGCCGCGCGATTGCAATAGCAAGTTAGCCAACAAAATCCGCTGGCCGTCATCACGAATCAGTTCCATCATGCGATCAGCCAATGGTTCTATATCTGGTGGAGTTTCGACCACAGTCTGGATTTCAGAACCATCGCTTTGAACTCGCATCCGGGTTTGCTGCGTGGTGTGGGAACGCACAGCGATCACGTCCGGCGTCTGGACAAATTTTTTGGTCTGATCCGCAATTTGTGTCACCAGCTGTTCTTTTTTTTCTGTGTGGTACCAGTCCTCCTTGTTGAGGCAGACCAGAATTCGCTTTTCCATATCCCCCAGGGTTTGAATCAGTGCAAATTCAGACTGGCGCAAAGGTCCATCAACAACGACCAGCACTATGTCGGCATTCTTAGCGGCCTGCGCAGCAACATGCTGCCGGTCCTCTCCGTCGACCTCGCCAAGACCGGGTGTGTCAACGAGTGAAACACGGTCGGCTCCAGGCCAGGGAATCTGGTTACGTGTGACCGTCGTTCCGCCCCGGGCATCCGTCGAAAACACGTTCCGGCCAGCCAGCGTGTTGAGCAATGAGGATTTGCCGCTGGACACCGTTCCAAAGGCGACAATTTCGAGGGTCCCAAACTCCTGCTTGTCGGCAATTTCTCGCACCATCGGGTCCAGTTGCTGGCGCAACTCCGGACTCAATGATGTGTCAGACTGAAGTTGTTTTACTTCAGCTAGGTTTTCGTGGACTTCCTGTCGTTGTTCAGAAGGCGATAGTTCGGCGGGGTTTCGATTCCGTCGTTCGTGGCGACGCCGTCGCTGCCACGTTTCGTACCACATCCTACCTAACACCACGAACAAGATAGCCACTGCCACCGCCGTACCGCCAACCACCGTGACCAAATAAAACGTGGCCCAGGTCGTCCCCCATCTCTCCACCATCTGATACTTCAAGATGATTTCATTGCTGAGATATATCACCAGAACAGCCAGTGCCGCCAGTGCAACCAGCGGTAGCAGACTGCTCGTTTTTTTTGATTTGAACACCGGTGGCAATTTCTTCAGTTGGTCAAGAGCCTGGACGAGGCTCGTCTCTTCCTACGTCAGTGGCAGGAGGCAAAACCGGAAAGGAGTGGACCATCAGAGTTCGAAAGATTCCCCGTCCCTTTCAATCTCTTTTTACTTCCGCTGTGGTGGCGCCTCAACTTCATGCCCAACCAACACCGATTCAGTTTCCTAAGAGACCGTGCTGACAAACCGTCTCCAGTCTCAGTTTGTCAGCACTTCCCCGAGGTGGAAAGATCCCTCGGCCCGGATCGACTATTTATCCCGGCCCACCATCTCCATATTCCCCGAATATCGCACCAAGCGGCTGGCCCCAAAAGTTCATCGGAATCTCCCGCATCTTTCCAGCATCAATTGGGATATAATGCGGTTCAACTTTCATCGTAAGTGAGATCACTGAGTGCGTCGAGAGAGGAGTGATTGATCAAATGTTCGTGGGCCCAGTATTTGCCCGTGAGGTGGTAACCACGCCTCGTCGGACGCGTTTCTTTCTCATGCGCACCATTTACGTGGGCGGGATTTTTCTGCTGATGTGCACTGCCTGGTTGGTACTTGCGGGAACTCAAGTCGTCCGAAACGTCGGGGACACAGCCCGCTTTGGATCAATCCTGTTTCAAATCCTGGCACCCCTTCAGCTTTCACTGGCTCTCTTTTTTTCAGCGATGTCAGCCGCTAGTGCGGTCTCTCAGGAAAAGGACAAGAAGACGTTGCTGTTGCTGTTGTTAACACGAATGCAGAATAACGAACTGGTGTTAGGAAAGCTCTTCGCAGCGCTGCTGAACATTTGGGTCATGTTGATTTCCGCCTTGCCGCTGTTTGTGATGATGACGCTTTTTGGAGGGGTTTCCCTGGGCCAGATCTTCCGCGTCTATGCGGTCACGTTTTTTTCCGTTCTCACAGCGGGAAGCCTGGGAACCTTCTTTTCATTCTGGCGCGAAAAAACTTTTCAAACACTGGCTTTGACTGCCGTCTCGATCGTGATTTGGCTGGCAGCTTGTGAAGCGGTGGGCAGTGGGGTTTTAGGAAATCAATTCTTGGGGATCTCCTGCCATACATGGATGGTAGCGGGGAGTCCATTACGAGCTGTCCTGTCGGCAGCATATCCGATCGCGACACTGGACCCTGCTTTGGGACCTCTTCAAACCGGCGTGAATGTGTTTCTTATCTTTTCCCTGGGGGCCGCACTCTTGCTGAACATGGTAGCCATTCTTCGGGTTCGTGTTTGGAATCCTTCCCAGGAAGTAAAGCAAAAGCACGAGGGAATTCCAAATACCGGGGAGAGTATTTGGGGTGTTAAATACGATCTGCAACAAGATACGTCGTCACAGGTAGCGGACGCGGCGCGGCGAAGCCACGTCGATGCACGTCTCACTACTCACCCGGCGACAGCTGAAAGTCGCCAGGTTTGGGACAATCCGATCGTCTGGCGAGAGATCTGCACCTGGGCTTACGGTAACAAGATTCTTTTCATTCGTGTCACGTACCTGGTATTAGCGGCTTTTGCTGCCGGTGGACTATATTTTTCGTTAACCGATTCGAACAGGGCACAGATCGGCTTGACCTCAAGCATCAATGCTTCCACCACGATCCCCGTGACTCTCTTTTTTCTCGTAAGTCTGGTCATTGTCAACGCACTGGCAGTTACCTCGATAACAAACGAACGTGATGGCCGCTCTTTGGATCTTTTGCTCGCCACTGATTTGACACCCAGGGAATTTATTTTGGGGAAATTAGGTGGAATTTTCTGGGTGGCAAAAGAAATGATTCTGGCTCCTTTAGTGCTTTGCTGTGGACTTTGTTGGGGACAAGGCATTTCACTCGAGAGCCTCTGCTTTTTACTCCTGGGACTGGTGGCGATGAATTTTTTCGTGGCGATGCTTGGAATTCACTACGGAATGTCCTATGCCAATTCAAGAACCGCAATCAGTCTCAGCCTGGGAACCGTGTTTTTCTTATTCGTGGGTGTCGCTACTTGTATTTTGCTGATGATTTCATTCAGCGGGTCGTTTCAGATCCAGTTGGCCCCCTTCCTGGCCTTCATTCTGGGTGGCAGTCTGGGCCTGTACGTCACAGTCGGGGCGCGCAACCCTTCGACAGCAATCTTCATGGCATCACTGCTCGTCCCCTTTATGACTTTTTACGCGATTGTCAGTTTCCTTCTGCATTACACGCTCGCTGTGTTTCTCGTAACCACGGTGACATATGGTTTCCTGACAGCCGCCCTATTCATTCCGGCAATTTACGAATTTGACTTTGCAATGGGCAGAACAACCACGCCGAACGAATAAAGAGCCCTTGGCTGTTTCCCGAAGCAGAACCAAGTAAAATGAAGATCGTGTGCACCGTAACTTCAACGCATCTTTTGCCAACTCCGAGCAGGGCAGAATGGCGGCGCGTCCGAAATCGCTCAACTTTTTCGGACGCCCGGTATTCTTTCGCAGATTCAAAATATCAACGGCCAAATGTTGGAATTGGGTGTGGTCTCAGAGAGAACAAGTCGAGATTGCCTCGGCACGGGCCCGGTTTTTCCGGTTTGAGCCGCGTCAATTGGAACAGGGTCCAATGCTCAATCTTTCTCCACCAGTATTGGCTTCTATGCTCTGGCAACTTGGTATTTTGGTCTCAAATGGTCTCGACCAAGTCAGCTTCTGATCGCACATGTATCGCTTCATCCCAGCCATCCTGACACCTGCAAAAAAAGGAATGGGACGCAACATTCTGCTGGAACTGATCTCTCGAACACATGAAAAGGTTTGACCGCCCGTGCATACAGTGATTGAGGTTCTTCCCTATCTGCTCGCCATGGTGGTACTGGTCGGTTGCTCGGCTTTCTTCTCCGCGAGCGAGGCGGCGCTATTCTCCCTGAAGCCCAGGGATCACAAGTTGTTGACCACTGGAAACCGATCACAGAAAACCGCCGCTGCGTTGCTCTCCAACCCGGAAAGGCTTTTGTCCGCAATCCTCTTCTGGAACCTGGTGATCAACATCACGTATTTCGCACTGGCGTCCATTGCTGGAATTCATCTCGACGATACTGCAACGCTCGCACTGAGTGTCGGAGCCTTAATTACAATCATCATCTTAAGTGAAATGGTCCCCAAAAGCGTTGGCGTGGTCAGCGCTCACGCGCTGATCCGGGTGGTCAGCCTGCCCCTGGCGGTGGCAATTCGCGTTGTGGACCCCATCATGCCGGTACTGCAACTGGCCAACCTCTTGTCACGTCGACTGTTGTGGCCGGACTTTCAAAGCGAACCTTATCTCGAAGTCGCAGACTTGGAACGTGCTATTCAACTTTCGACATCCAATGCCGAACTGGTGGAACAAGAGCAAGCAGTCCTGAAAAATATCGTCTCCCTGTCGGAAATGCGTGTCGATGAAGCGATGAGGCCACGACTCCAATTCCGTTCATTTCCGCCACCTGTGAAATTGGAGGACCTGGAAGGAAAACTGCCCGCCAGCAGATACCTGTTGATTACCGAACCTGATAGCAATGATGTGGCCAGTGCGATCGCATTGACCAATCTGAGTGACATTCCGGAAAACCACCTGGAACATCTGGCTGACCCGGTAATTTACGTCCCCTGGTTCAGTTCGGTAGCCGACTGCCTGCAGCAAATGAAAACGAGAGAGCGGGAAGTCGCCGCCGTGGTCAATGAATTTGGTGACACGATTGGAATTCTAACCTTCGAAGACATCTTGGAAACAATCTTCACGTCGGACCCCACACGGAGCGCCCGACTGCACAATCGCCAAGCCATTCAAAAAATCAACGATAACACCTGGAATGTTACTGGGATGACCAGCTTGCGACGGATTGCCCGCCATTTTGATGTCGACCTGCCAGAAAGTCACAACGTCACCATTGCCGGTGTAACCCACGAAGTGCTGGAAAGACTGCCGGTCGAAGGGGATGAGTTTCATTGGGGACCATTTGAGCTTTGCGTCACGGAAGTGCCCGAAAGAGGACTCATGACAATTCGCTTGCGTGCCAGTCAATCCGGTGGAGAAGAGAATTCATGACCACATTACTTCTACTGGTCGTCGGCCTTCTGCTCAGTGCCTACTTCAGCGGCACAGAAACCGGTCTTTATCGGGTCAGCCGGATCCGACTTCTGCTGGACGCCCTGGGAGGCGATTGGATTGCTCGTGGATTGCTTTGGTTGACAAACAATCCGACCCTGTTTATCGCCACGACGTTGATCGGAAACAACACTGCCAACTGCCTCGTCTCACTGGGAATCGTGTTGGCTACAAAACAGATTTTCGGTTTTGAGTCGGCGATGTCACAACTGATCGCGCCTGTCATTTGCGCCCCGATTATTTTTGTTTACGGAGAACTCCTGCCCAAGAGTTTATATTATTTGGCGCCCAATCGGCTGCTGCGACGCGGTACACCTCTGCTGTTTGGCTTTGGCATATTTTTTGCACCCCTGACCGCCATGTTATGGATGTTCGGCCAACTGTTGCGGAAATTGCTGGGAGAGTCGCCGGAGCAGGTCCGCTTGATGTTAGCTCGCAAGGAACTGGCGAGTGTACTGGAAGAGGGGCACCACGCGGGGATTCTGAGACCCGCTCAACGTGATTTGGCTCAGGGACTTTTCAGCGTCGCCCACCGCTCCGTGATCGAATCCGCGGTACCGGCTACCCGGCTGGTCAGCGTTCACCGTGGAGCCAGCAAGTCGGAAGTTTTCCGCCTGGCGCGGCGCCTGAAAATGTCGGTAATCCCTGTCAAATCAGAAAGCCCCCCGGGTGGAATCGTGGGCTATGTACGGTTGGTCGATCTGAAACTAGGAGGAAACCAACCAGTCGATGAGGTGCGGCCCATGCTGGAAATCCGAGCCAGTCAAACACACATCGATGCACTGATTCAAATGCAAAACAGTCGCGAATCCCTGGCCCAGGTGGTGGACGACGGAGGAAACACGGTGGGCCTGCTAAACAACCACCAGTTGATCGAAGCCTTGTTTCGCGGAGTCTAGGACCTTGAGTTATTTGCTGTAGCCCAACGATTCGATCACAGCAAGAATTTCTTCATAGGTGATGAAGCGACGTCGATGCAGAAGTTTGTACTGATCGACAGCTTGTGCCAATTCCTGCGCGTTTCCGGAAAGTTCGTCATGGCTGTTGGCAAATTGCCGTCTTTCCCGGCCACGGGTCTCGTAAGGAGGATAAGAAATTCGACGATCGACAAACTGATCCTGATTCACATCTGCTATCTGTGGCATGTTCTTGGTTCCTCACGGCGCAGTCTATCTACTCTCGCAAAATCGTCGACGACCGACGACTTCAACCTACCACGCAAACTTACGACGTGGTTGCGACCGAGTCAAATCGGTTAGAAGAGCCTTACGGAATAAGCAACAAATTCCTGATCTGCCGTCCGTCATGCGCCGTGGATTTCCCTTTCACCACGGAAATACATAGCATGTAAGTGGTCGACTAACCGCAGTCATGTCGCAAGCATCCTGTCTGTGCCGGGCAACGGAGACAACTGCGGCCCGAAAGGCGTTACAATCCACCCAGGTCCTGTCCAAAGATGGTTTTCAGGACGCCGGTCAGGCCCCCCCATCCCCAGGCACGTTTAGCTCCTGACACCTCATATCCTCAACAACGGACCCTTTCCCTGAGTCAGCAACGACGCCACCTGAAACACCCTTCCATTGAGAGACCAGTCGCGTGCTTGCAATGAGCAACTGGTCCGCACATCGGATCATCACCTCTTCTTGGCTGCGGCGGATTGCTGACTTTGGATTCTGGCCAGCAAATGCAAGCTAGGCTCATGCTGAACGTCGAGATTCAGTGCCTCCTGAATTGCTCGCTGAGCTTGAGAGAATTCCCCTGATTGAAACTCCGCTTCCGCCAGGTCATAAAAGATCTGTGGTTCTGAAACACCCCGCCCGATGGCCAACTGAAAACTGGAGGCCGCGTCAGGGAAGCGGCCCATCGCCATGTAAATGGCCCCCTCCAGCCGAAGCGTTGCGGCAGGCGTTTTCGACGAAGGTGTTACGTCCATCAAATTCTGAACATAGACCAGAGCTTGTTGAAATTTTTGTTGCTGAAAACAAATCTTTGCCGCAGCGAATTGTACTCGGGGGTATTCCGGTTGCAGGCTGAGAGCCCGCCAGTAATGATCCAGCGCGACTGATCGATGACCCTCGGCCCAGGCGATATCCCCAAGAAGTGCACGGGCCGAGGCCAAACGTGGCTGGCTTCGCAAAGCATCGACCGCACATTCTCGTGCCTTCGTCAAATCGCCTCTTGCAGAGAGCATTTCTCCGAACCGCACAAGGAGTTGTGGGTCTTGACCCGATAATTCAACAGCCTTTTGCATTTCGCGGAGGGCCTCGGTCTGTGAATTCTTGCGCCACAGCGCATCAGCATAATACTGGTGGGCCCACTCATCGCTGGGACAGGTCTGAACGGCGCTGGCAAACAAACGCTCCGCCTGATCCCAGGCGCCACGCTGTGCGGCGTCCAATCCCTGTTGCCATTGCTGACGACACGAGACCACTTCCTGGTTGATGGCATTTTTTTTGGATACGCTGCGACACCCGCTGTGTGCCGAACAAACAGCCCAGAGAATGAGGGGCAGGACGACCTTTCGCAATAGTGAAACACTGCAGGGCGCCAAGACCGTGCAACACCCCTTCACTGCAGGAGCAGCCAGAGTCAGACGGTCCGTGCGGGCGCCGTTCTTATTACTCCAGAATCGTAGAATGGTACTGTTTCTCAACCGTGACCCAAACATTGCCTGGCCTCAAGTCTCCAAACGGACACAACGGGCGGCAGACGTTAGCAAAAATAACTGCTCCCCGCAACCAAGAACATGTGATATCATGACGGCATCATGACTGCAGTCTACGAACAGGCCGATGTCCGATTTCTCTATCCGGAGAATTGGGCACTCGACAATCGAGAAGAATCCGGTTCCCCCTGGGCGGTGTCAGTCCATAGCCCTAGTGGAGCTTTTTGGTCGTTAACCGTTCACGATGGCAACCTCGGTCTGGACGAACTTGGTACCGAAACCTTGCAGGCAGTAGAACGGGAATATCAGGAATCCTTCTTTGAGTCGATTAAGGCCGAAGATGAAATTGCCGGCTGTTCCGCCGTTGGCTACGACATTAATTTCTTCTACTTCGACCTCTTGGTCACTGCCAAACTTCGCGTTTTTCGCATGGGTCGTTTTAACTGCATTGTCCTTTATCAAGCGGAAGACCGAGACTTTGAAGAACTCAACCGTGTCTTTCAGGCAATTACGCTCAGCCTCTTCAGCGACGTTGAGTCCGGGTGACCTTTGTGACAGCTCGGGACACTGACAGAAGTCGTCTGCGAGTTGAAAAATGTCATGCAAAGGTCGTCTTTTTTTGTAATTCTTACAAACACTGCCTGTTCCCTTGAAAGCCGATATTCCCTGGAAAACCATGGGAAACCCATTTCTTATCGGGTTGAACAAAACGTTCGAGATTGGCACAGCGTCTGCTAAACATACCTATTGAAGAAAATCAAGACGACCCAGTTGGCCCTGGTGTTCCCACCACTTTTGGGCCAATTCCTTCCATTTTCAAATTCCGTGAATCTTAGAAGCTCGTCACCAAGGTACGGTGACAACTGACCCGTCACGGGAATATGCTTAGTTTTCACGGTTCAAAAGCCCGTCGGTTTCCCGCAACCGATCGGGCTTTTTCGATTGCCCATGGGATCTTCCCAATTTCTTCTTGTCCGGGGGGTCACCCGGTTGTCGATAGGCAAAACGACCGCAATCTAGAAGGGAGGGTGTCGAGAAGGCCTTGTCTACACAAGACGTATTGAATCAGTATACTTGGGTCAGCTCGTCATTAGCATCTGACAGTCGCCAAATCCGAGAGGAGCAATCCCACTCGTCAGAACAGGAGTGATCTGTTATGTCTACCGCAACCTGCGATGCTTGCGTCAACCAAATTGGCCAAACTGCCGGCCAAATTTGGCATTTGCTAAATGAGGAAGGACCACTGTCGTTTGCAAAACTCGTCAAACAGCTTGATCAGAATCGGGACGTGGTCATGCAAGCGGTTGGTTGGCTCGCCCGCGAAGAAAAAGTAAACATTCAAGAGACAAACCGCGGGGGTGTCGCTTCCCTGGCTCAACCCTGAAAAACCTCGTCATCACCAATCGACACGTGAAGATGTGTCACTTGTAGAGATGGACCTCTCACTTGCGGGCAACGGACCTGCATGCGTTTGAAATCCGTTCGAAACGGATTCAAGAGGTTCACTCGAGAGGACCGTCCGGAACGAATGTACAGTGAACACGCTCTACCAGATCCAGTAGCAAGGCATGGAATTCTTCCGCCCGTCTTTTAGTTGGTCCGTCTGACACGTCGGCGGTTCATACCACCCATTTTCCGAGCAATCCGCTTACTGGCTTTGCGAGACCCTTCCGTTTTCCGAGAGGCGTTCTTTGCCTGACGCCGGGATGAGACAGGCATTGCCTTGTCGCGAACAGGGCGCATGGGTTCGAATGAGTCACAATCTTCTGGATCTCGATATCGCCAACCGTGGGCATTCTCTTCATTTTTCTTTTCCATGGCTTCTTTCCCTGTCCCTTCCCTTGGCGAGCATTCAAACCTTCTCCAATCTCTCCTCGCTTCAAGTGGCAACACAGTCGTCTAGAACGCCGACTTTGGTGCCAAGGTTCATCACCTTGATCGAAGCATGGCGTCCAGTTCGCCGACCTGCCCTTATCTTTACGAAATCCTCCGGAGGGTGGTTCACGCAATCGCAGTGTTCCTACTTGCACTAACCAAGTGTCCAAAGAGTTGCTGTCTAAGTAATCCGTACCAAATGAATGAATAGTTACAAATAACCAGGTCGGCGACCAGTCAACTGTTTGACTTCACCGAGGGCAAGTAAAACGATGAACAACTCCCCATCTTCTTCGGCGAATTCAGATGGGATGAAAAAGAAGATCGCTGTTCGAAACCGGATATCTGTCGAGGAAGTCCGGTTCAACGACCCCTATAACGCTTTTTCGAATCTTGACGTCCGTGGCGGATCTTGCTGACCACCGGCGAAGTCAGCCTGCTTTACCCAGCCATCACAACTCGGTGGGCCATGAATTTGTCCACCAGTGATTCAATTCGGGTACTCTGCTGTAAAATTCTGGAAGCCTGCCCCGCATCGCTCGTCGGTTGACGCCTGTGGAACCTCCTCGGACCACCTGTCACACACTCAAAATGCCGGAATTTAAGCCAGCAACGGGAAAGATTTAAGCAGATTGCTTTCATTGAAACTTCAATCTGCCTTATTCCAAGGACGATAAGAGCATCGGCAAGGGTATTTTTGGAAACACCATTGAATCAACAACCTGATCTCTCCGCACAACCCGGATGCCAGCGCACAGTCTTTGCAGGAAGGTTCCAAGATGAAAACACTCGTCACCGGCGGTGCGGGCTTCATTGGATCCCACTTGACGGAAGCACTTCTAGAACGCGGTGACGAAGTGGTGGTGATCGACGACACCTCTACAGGATCCTTTGAAAATCTGGCATCCGTCATGTCACATCCGCGTCTGACTTGCATTCATCAGTCGGTGAAAGATGTGGATCTTGCTGCGCAGGTGCTAGCAGAAATGACTGAAGTTTATCACCTGGCTGCTGCTGTCGGTGTGGCATTGATAGCAGAACAACCGATACAAAGCATCAAACGAAACATTTATCCAACCCAGCTACTGCTGGATGAACTCGTCCGTCTCAACCAAGAAGATGGAAAGCAACGACGCTTTTTTCTGGCCAGCAGTAGTGAGGTCTACGGAAAGAATCCGCGGCCCCGATGGGTAGAAGACGATGATTTGGTTTTTGGTAGCACAAGCCGGGCTCGTTGGAGTTACGGAGTTTCAAAAGCAATTGACGAATTTCTCGCCCTGGCATGCTTTCGGGAACACGACCTGCCCCTGGTGATTGGAAGATTCTTCAACGTTGTGGGCCCTCGCCAGACAGGGGCCTACGGAATGGTCCTGCCGAGATTCATCGAAGCTGCTCTAGGCGGGCACCCCGTAATCGTTCACGATGACGGGCAACAAGAACGCTGTTTTGCTCACGTCAGTGATGTTGTGCGAGCAGTAACCACCCTGATGGCAACGCCCAGTGCCTACGGCCAGGTTTTCAATGTCGGCAGCGACGTACCTGTATCGATTCTAGAATTGGCCCGTCGTGTCGTGGTCATGGCAAATTCCGCTTCGAACATCGATTTTCAAAGCTATTGTGATGCCTACGGGTCCGATTTTGAGGACATTCGTCGGCGGGTACCCGACTTGAGTCGATTGAAATCGACCATTCACTTCCAACCACAGTACAAACTAGACGACGTTATCCAGGAGTTAATCGAATCAAGAAAAATCGACACCAATCCGTAATACATTCCGAGCACTTCATTTCAAGTAAATTGAAAGGCCTCGGTGTGGCCACATTTGTGCGGAACCTGGTGGGATCGCTGGACATCCAGGGATCCTTCGAGGATCCCCGGGTCGATCCGGCTCATCCAAAATTTTCCGGCCCCGCCATCTTTATCTTCTGGCACGAATATATCCCTGTTCCTCTTTACCTTCGTGGCCATTGCCATATCGCCATGTTGCTCAGCCGGCATCGAGATGCAGAATGGTTATCGGTGGCTGCACAATACATGGGCTTCGAAACCGTCCGGGGATCGAGCAAACGTGGAGGGGGTGCAGCACTGCTGGAATTGTCTCGTATAAGCAAAACGATGAATTTGGCCATCACACCGGACGGGCCAAGAGGTCCCCGGCGGGTGTTGGCTGCAGGTGCCATTTACCTAGCATCCAAACTGGGTATTCCCCTGGTGGCCATGGGTTTTGGTTACAATCGAAGTTGGCGTCTGCCAACTTGGGATCGTTTTGCGGTCCCTTTTCCCCATGCACGGGCCCGGGTGGTTCTCAGTCGCCATCTCTACATCCCACAACAACTGGATCGTCAAGGTGTTGAGGCTCATCGACAACGCGTGGAAGATCTGCTCACCCACCTCACGCAGGAGGCAGAATCGTGGGCCAAGTCCGGACGCCGGAAAACCGGCCAAGAAATGCTGGCACCTCGGCCAGCCGCCTGGCGAAAACGGCAACCTGGACACGAAGTGATGCAAGATGGGGAAAAAACAGATCAATCGCATTGGAAAACTACACCAAAACGACGAGCCGGCTGAACCGGCCGTCGACGTCACTTTTCAAAAGTCTCCACCCGGACTAGCCTGTCGGTGATGTGCGTCTCACACAGAATACGACTGCGCGGACCGTGGCAATGCCTGCCATTATCGCCCAACCTCCTGCTCGCCGACGGCACGCATCACGAAGAACGCACCGATCTTCCCAGCCCAATTCGATTGAACCTGCCTACTCACATCTTCACTCCCTTCGGCGATGACTTTTGCGGGACTGTGCGTTTACAGAGGACGTTTAATCGACCTACCGGCTTGGAAGTCGAAACCCGGGTAGTCCTTGTCCTCCGTTTCGGAAAACGAGCTGGCTTCCTGTGGTTGAACGACGAACCGTTAGGCACCATTCAACCGACTGCCGTTGATCATCGCTTCCTGTTGGGAATCGGGCTGTTGCCTCACAACCGGCTCGAGGTAGAGCTCCAGTTGGACAACCAACAAGACCGTGTTCCCGGTGATTCGGTAGGTGAGATCTTTCTGGAAATTCACCCACCAGCATCAGGTAGCTAGCAGCAGCTTGCTGTGACATCGTGGTCTCGGTAAAAGACTTCAAAACTAAATAAGCCAGTTAACTTCGTGTCAAGGAAAAACGGGAGATCTAGTTGGAAAAAAGTGTAGACACTGTGATAATCCAGATTTACGAGTGCGATCAAAAGTTCAAACAACGCTTTCTGCAGTACGCTGAATTCACAACTCGCTTTGCATTGGGTCCCATTCGCAGGTAGAATACAATCCCAATCAGTAGTAGACTCCGAAGCCATGTTCTTAGGCAACGGAAAGGTTGCAGACCCGCTCTTGAGTTGGGATGCAACTCGGGTCTCCGCTCACGGAGTTATTCTTCACAGAAGTGCAAATTTCGCCGCACTTCGGTTCGGGAGAAAGACTTGCGATGACTGGTAGACGACCGAACGTCTACAGCGAACTGACTTGATGGAAAGGCGGCAAACCGTTGAACGACTTTGCCACTGTGTAAAAACCGGCACGGAGACCCCTCCCATGGTGGGGCAAAGCATCATGGTTACCGTTGAATCCACAATCCCCAAGTCACCTCAAGACACCCACGTCCCAACCACATCCGAACACGCACCGGGCACCAAATTCGAGTATCCGGGAGTCCCAACCACCTGTGACGGATCCGAGGCGGTTGTCCATGTTGAGGTCCAGATCTGCCAGGGTTGTGGGGCCTATCCGATCACCAGTTCCACCACCATGGGCGGTGGTTTCAATGCGGCAGTCCAGAACGGTCAAACAAATCTCTGGGACGACCCGCTCATTTTCATGGAGCCCGAAAGTGAGCACTCGTCGGCTTCCTTCTGCGAAGGCTTCGCAGTTGCGGGGGGGCGAGTCACTAACTTTACCTCCGGACAAGGGCTCGTCCTGATGAAAGAGGTGCTCTATACGATCGCCGGCAAACGCTTGCCGGTTGTTTTTAATATTGGTGCCCGGGCTCTCACGAGCCAGGCCCTTAACGTCCACGCTGGACACGACGACCTGATGAGCGTGGCCGACTGTGGTTGGGGCATGCTGCTGGCCAGAAACGCCCAGGAAGCCGGTGATCTGTGCCTCATTTCACGCCGTGCAGCAGAAACTTCCTGCACGCCCTTCATGAACGCCCAAGACGGATTCTTGACAACCCATACTGTCGAATCCGTGCGATTGCCGGAACCGGCATTCATGAAAGAATTTGTGGGCAATCCGCACGAGAAATTGACCAATCTGATGGACCCGCAAAATCCTGTGATGACGGGTGTGGTCCAAAACCAGGACTCATACATGAAAGGAAAAATCTCACAGCGATGGTACTACGACCAAGTGGCACCAGCGTTGGAAGAATCCTTTGCGGAATTCGCACGTAAAACCGGCAGGAAATACGATTTCGTCATGCCCTACCGCTGTGAAGATGCCGAGTACATCCTGATTGGGATGGGTGTATACATGGAAACCGCCGAAGTAACCGTTGATTACCTGCGTGAAAAATGCGGGATTAAAGCAGGATGTGTCACGGTCTACTGCTTCCGACCCTTCCCCGCCAGGCAGATTGTCGAAACCCTGTCTAACTGTAAAGCTGCCTGCATTTATGAGCGGATGGATGATCCTTTATCAACAACTGGGAACCATCTAACACGAGAAATCAAGGCCGCCTTCTGCGATGCGATGAATGGCCAAATGGGCCACTGCAAGATCGACCAGATCCCCAAGATTCACCATGCTGCCGCGGGCCTCGGAAGTCGCGACGTACGCCCCGGTGACATCGTCGCCACGTTTGAGAACATGATTCACGGTGGACAGGATTTCTTCTGCGTGGGTATCGACCACGCTCTGGCACTGGAACGTGGCGAAGACCCTGACCTCAGGCCGCCCGGTGGTTTCTCGATGCGAGGCCATTCGGTGGGCGGGTTTGGCTCGGTCACAACGAACAAAGTGATCGCGACCATCGGTGGTGACGTGTTTGGAAAAGATGTCCAGGCTTACCCCAAATATGGATCTGAAAAGAAAGGGCTGCCCACTACGTATTATTTGACCATTGCCGATGAACACATCATGACCCACAGCGAGCTCGAGTTTGTGGATCTCGTCGTACTCAACGATGTGAATGCCGTGTTGAGCGGTAACCCCATCAACGGCATGGTCGACAGGGGTTCGCTCTTCATGCAGTCAGCATTCTCAGAGGCACAAGACGTATGGAATCATATCCCCGCACACCATCAACAGACAATCCGGGAAAAAAAGATCCAAGTTCATTTCGCAGACATGGTTCAGATCGCGCGCGAGGTTGCATCCGTTGCTGATTTGGAAATGCGAATGCAGGGCATCGTCCTTCTCGGTGCTTTTCTAAAATTGACCCCCTATGCCAAGGATAGTGGCATGAGTGACGATCAGGTCATGGAAGGAGTTGAAAGGGCACTGCGCAAGTATTTCGGAAAGCGAGGTGAGCAAGTCGTCCAAGACAACTTGACCTGTGTGCGGCGAGGGTTCAGCGAGATGCAGGAGATTCCCCGCGAAATCATCAACGCTTCTTAGACCCTCCTACCCGGTTACATGGTGTTCAGCACCAGGCAGTTGTCTTTGCTGCAACACAGGCGGAGTCACGAAAGCGAATACAAAATCCAACGAGGCAAAAATATGGCGAGTGTCGGTAACAGACCTTCTTTGAACGAAGCCAATTCTCGGGATCCGTTTAATAACAATTCCTACGGGACTCTTGAGGATTCATCCTACAAACTCGTGAACCTGCCAATTCTGGACGTAAATGACTTCAATGAGCGGATCATTCGCGCATATGAAGACGGTACGGCCGAAAAAGATCTACCCGCCGACTTGCCAGTGGCTCGATCGATTGTCCCCGCCGGTACCGCGACCCTACGTGATTTCAGCTACATCGCTCCCGAAATCCCCGAATACATCCCGGAAAAGTGCACCGGCTGCATGAACTGTGTCACCCTCTGTCCGGACACGGCCATTCTGGGCAAGGTGACCAGCGAAACGCAGTGGGAAAAAAATCTCAACGGGATCGCCGATGAGGCGGACCAGCAGATGTTCAGAAAGCAATGGGCCGAACCACGAAAATATTACGAAGGCCCGAAGAAAAAAATCGGCGAAGGCGGAAAATTTCTGATCATGATTGATCCCAGCAAGTGCAAAGGCTGTGCAGAGTGTGTCACCGTCTGCGACGATCTGGCTTTGAAAATGATCCCTAAAACTGATGAGTTAATGACGTCAATCCGCAAGAGTCACCGATTTTTCAAAGAATTCGGTCCCAGTGACGAACGCTATGTGAATGACAATCTGCTGATCGACATGATGCTTAAAGAACAGACACATATCTATGTCGGTGGTGCAGGCAGTTGCGCTGGCTGCGGCGAAGGTTCTGCATTACGCATGCTCTGCGCGGCAGTGGGTGCTAAGCACTCCAATAACTGGGGAATCGTGGCCGCGACTGGCTGCAATACCGTTTACACCTCGACCTACCCCTACAATCCCTACCTCGTTCCCTGGACCAACTCATTGTTCGAAAACGCGCCCGCCTACTCCATGGGACTCCGCATGAAATGGGACCAAAAAGGCTGGGGTGAAAAACCACTGTGGTGTATCGGTGGTGATGGTGCCATGTTCGACATTGGTTTCCAATCACTTTCTCGATTGCTCGCGTCAGGAATGAACATCAAGGTTTTCGTGCTCGATACGCAAGTTTATTCCAACACGGGTGGTCAGGCATCGACCAGTACCTACATGGGCCAGAACACGAAAATGAGTGTACACGGCAAGTCTGTGGGTGGCAAAAGTGAAAGACGCAAGGAAATCTCGCAAATTGCAATGATGCATCCCCGAACTTACGTCGCACAAACAACCACTGCTCATGTCAATCATTTCTATCGCTGTGTACTGGATGCCATGGAATTTGACGGTCCCGCCGTCATCTGCTGCTACACCACCTGCCAACCCGAACACGGGGTGGCCGACAACATGGCCGCTGACCAAGCACGACTGGCGGTTGACACGCGCGCATTCCCCATGATGACCTACGATCCCAGCAAGGGGAACACGATTAAGGAACGTCTTTCCCTGCAAGGAAATCCAGCGGTTTCCGAGGACTGGTGGACCAATCCCAAGACCGGTGAACAAGTAGACTTCATTGACTTCTGCCGTAGCGAGGGAAGGTTTGCCAAACACTTCAACCGGGACGGTGACCCCAGTGATGTTTTGGAACTGGCAAATCTCGACCGATTGGAAAATTGGCGACAGCTGCAGGAACTGGCCGGACTGCTCGACAAGAAAAAGCCGGCTCAGCCAACAAAACCCAAGGCAACTCCCGTAGTAAAAAATGGCGATGAGGTCCCGCCTGGATACGGTCTCGGAACAAAAATCAAGTATTCCGCCGGCACCACGCCCGTCTCGGGCGTGGTCTCATCCATGGACCCGGTAATCCTCTCTTTGGATGATAATACCGAGCTTCAAATCACAGTAGAGCTTCTCCAGAAAGCAATCGCTCAAGGCGTGGTCGCCAAACACTAAGGCAACTTCAACTCGCGCCTAAGCCTTGTGAATGGATGCTGAACTGTTAAAAGGCGCTGTGAGCCGTGACGAAGTGAAAGAGGACTGCGCCTGAGCAGGTCGCCCCTCAGGCCACATCCCAAAGGCAAACCAGTTTTGTCTGGACCGTCTTGAAACTCTTTCACAGCCCTGACAAACGGGCAACTGGTCGTTAAGTCAAGCGTTGAGAGTTTTCTATTCCGTTCATTGGCCCTTTCCAATGCCTCCGAACCACCAGCGGCAGCGATCCATGAATACGAGACGGTCAACCTGCAGCCTGCGCTCGACTTCTTAAAGAGAACACGAAGTGAACTGCGCACACTTCGCAAATGCCGGGTCTGGACCGACAAACTGCAGGCCTCGATGTCAATGAAAAATCTTCCGAAATACGTGGTGCCGGTTATTCTGGGACGGACACCGTGCGGCTGTTGGTATCGATCAACACCGTTTTCAAGCCTGAACGGATTCATCGATCGATTCAGGATTCTCACAAGGAATTCAAAACGGGCCGACCACACTCCTGGCCATCAGCTTTCTCCGATTTGACCGTCAACGACTCGTCGAGTTCGATGAAAGTAATTATTATACTTGGGCATCGACGGACAGTCACCGCCGTCCTACCCCAAAGGACCTCGCCATGCATCGACCTTGTTCTTGCCAATCACTTTCCTCCCGCCTCCCCATCTGGTCCCTCTTTCTCAGCTTGGCCTTGTTACTCGCCTGCCGTCCTTCCACAGTACCGCAACAAGACACAACAACGGAACAGCAAACGCCTTCAGAAAAATCAGTCCCAGGCAGGTCGAACCCCATACGGCTCCTCCCGGCCGAACAACTGGAAGAAGGCTGGATCTCCCTATTCGACGGATCCACCTTGTTTGGTTGGGAAACAACAGGAGATGTCGATTGGCATGTCGAAAACGATTCCCTGGTAGCAACACAAGGCGATGTCGGATTCCTGTACACCACGACGACCTTTTCGAATTACAAATTGCAACTCGACTTCCGCTGCCCCCCTGGCACTAACAGCGGAGTGTTTCTCCACATGCCGCGCGAACCCCGGGATCCAACAGCAGATTGCTACGAGGTCAATATCGCCCCGCCCGACAACCCTTTTCCCACGGGAAGCCTAGTCGGGCGCGTCCAGCAGCGGCCAAGGACTGCCGAAGGAAATTGGAATTCAATGACAATAACGGTCCTGGGAAATCAAATTCGTGTGGTAGTCAATGATCAAGAGCCTCTGAGCTACACAGACCCTCGGCCTTTAGGCCGAGGACATGTTGGATTGCAACACAATCAAGGCCGTATCGAGTTTCGGAACATCCGTCTGCAACCATTGGAATTCATGAATCTTTTCAATGGCTACGATCTGTCAGGCTGGGAAATTCACCCGGGACTTCCGAGCAAATTCAGTGTCAACAGTGAAGGGTTTTTGAGCGTCAAGGATGGGAAAGGGCAACTCGAAACCGTTGACCGGTTCGATGATTTCGTGTTGCAACTGCATTGCAAAATTCTGGGAGAACATCTTAACTCCGGAATTTTCTTTCGCTCGATACCGGGTGAGTTGTGGATGGGATACGAAAGCCAGATTCACAACGGATTTGCAAATGGAGACCGTACACGACCTACTGATTGCGGCACCGGAGGAATTTTTCGGCGGCAAGATGCGAGACATGTCGTTGCTAGCGATCACATCTGGTTTCAAAAAACCATCGTGGCCGATGGTCCCCACCTGGCAGTCTGGGTCAACGGTTATCAAGTCAGCGACTGGACCGACACGCGAAAAAAGCATAAGAATCCCCGCCAGGGACTGCGAACCGAGGCGGGCACAATCATCATTCAAGGACATGATCCAACGACCAACTTGCTGTTCAGGAATTTACGGATCAGCAAATTGCTCCCGCGATCCGTGGAAAGTCAATAATGTACCCGGGACCATGAATCCCGGTTACTTCGTGATTTTTTTCACAAGCCGGTCCTTCTCCAAATCCTCTAATCTTGATTGACGCGCGTTGATCACGGCGTTTATCCTTCAGGAAGAAACTGATTCTTACAACGAGATTGGGTTCGGAGACCTGGCCATGAACTTGGAAGATCTTTTGGGCGTCAAAGGCACCGATGTCTACCGCATTCACCCGGAAGCGTCACTAGCTGAAGTCGTGAACAAACTGGTCGAGTACAACTGTGGATCGCTGGTCGTGTGCGATGGTGAAAAAATGGTTGGCATCATCACAGAACGCGATATCCTGAAGGCTTTTGACAGCCGAAACGGAGCAGCACTCGAGGAAGTCACGGTTCAGTCCCAGATGACGCCGGACGTGATCACCGGAACACTCGAAGATGAAATAGAACAAATCATGGGCATCATGACCAAGAACCGGATTCGCCACCTACCTGTATTGACCGATGGAAAAATCTCTGGACTTATCTCCATTGGCGATGTCGTCAAGGCCCAGCATGCGCAGCTCTGCATGGAAAATCATTATTTGAAGGAATACATTCAAAATTAAGAGGCGCATGAAAAACATGCTTCATCCGGGCAGAGGACCCGTCCGCGTCATGGGACCACGGTCCTCAATTCCTGCGGCAATGGAAAATGAACTTGTTCGTCACGGATGGACCGAATTTCAACTTCCGCGTCATATTCAGCACGCAAAAAGTCAACACACTCTTCTACCACCGATTCGGGTGCACTCGCACCAGCAGTGACCAGCACGGTTTCGTCCCCTCGAAACCAGTGGGAATCGATGTCCACTACTCCGTCGATCAAATGAGAACGCACACCCCCTTCCCGCGACAACTCCTTGAGCCGCTGGCTGTTGGAACTATTCTGGCTCCCCAGGACCAACGTGATGTCAACTTCCGGTGATAGTTGTCGCACGGCCTCCTGACGATTCTGCGTGGCGTAACAGATGTCCTCTTTCGGAGGTCCTTCCAGCTGGGGAAATCGCCGCTTGAGACACTGGATGATTCGGTTCGCATCATCAACTGAAAGCGTCGTTTGTGTGAGATAGGCAAGTTTTCCATCTGTGGGGATATCAAGCTGTTCGACGTCCTCTTCCGACTCGATCAACACAATTGCTTCGGGGGCCTCACCCATCGTCCCGATTACCTCATCATGGCCTTGGTGGCCGATGAGGATGATCGTGTAACCAGCCTTGGCAAAGCGAACCGCTTCCAAATGCACCTTGGTAACAAGTGGACAAGTGGCATCGATCGCATCCAGTTTGCGTTGACGGGCTGCAAGACGGATCTCGGGTGATACGCCATGCGCTGAAAACAACAAATGGGCATCCGTGGGAACTTCATCCAAATTGTCAACGAAAATCCCCCCCTTGGCCCGGAAGTATTCCACGACATACTTGTTGTGAACGATTTCGTGGTACACGTAGACAGGTGGTCCAAATGCCTGGATCGCGAGGTTCAGGCTCTCGATCGCCATGTTGACGCCGGCACAAAAACCCCTGGGACTCGCTAAAATAACTCGCATCATCAATTGAACTCCCTGCTGTCCTTAAGACTGCATCATACCTGTCCCCTTGGCGGATCGGCAACCGATGGCCCGCGACAACTTTTTTTCTGATTTATCCCGCTATGGACCGGGGACTCCCCCGGTTCCATCTTGCACACAAAAGCAAGCACGAATTTACTGCCGAAAATTTTTCCGCAGCCATTACGAGAACTTTCTCGTGACTGGCTGGCTGATTCCGCGAAATTTGCGACAGCACTTCTACAACATTTATGCCTACTGCCGCTGGTCCGACAATCTGGCCGACGAAGTCAAAGCTCCCGACCAACGCATTCCCCTTCTGGATTGGTGGGAACATCAATTGGAAACCTGTTACAACGGACAAGCCGAGCACCCGGTTTTCGTCGCATTGGCTGAAACAATCCATGAATTC
>PBTE01000042.1 GCA_002726515.1 Planctomycetaceae bacterium | reverse complement strand
GCCCGGCAACTCCAGCCGAATGCGCCCAGAAAAGGGGGCGTTTTTTCCCGTTTGATCTGTTCGACATGGGTCCACTTCCCGGCGATGCGGGCCAGGCCATCAAACGGCTGGAGCAATACAGTTTGATTCCGCCTTATCCGTGGGGGCAGTGGATCTACGCCCAACAACTGTTGAAAATCTGCACCCAGGTGCCGGGCGATGCGATCGAACTTGGTGTGGCCAGTGGGGGCACCTCGTTGTTGCTTGGACACCTGCTCAAGGCGCACGGCAGGCAGGTTTTCAGCCTGGACAGCTTTGAAGGCCTGCCTCAGCCCACCAGTCGAGACAACCGCTATTTCCTTGCGGGCGATTACGAAGGCGACGAACCGCTACTGGAACGCTTTTGTGGAGTGGTTGAGCAGGAAGGACTCACTAACGTCGTGATTCCGGTCAAGGGGTTTTTTGCGGACACGGTCCCCGAATTAGAGCAACCTGAACACCTGTGCTTTGCGCACCTGGATTCGGATCTCTATGATTCGGTCTACTGTTCCCTGGAGGGAGTCTACGACCGTATGTCTCCGGGGGGCATTCTTATCATCGACGATTTTTTCCACCACGCCCAGGGACCTGCCCGCGCATGCTCGGTCTTTTTCAACAAAGCCCGGATTCAACCTTTGTACCACGTTGTCTTTCCGTACGCCGTGGGCATCATCAAGGGTGAGGAACCGCCCGCCAACTGTCGACGCAGCCTGGACGGCAACATCTACGCCTTCGACTGGTTGGCTGACGACCCGGTGTTTCGAGAGTCACTCGAGTTGTCGCTGGACCGAACCGTCCCCGATTCGGGCAGCCGGAAACAGGCCCGGCTCCTCATCGACGTGCTGGATGACAATTCGCCCAGCAGTGCAAACATCTACCGCTACTGGGCGGCACTCGAGGACTTCTGGGACGGTATTTCTGCAACACGCTCACGCGATTGGAAAATAAAAATCTAGCACGACGACTCGGCATCGCGCAGGCGCCCCGCCCGGGTGCATCGAAGCACATTGGAGAAAGACGACTGCCCCACTTGCAACAAGTTGGCCTGATGTGTCGCACCTGATCATGGAGGAGGATACTTCGCATGATCAACTCGTCTGGCAAGTATCCGGTATGGGCCAGGCCCGGGAGGTCGCCTGCGGCACCTATCTCGAGAAGGCGGAAGATGCACCGGAAGCTCTTGCCAGGGGTGGAAAGTGGTTCATCGTGGAAAGCGAAATCGGACGGCTGGCTGCTGCAAGGCGGCAAATCGCCCGGCAGGCAGGTCGCATCGAAAGATCATTCCCTGCAAAGGAAAAGGCTCTCCTCGGGCCCGTCTTGGGATCCCCTAACTCGTCACGGCCCCACCGCGGAAAGCTACAAGTGGCACTTCAACCAGGCAAACCCCCGAAACGGGGGGATTTGTTCAGTGCTACGGCATGCCAACCAGCAGTTCGATGTTCCTGCACGTCCCCTTTCTCAGGCAAAAACCACCTGAACCTCCCAGACATTCCATACGTTCCGCAAAATCAGATTTTTTTTGCCTGGAAAGATAGGGAATCTTTAACTTTTCACGGCCCGCTTGAGTTTGTAGTCATACGATTTCGTAGGATCGAATGCGGAATGGTGCTGCACGCTTTCCTCCCTTTTTTAACAAGCAGCACAATCACCACCTACGGGGTTAAACTATGAGTATTAACGTTTTGGTCGTCGACGGTTCCAGTGAAACTCGCGCGACGCTGGTAGAATTTCTCGGGACCGCTGGAATCTCCAGTGTCACAGAATCTAGCGACTTTGACGCCGGCATCAATCAGTCCAGCCAGGGATCCTACGACGCCGTTCTGGTCAACTGGAACGCATCCACCCAGGGCGATCGCAGCTTGGTCCAGGAACTTCGTGAGAATGGTACGAATTCCCCGATCTTCCTCATCAGCAATGAATCCGACAGTGAAGTTGCTCAGCAAACTCACGGCAGCCAGGTGACCGAATACATCACCATGCCGTTTGATGCTCACCAGTTGCAGGAGACGCTCAATTCAAATTTGAGCACCAGCACCAGCACCAGCTAAGCTCTCTTGGAAAAACTAAAAACCACTTTCTGCCGCAAGGGTGGGAAGTGGTTTTTTTTTGGCCAGAACATGGCAGACCGTAACGGTCCCCGACACCGGCAGTCACGTCTGGGCAGTGCCCGCTGGACCTCCTGAACAAAATCGGGCCACCTTTTTTTCTTCGAGAATACCGACCGACGGAAATCGGGTCCATCTCGCGGTCGTGTGCTGCGTCTTTACTCGCTGGGGAGATCACCTTGCCTCTTGCGTAGCCGGGTCTCCCCTCCTTCGGAAAGTTGCCGTTGGGAGATACTGGCGTCCGGTGGATAATGTTCGCCTGTACCAAATGACAGATCACCGGCCGTATCTTACAATGAAACCGGACCGCGCATTTTCAGTCGCTTGCGAATCTCCGCGCCGCACCTTATCCTGCTGCAAACTCCGGATTTGCACTTTGACGACCTACGAGGCCGCAGATGGAAAAACGTAACTCACGAATTGGACTCGTCCTTTTTGTAATCTACCTGGTTCTCTACGGCGGCTTTGTGTTGTTGAATGCTTTTTCTCCGGAGACTATGGAAAAGACGCCCATGGCTGGCGTCAATCTGGCGATCCTTTACGGCTTCGGACTGATCATCGCGGCACTGGTGTTGGCCTTACTGTACGGATGGCTTTGCAAACCAGCGGAACCTGAAGTGACCGAAAGAGGAGTCAACGAGTGATCTACGAAGCGACCTTTGAAGCCGTCGCCGTCTTCGCGGTGTTTGTGGCCATCACCCTGGCTTTAAGTTTTTATCTGGGCGGTCGTGCCAAATCATCAAAAGGCTACTTCACGGCGCACGGAGAAATACCCTGGTTTGTCAACGGGATTGCGTTCGCGGGCGATTATTTGTCCGCCGCGTCGTTCCTAGGCATTTGCGGCATGATCGCGTTCTACGGGTACGATGGTTTCCTGTACTCGATCGGCTACCTGGCTGGCTGGATCGTGGCTCTGTTTGTAGTCGCCGAACCCATGAAACGCTTGGGGAAATTCACGTTTGCCGACGCGCTCGATGCCAAATTCAACTCACGCGGCATCAAACTGGCGGCAGGAATCAGCACCCTGGCGGTCAGCATTTTTTACTTGATTCCGCAAATGGTCGGGGCCGGCGTTTTGATTCAACCGCTGCTGGGATTTGAGCATTGGCATGGAGTAGTCATTGTCGGCACCGTCGTCATCATCATCGTCGTCAGCGCCGGAATGGTGTCGACTACCTGGGTTCAGTTCCTCAAAGGTTCACTGCTGGTCATCTTCAGTGCAGTGCTGACGGTGATGATTCTCGTCCGTGGTTTTGAAACTTCACCGGGTGGCGGCGACCGTCACGTGTTTGCATCGGCCGGCCCGGTTGGCGGGCGATTGTTTTCGACCGAGAACGTGAAGCAGCACGAGGAATCAGGCCATTGGCCCGAGGTGCCGGTCGTCCGCCTGGAGGACCCGGCAACCAACTCGACATCGGTCTGGCGCGTGGAACTGGCAGACATTCAACAGCTACCCCCATTCCACGAATCCACGGTGCTGCCCCCGGAGGGAAACTGGCGAAACAAGCCGTTCGTTCGAATTCAAAACAATGCAACGGGCGCGACGACCGTGTGGAGCATTGCGGGTAGTCAGGGCGATGCGTTGATGATTCATGAAGCTCAACTTCGAACCATTACAAGTGAAGGAAAAGAACTGGTCAACGGTGTACTTAAAGGTGACGAGAAAGGCGAACCGGAATTGCACCCGGTCGGTACTGTCACTCGCTTGCCTGACGGCAAAGACAAGACAGGGCCCCTCGGTCCGCTGGAATTTTTCAGAACACTACAAAACAGCGACGTCGCATTGTGGGGCAGTACAACAATCAGTGACTCCGGTGGTGAGTCGACGGTTTACTTTCAAAAGCCGACACCGGGCAGCCATGTATTGCGCCCTGGCGAACATCCCCGCTTTGCAGGCATCCGAAAAAAAGAACCTGTCGAAAAACTGAATTTCCTCTCGCTGATGCTGGCCCTGTTTTGCGGCACGGCGTCCCTGCCGCACATTCTCATTCGATACTACACGGTCAAGGACGCGCAGAGCGCCCGCAAGAGCACGATCGTCGGCATCGGCAGTATTGGATTTTTTTACATCCTCACTCTCTACCTTGGCCTGGGTGCAATGACCAGCGGCTCGCTGGATGTGACCAACAGCAACATGGCAGCGCCGCTACTGGCCAAGAGCATGAACGAATGGTTGTTTGCAATCATTTCTGCCATTGCCTTTACCACGGTGCTCGGGACCGTCAGCGGGTTGATTCTCGCGTCGGCTGGCGCAGTGTCGCATGACCTCATCCAGAGTGTTCTGAAAATCGAACTGGATGATCGACAACAGGTACGTGTCGCAAAAATCGCATCGGTCGTCGTCGGCGGGGTGGCCATTCTCCTGGGCATCCTCTTCCAAGACTTGAATGTGAGCTACCTCGTCGGCTGGGCCTTCAGCGTGGCAGCATCTGCGAACTTGCCGGCGCTGGTGACAATCCTGTTCTGGAAGGGTGTGACCCGCCAGGGCGTCATTGCCGGCGTCACCGTCGGCATGACTAGTTCGTTGGCCTGGATTTTACTCAGCGCCGATACGTTCACAAAGGTTTATGGACTGTCGGCCGATTCAGCGATCGTTCCTTTCAGCCAACCGGGTATCGTCACCATCCCGTTGGGATTTGTCACCCTGATCGTCGTCTCACTGCTCACCCGCCAACCATCACGCGCTGACGGTTGAAGCACCGCGGATAACTCGATCTACCGGGAGTCACAATTCTCGTCGAGTTTGTTCTTCCTTGCACACCAGGAACCCGGCCTTCTTGTAGTTTGGCACGGCGGCCGGATGGTCCAGTGTGCACGTGTGCAACCACAATCGCCGGGGTCGGTAACTCCAGACTTTGTCGATAGTCCATTGCAAGAACCACTTGCCCAGGCCCTGGCCGATGAATTCGGGCAACAGACCGAACTGGACCAGTTCGATCTCGCCGGCCTCTCGCCGGACCAGTTCGCTAAATCCTGCCGGGTCACCATCCACATGCAGCACATGCAGTTCGTTCAACGGGTCTTGAATGATGACGGCGAGTTCCGCGTCGGGAAGTTTCCTGCGACTGAGTCAGTAGTATTCCCTTCCCACCGCGTTGTAAAGACTGCGGTAGCAGGAAACCTCCGGCGTCGGAACGGTGCGGACCGTCAACCCCTCCCTGGGAACGGGCACGGACCTGCCTGAAGGTGACAACATCTCCAGATAGTAGACAGTCACGTCATGGAGCCGTTTGCCTCCCTTCCCGGCGACCGCTTCGCACAACTCCAGCATCTTTGCCAACGACTCAGGATCGGCCAGTCGATGATCGTTTCCAATCTCGATCAACGCCTTCGGTGCCAACCCGCTGTTGGCGACCAGTTCCAGACTATGCTCGAACGGCACCACGTCGTCCAACCGGGAGTGGAGAACCGTTGTGTTCAATTTTGTGGATCTGGCCTTGCCCCAGTTCTTCCAGGCCGGGCAGAGCAAGACCAACGGCGTGTTCTCAGATTCGATGTTCATCGCCACGGCGCCGCCCCGACTGGAACCAACCACCACGTCCGGGTATTGGGCATTGTACTCCATCTGGGCAATCCCAACGGCTTCCTCAAAATCCTCATCCGGTAACGATGGATTGAGAACCATGTGCCCATGTTCCTTCAGGAAAGTCGGTTTCCGACCACCAGGCACACTCGTCCATCCGTGCAGAAATAAAATCGTCATCGACATGCTGTTCTTCAAACTCCCCCCCGGGTCACGGTCGCTCAAACCGGTCCAGAACCTGCGATCTTATCGTCGGGAGTTGTCGGCAAGGTAATTTTCATCCACTTGCTAACAGATCGGGAGGGGCACGCCTCCGGGTTCATTCTGCGGCCAGGTTCCGGCAATGGGTACTTTATTTGCCCCAGGCTTTTCAGTCAAGAATCGCAACAACGAGTTTCAGACCACCACGCCTCTCACAGCATGGACACGACAACGACTCGCTCTGACGGCAACTTCTCGACGGCAGGATTTTTAGAATCTCAAAGAGGAAGATCCAAGTTCACCGTTCCCCGAAAACTGCCCTCGACTGCCTGCAGCATGGCTGCCATATTACGTCCTTCGACCGCCTGATCTGCAAGTCCCTGAAACCTGCACCTGAGGCAAAACAACTCGCCAGCACCCCGGAAGTGCAGCCTGTGCTCCCGGGGTATTTCAAATTAAATCATCACGTCAATCATGTCGTCCCGCCCTGGTACGTCAGACTTGAACAGAAAAGCAAAGTGGACCACGACTGCCCGCTCAGTTCATCCGTAGTTTCCAACGGGTTCCCGCGACACTTCGCCGCGCGGAAAGTACTGAAGGCAGACTCTTCTCGGAAAGGATTTCTTCCATGCGCATCTTCCTGATTTACCTTCTGCCATGCATGTTATGTCTCGGCTGCCGCCCGGCCGAACAGGCTCCCAACCAAACGACCACGGCAACCTACTCACAACATGAAGACGACTTGAAGCAGCCACTCCAGGCACAAACCTCTTCCACCTGGGAGACATCGCACGTGATCACCTCCGAGTCCGCATACTACACCACCGGACCACAACAGGGCCGGCCAGCCGACGGCAACTTCACGGCAGGCACCAAAGTCAGGCTCGTCGAGACCATGGGCAGTTACTCGCTGGTGCAGTTGGCCGATGGCCTGACGGCTTACGTGACCGCAGATGCGCTGGAACCATTCCGCTTGGCAAAAAAACCCTGAAATCCGGCCAGCGAATTTTCTCTGGTGCGCTGCAGTTGATCGGCGTTGGTGCGCACCATCAGTGGCGTGACTGGGGAAGGGATTAAATCTCAACCTCCCTCCGCTGTGAAGCACCCGGCAAAAAGTGGCACACCGTGGAAACGATTCCCCCGGTAACCGGTTCAAACCGGTGGCGAGCCAGACTCTTCACGGTCTCCATGTCGAATGGATTCCAGAACACCATCCCACAAACACAAACGTGCCCCCAAAACCTGGACAGCCGCTTCCCCGGCTTCCTCCACACGTTCAGAATTATCGTTGCACAAACGGCACAACAGTTCCTCCGCAATGACCCGCTCACTCAGCATCGATTCGCAATTCCCGCTGGAGTCACTTGAGGTTCAGTGCGTGTCGACAAGCACACGTTCCCCAATCTTGCCAAGTCCAACCGATCAGCCGCTTGAGTTGACGTTCCGTCGGGCCAACAGCTTTTTCTGATACCGGGCCTGGACAATGTCGATCAGCACAAGAACCGCAATCACGAAATAAAAAGTACTCTTCGCCATCGGTTCCACGACGTGTCCGAACAGGCGCAAATGGGCCAAATGGGCACCCTCGGAGAGCAGCATGATGCCCACGATCAACAGGATGAACAGCCCCAGCACCTCCATCATGCGGTTTTTCTTCAAGAACTCGGCCACGTGATCAGCCAACCAGATCATCAACCCACCACTGACGACAACCGCGATCACCATTAACACAAACAAGTCCGTCAATGCCAACGCACTGAGAATGGAGTCGAATGAAAAAATCAGGTTCATTGTAATGATCCAGAAAAGCGCACCACCGAAACTCTTTTTCCCCTGGTCTCCGTGACCTTCCAGTTCTTCCACTCCCAACAGATGTATGATTTCCTTGAGCGCTGTGTAGACGATAAACACGCCGCCTCCCAACACGATCAGAGAATGCACGTTGAATGCACCTTCGATCCAACCTCGCCAATCGATCGAGCAAAAAGAAGTCTGAAGATATTTGATCGAAGTCATCAGAATAAACAGCAGAACCAGTCGCAGTACAATCGCCACCGCGATTCCCAGACGCCTGACGGCCGCTTGCTTGCCTGCTTCCACCCGCTTCGATTCAATCGAAATGTACAGCAGGTTGTCGAACCCCAGGACCGCCTGCAGCAGAATGAGCATTACAAGCGTCATCAGGTTGCCAATTGTCAGGAATTCACCCATCATAGACCTCCACACACTGCCACGCCCGAATGGGCTGGTCACCACATGACACTTTCAGCCCGATGAGAGTTTCGGACACCAGGAAAAACTGGTCAAGAGGAAAGTCGCAACCTGTTTGCCGGAACCAACCAAGGGGCGCAATCGTTGCAGATCATGAACCGAAAACGGATGCCGACAAAATGCCAAAACATGGTCGCGACAGGCTGAACCACGGCTGCAAACCCGGTATCCACTACTTTTGAAAGGTGCAAGAACATGCCGGACGGATCATTGAACGGTCGGGCCGCTTTGGTAACCGGGGCAGGGGTGGGTATTGGCCGGGCCATTGCAGAGTCTCTTTCTGAGGCGGGTGCCTGCGTTGCCGTCCATTGCCACCAAAGTGTTTCCGAAGCAAAAACCGTTGTGGAGGGAATCCGTGATCAAGGCGGGAAGGCCATCATGCTCCAAGCTGACCTGGCCGATGCGGAACAGGCACCCACCATCGTCCAACAAACGGTCGCTGAATTCGGACGACTGGATATCCTGATTAATAACGCCGGTTCTCCGATTGAGCGTTCCCGACTTGAAGACTGCCCGCTTTCGCTGTGGAACCAGTCGTTGATGACAAATCTGACAAGCGCCTTGCTGGTTACCCAAACGGCAATCCCTCACTTGCGGTCCAGCGGACAGGGCGCCATCGTCAACAACATCACCTTGTCAGTGCAGACCGGCGGGGCCAACGGCGCGGGACCCTACGCCATCGCCAAAGGCGGGCTGCTCGTGATGACACGGACCCTGGCCCGGGAGTTGGCCCCGGAAGTTCGCACCAACTCCATCATGCCCGGCGTGATTGAAACGCGCCACCACGAAGTCTACTCCACGCCCCAGCGAATGCAGGAATACCGGGACGAAACACCCCTGGGACGTAACGGAACTGCGGAAGAAGTCGCGGGGACGGTTCTGTTTCTGGTGAGCGATGCGGGACGTTTTATCAACGGGGCCCTGCTGGACATCAATGGCGGGAGATTTCTCCGCTAGGGTCTGAAACTGATTAGGATCTGAAACTGATGCCAGGTAGGAGGACAGGGAATCCTGGGCGTCCATTTGGCTAACACTTCAGGCATCTGGCACACCAGTTACGACTCTGGCAACTGACCCCACCAGGGTGGCCCCGCTTGCATGACGGGCCAAACACCTGGCCGAGAAAATTCACGAAACGCCGGCCCATCCCGGAAGCGGTGCCTCGAACGTTATCTCGTCTCCCGTGAAAGGATGCTGCACGGTGATACGAAAAGCGTGTAAGCACATCGGCCCGGAAGTCACCTCCAACGTCTGGTATCCACCCAACACCCCACCTGGCAAATAGAGCGGATCGCCCTCAACGGGCAGACCAAGGTGCCACAGGTGAATGCGGATTTGATTGGTCCGTCCTGTCCGTGGTATGGCACGGACCAAGCAACTCCCCGAGTCCTCTGCTCGAACGAGTTCAAAATCCGTGTGCGCCGTAACTCCTGCCGGATCCACTGACCGGGCTCCGGCCGCCTGCGGACTGGTTCTAATGGGTGCCCGACAGTCAAAATGGTCTTTGGCGGGCGTACCGACCACCCGGGCGATGTACTCTTTACGCACTTCACCCCGCTCGAACTGGGGCTGCAACTGAGACGCAACTCGCCGCGTTTTAGAAAACACGACGACTCCCGTGGTGTTGGCATCCAGCCGATGCGCGTGACGCGGCTGGAGAGGGGAAAAGGCTTGCTGCATGAAATATCTCAACGTATTGCGATTGAAGCGGCCGCTGGGATGCATGGGCAGTGGTGCCGGCTTATTGATTACAATCAGTGCCTCATCTTCAAAGAGCACCGTTACCTTCGCGTTCACATCCCGTTCCACCGTGTTGGGAAGAACTCGCTCATAACGTTCCCCCGGAAGCACCAGTTGCTCAGCCGCTACTGGTTTCTTATCCTGCTGCAACAGGCCGGCTTCAAAAACGTCCAGCCACTCCGCTCTCCCCACATGAGGGTGCAGGTGGACGAGACAATCGACGAGTTTCATCTTCGCGCATTGCCGGGGCACGAAAACCGGAAGTCGATTCTCGTAAGGAATACTGCCGGGCAAAGGGTGCGTGGCTTGCCCAAGGGCGGCATGCCGTAATGCAATTAGCTTCCGCTGCTGCTCTTCGACAGTTTCATGACAGTGGGGACAGGAGTGCCCCACCTGGTAAAATGACGACTGCTGGTCTTCCACAGACAAAGGCATCTGACAGTTAAAACACTGCGTCGTCTGGCTTTCGTGCAACTGCGACTGTAACGCGACACGTTGGTCAAAAACAAAGCATTCGCCCTCGTAATGCACGCCGCCACAGGATTCCAGATACTGAAGTATTCCCCCCTCCAGTTGAAACACCTGCTGGTATCCCAACTGTTCCATGTACGGCCCGGCTTTTTCACACCGAATGCCACCTGTGCAAAACATCACCAATGGCTGCTGTTTTAGGTCCGCAGGAAATCGCTGCACGGCTACGGGAAAGTCACGGAAATGATCAATTCCAACAGGAACCGCCCCGCGGAAGGTCCCCACCTGAACTTCGAAATCGTTACGCACATCGAGCAACGTAAACTGACGACCTTCATCAAGCCAGCGTTTCAGTTCCCGGGGTGAGAGTTTGGGGGAACTTTTTTTGCCGGGATCAATTCCCGGAACTCCAAAAGGAATGATTTTACGTTTAATTTTGACCAGCATGCGATTGAAGGGCTGGTTTCTGCTCACGCTTTCCCTGATGACAATCCCGGAAAACCGGGCATCCTTTCGCAGATAAGCGACAAACTGGTCCACACTGTTTCGCGTCCCCGCCAGGAACAGGTTGATCCCTTCGGTTGCAACCAGCACGGTGCCCCGGAGTGACAACCGACTGCACAGATCACGGAGTTCGTTCCGCAAGTCCGACAACCGGTCCAGGTCAACAAAACGGTAGGCAGCAATATTAATGATCGGTTTGTCTGACGTGTCTTTCATGGAACACTTCTTCGCTCGCTTCACTCACCTGTGACGGGTATTTCCCACGGTTCTCATGACCCCTAACGCTAACCCCGCGCAGCCGAACGGCCACCACCCCGATCCGGCAGTCAACCTGGCAAACGAATCCAACGGTCCACCTGATTCCGTTGCCAACACTGTCAGGCGGCATACTTTTTCAGCCGCGCTGCTCCTCCCGTTCTCGAGACAACGGTTCCTTCACTCGCTTTTCGGTCAGGAACCACCCACAGATCATAGCAACGAACCGCGTGCAGCGAAAAGCGTCACACCAGGGAGTCAATCGGCATCCACGCCTTCGCGCAGGCTTTCCGGCAGCACCTCCACCACTTGCACATTATGCTGGTGGAAACCACACTGTCACTGGTTCACCGCGCCGGGTCTCCCTGTGGGGAGAAATGCTCGCGGCGACAATGACCTTCCGGTGCAATTCACAAGCCATCAGTCCAAGTTCCCTGATAACAGCAAGGCAACCTGAATTTCTGTGAAGCAAGAGGCACTTGAATGCGACTTGGTGCGACGATCGCGGACTACATCAGTTCATCGGACCCCCAGGCCCATGTAGCCGAGTGCCAAAAGCAAGGTTACCGGGCCTCTCCCTGCCCTGAGGTTTCCCTCGACCAATCCGCCAGGATTCGCGAGATCAAACGGGTCTTTTCCGATGCCGACATCGTCATTGCTGAAGTTCCCGCCTGGGTCAATCCGCTCCATCCCGACCCGGTAAAACAACGAACCAACCGGGACATCATTGCCCGCGCATTAGCCCTGGCGGATGAACTGGGGGCCGTATGCGCTCCCACCGTTGTCGGTTCCTACAATGAAGCCGACGCGTGGGATTCTCACGTCGGACACCATTCCCGCAATTTCAGCCGCCAGGCTTTTGACGATGTCGTCCAGTGGGTTCGACAGATCCTTGACCGGGTCAATCCCACCCGGTCCAAATTGAGCCTGGAAATCTGCCCCTGGACCCTTCTTGACGGTCCCGAGGTGTACCTCGAAATCATCCGGGCGGTCGATCATCCGGGACTCGCGGTTCACCTCGACCCGGCAAACCTGGTCATCAACCCGCGAACCTATTATGGAACCACCGAGATGATCAACCATTGTTTCGATCAGCTCGGGCCGCGTATTCTGTCGTGCCACGCCAAGGACGTGCATTACACGCTGGACGCCCGCACGGTAGGCATCGAAGAAGTCGTGCCCGGCCGGGGCGTGCTAGACTATGCCACGTTCTTGACACGCATTGGGAAATTGTCACCCGACATGCCGTTAATCATCGAACACCTTGCCAACCGGCAGGAATTCGACGAAGCGGCCGGGTTTGTCCGCCGGGTCGCCTGCCAGGTCGGGGTGGCGCTGTAGGAGGAATCGATGAACAATCAACTCGCTGGAAAAATCGCGTTAGTCACTGGGGCCAGCAAAGGAATCGGCCAGTCTCTGGCCGTGGGGTTGGCCGAAGCCGGGGCCACGGTCGCCGTCAACTACAAGACAGACCTGCCCGGCGCGACAGAAACTTGCGAGCAAATTCGCCGGTCGGGTGGACAAGCAGAAATCTTTCAAGCTGACATCGGATCTAAAGCATCGTTCGAGCGGCTGAACGAAGCAGTCTGTGAGCGGTTGGGACGGCTCGACGTCCTGGTGAACAACGCAGCGCGGACCCGTTTCGGGCCGCCCGAAGAGATCACGGAAGATGACTTCGACGACGTGGTCGCCACCATCCTGCGCGGTCCGTTCTTCGGCTCGATCGCCGCCGCGGCCTGCATGCGCCGGACCGGTGGCGGGTCGATCATCAACATCAGCTCCATCGCGGTACGACAGATCATGCGTTTTCACAGCAGCTACACGATGGCCAAGGGGGGCCTGGAATCCCTCACAAGGCAGTTCGCCTTCGAGTTTTCCCCCCACGTTCGCGTCAACGCCATCGCGCCGACCGCGACAAATAACGCGAGAAATCTGGAATACGATCCAAACTTCAACGAGAAGTGGGCAAAAATCACCCCTGCCGGACGGGTTGGTGAAGGAAGCGACTACGTCGGACCCTGTGTCTTCCTTGCAGGCGATCAGGCCGAGTTTGTGACCGGACAAATCATCTACGTCGACGGAGGCTGGAGCTTGCAGGGCAGGTCTCCCGACATGTCCGACTTTGATTTCAGCTCGGATCGCCAACGGGATTGACCGACCGATGCAAAATCAGATCACGACAATCGATTTCAACTGCGATTGGTATCTCAAGGACTACAACCTGATCCCCCGCACGACGCCGGGTGACATGACCCGCGAAGATATCATCTCCTTTCTCGGCACACTGGAGGTCGACGCGGTGGAGTTGATGCACGATTACTGGAAAGACCTTCCTGCTGCTACGGTACGGGGCATCGCACACGCCGCCGGCCTGTCGATTCATTGCTACATCTTCATGCTCGATCTGGCCCTTCCGGTCGCACAACGCGGTCAAGCAATCGACCAGCTGAAAACAATCCTCGATCGAGTCTCCGAATTAAGGGCGCCAACGGCTATGATCGTCCCGGGACTGATAAAAGAAAACCACACGCTCGATGAACAGCGGGAATGGATGATCGACGGACTGCGCGCCTCTGCTGATCTGGCCAGGAAGTACAAGCTCATCCTGCTCGCCGAGAATATCGACCTGGGGGCGACTCGCCCCCTGATGGGCCACGCCGTCGACTGCCGCACGCTCTGCGAAGCTGTCGGTTCGCCTGCGTTTCGTTTGATCTATGACTGCGGGGCGCCGAGGGTCAACAACGAAGACCCCGTCGACGCTTTACGGACAATGGCACCCTACATCGGTCATGTTCACCTGAAAAACAACCGCCGTCTTCACCCGTCTGATGAAGTCGAACGATCGTTGGAGTCCGACCATGGCGAACGTTTCACCGGCTGCAACCTCGACCAGGGAGAAGTCGACTTGCCCGCGGTGATCAACGAACTGGGACAATTGGATTACCAGGGAGCAATCGCCCTGGAGTACCAGGGACAAGAGGATCCGCGGAAAGCGCTGCCACACAACATCTCGATCCTGCATCATTTGATCTCCGGTCACGGAGAATCCGCTTGACGTCGCGAAGTGCGATCCTCCGGTTGTGCCTGGCCGCGGCGTTGAACTTCCCGGATCACCTCCGCAAGGGGCAAGTGGGCGTCGAGACCGGACAGACGTTTGCCCCTCTCTCCAGGCCATTGGCACATTCCACTTGGCGCAGCAACGCGGCGGGTATGCCGGATTCTGTCACGTTTCATCCCGCAACCAGAGACCGCGGACTTGCGAGTCACCATCCTGGTATGCCGTGTAGTACACGCAAAAAAATTCCCCGGCCGGTAGCCGCACCATATCGGGATAACCGCAATTCCAGTCGGCGGCTGCGACCAACTGGCCGGCATACTGCCATGTGAGACCGTCGTCCCGGCTGACACTGACACTGACCCCGGGCCGTTGCGGGTCGCGGTCACGATAAGCACATAGCAGTGCGCCGCCCCGCAATGTGAACAAACGGGGCGTTGGTCCGCGAAAACCGGTTCGCTGCGGGTCGGTCCAGGTGAGCCCGTCGTCATCAGAAAACACCCGGTAACTGTCAAACGGTGGATCGTTGGTGCGGATCACACCCACCCACCGACCGTTGTGCAGGCGGACGAGGTCCGTCTCGTAATAGTTGATTTCCCTGGATCTGGCGATCACCGAGCGACGTGTCCAGGACTGACCCTCGTCCGATGAAACGGCCAAAGTCGAATAGGTGGTGTCGCCCAAGTTGTCTGCACCGTGCACGGGCAGCAGCCACTTACCGTCAGCTGCCAACAGCAACTTGCCGTGGGCATAGGGTTCGGTCCAACCGTCAAACAGTTGCACCTCCCCCTCAAATGCGTTCCAGGTTCGGCCACCGTCGGACGACCGTGTCGTCAGAACGTGCGACTCCCGCTCGGCCGGCTCGTTCTTACGGGCGCGCCAGCGGGCCTTGAACACGAACATCAGCAGCGAACCATCCGGCAACAGGATACTGCGGTTGCCACCGGCGCAGTCCCAACCGGGCAGGGCGAGCACAGCAATCGGGTCGCTCCAGGTACGACCGTTATCGGTCGAACGGGTCGTCAGGATTGCCCCGTCATCGGTGACAAGATGGTCGCTTCCTTCGCGATAGCCGACCAGCAGTTGGCCGTCCGGCAGCAGATGAACTCCGGCGAACACGCGCGAACGCGGTTGCCGTCCACTGGCAATAACCACCTGGTCAAGAACAGTCAGGGGTTGATCGGTCATGGTTCGCCGTGCGGCAGTTCTTCAAGTTGTCGGAAGGTGCTCTCGATGTGTTTTACCGTCTCGTCCACCATGATTTCCAGCGCCCGGCGTCCTTTTTCGGCGGTCGCCTCTCCCGCCCGACCCCACACGCCAGCGGGACAGTAGCTTTTCATCGGGGCGTAGTCAAAAAACACGGGGGAAACGTCCGGCACGTGATTCACACCGCCCGGCCTGACATGATCCGGGGTCAGGTGCATCATCAACGAGGTTTCCAGGTCACCCGCGTGCATCTCGTCGTTCAGTTGCGGAAAGATTTCTGTCAGCCTCGAGGCCGCCAGTTGGGGTGGAAAGACCAACAGTACCCGGCCCGCTGTACCACTCATGTTCAAAGCCCTGACCGCAAGTTTCAGAACAAGGTTCCCGCCGTGCATATTGACAACCACAACTCGCTGGAAACCCTGGCTGAACAGCGACCCGACAATATCGGTCACCAGCGACTGCAGGGTCTCGGGTCGAATGGAGATCGAGCCACGGAAACCGGCATGCGCTTCCGAGTTTCCAAAGGGCAGGGCGGGTAGCAGAAGTCCGTTCAGACGGCCAGCAATGCCTGTTCCCAACGCGTCCGCCTGTTTCCAGTCCACCCAGACGGGCAGATGGTCCCCGTGCTGCTCAATCGCGCCCACCGGCAGGATCGCCATGTCGGCCCGGGAAGCTTCAATCTCAGCAAACGTGTTGGTTGTGTCCCACATCCTGCACCTCGGCGACACTCGGTTTACAACTTCCTTAACAAAGTCAACTCGCACATCACCGGTTGAGGACCAGTTCAACCCGCACCTGCTTAGCCTGCTTCCGTCAAATCCATCCGATGAGCCAGGGCGTACAACTCCTGCTGCAACCATTCAGGGGCATTTTTGTACGGAGGACGCGTCAGGGGCGAATCAATAATCCCCCTCCAGTGCAGCAACAATTTGCTGGCGGAAAATGCATACGGGTCTGGAGTCGCGAAGCAGATGTACGGCAGCATGCGATCGTAAAACAGTTCGCGTGCCTCGTCCCAACGTCCGGCCTGCGCCAAACGATGCAGTTCAACCTCGCGGTCGGGCATAAACGCCGCGCTGCCCGCAACGACACCATCGGCCCCGGACTGGTAAGCCATCAACGAAAAAACGTCCCATCCGCAAATGAGCGGCGTGTCGCACACCTCCTCTTTGATTTGAGCGAACGAGTAAACGTTTCCGCTTACTTTCACTGCCACGATTTGCTCGCATTCTTTCATCAACGGGAGAACCTGCGCCTCGACGTCCAGGTTACCCTCGTTCGTTTGGTCATACAGCATGACGGGAAGCTGCTCGGCAATTGGCAGGAAGAACTCCCGGAGACCCTTCTTAGACAATTTCTTGACCATGGCAAAGTCGGCGCCGCAGCGGGCCGCGACTTGAGCTGCCGGCATCCCCCCGTCCAGTTCGACACTGATGATTCCCATGCCCACCGGAACCCGCCCGGCCACGTGTTCCAAAACAGCAGTTAAAACCTGCTCGGTTTCGTCCAACGTCATGCCCTCGAACTCGCCAGCCTTGCCGCAGGCGACCACGGCCGACACGCCCGCGTCGAGCACAAAGTCAACCTGTCGTCGCATACTCTTCAAGTCCAGTGTCGTTGTGTCGGGGCTGAACGGTGTGAAAAGGAGTGTCACCACGCCATCGATCGGCTTACCATTGGCAGCACATCGTTTGTTTCCCACTGCGATTCTCCTTCTGGTTTCAAGAACCAACAGCCCCACGGACTCCAGGAAACCGGGGCCCACTTTCAGGACAGCAGACGTCCCGGCTGGACAGCGAGTGTTCGCTGTACATCTCCCCCGCCCGATTCTATCTGAACCCACACCCTCGTCCAATGCGACACCCGGTGGATTCACCCCGTTTGACCCGCCGCGTAGGCCCGCTGGATCACCTCGTTGGTTGCGCGCCCCTCATGACCATCGACACGTGGCGGACGGTTCTCACGAATTGCCGTCACGAAATCCTCCACCAGGGGCAGGTTGAAGTTCGCAGCCGGAGGGTGCTCCTCGATCTCCACTCCGGCAGCCGTTTTGATCACCAACCGCCCGGAGTTCAGTGGCGTCGCCGACAGACGACCCTCTGTGCCGACCAGGGTGAACTCATCAGGATCCAACGGCACACCAAAGTAGCACTGCAGCGACCCGAGGGCTCCGTTTTTAAAACGGAAGGTGTAGACGGCACAGTCGTCGGCGGTGAAGGACCCCGCCACGGTTTCGCAAAAGCCCCGCACCTCGGCAATCGGCCCCAGCAGATCCAGGAACAAATTCAAGCGATGGCTGCCAATGTCCATCAGCGCCCCGCCACCACCCTCACCGGGAAGTACTCGCCAGTAGCCGTCCTCTCCCGGGGCAAAAGAGAAGGGCGTCGCGGTCACCGCGGTGATGCTGAAAACCGTACCGATGCGACCCTCCTGGATCAATTCGCGGATCCGCTCGACTACCGGGTAGTAGCGACGGTAGTAGGCCACACCGAGTTGTACACCGGCCCGGGCACAGGCGGCGATCATCTGGTCGCATTCGTCGGTCGTCAACGCCATCGGTTTTTCACACAGGACGTGCTTGCCAGCAGCAGCACAAAGAAGTGTTTGCGGCAGGTGCCGGTCAACCGGTGTGGCAATGTAAACAGCGTCAATATCGCTGTCCCGGGCCAATTCGGACTGGTCGGTATAGCTCCGTGACACCTTGAAGTCGTTGCAAAATTGCTGCAGCGGCCCGGCGTTGCGTCGACAAGCCGCGACCAGTTGGCTGCCGACGTCCGCCTGAATCGCAGCGGCCACCCGGCGTCGAACCACGTCGCCACACCCGAGGATTCCCCAGCGAATCGTCATCAGAGGCTCACCCATTGGCCCGATCGCCCGCTCTCAATTACCGCATCAATCACCCGCATGTTCGCTACCGCGTCGGCGATCGGTGTCGGCACCGGCGTGTCGTCGAGAATGGCCCGACTGAAGAGATCTCCCTGGATTCCATACTGGTCACTGGGGGGAAACTCGATTTTCTCAATTTCATCACCCCGCTGGTGCCAGATGAGGTTGGGTCGATCCGAAAAGGAGTTAAACGGGGTCTCGATTTCGACCCGACCGGTTGTTCCGAAAATATTAACCTGCTGGTAGGGGACCAACTGCGTCGAACAGGTCCAGGTGCTGGTCCCACGACCGAAATCCAGGATCGCGGAGGCCAGGCGATCCGTCCCGAACGAGTCATCGTATTCAACAATCCCCACCACGCGTTCCGGTTCAGCCTCAAAAATGAACCGGGACAGCGAAATGTCATAGCAGCCGATGTCCATCAGACCACCACCGCCGATGTCGGACATGTTGCGAATGTCCGCACCGTCGTCATTGAAGTAGGCAAACATCGTCTGGATCGTCCTCAGTTCTCCCACGCCTCCTTCCCGCACGATCTGACGGGCCCGCTGCCACTTGGGATGGTGACGATACATGAAGGCCTCCATCAACTTCAACTCCGGATGGGCTTCGCCCACATCGACCAGGTGCTGAGCCTCGCCGGAAGTCAACGCGATGGGTTTCTCACACAACACGTGCTTACCTGCCTCGAGTGCCTGGATCGACAACGGCACGTGCAGATGGTTGGGCAAGGGATTGTAAATCGCATCGATCTCAGGATCGGCCAGTAGTTCTTCGTAGGACCCGTAGCTCACAGGAATCCCCAGTTCACTGGCCGTCACACGAGCTCTCCCGGCATCGCGCGAGGCGATCGCCCTGATGTCACAAAACTGGGCATTTTGCATCGCCGGAATTACCTTCTTGGTACCGATTTTGGCAGTGCTGAGAATTCCCCAGCGGATTTTTTCAGCTTTCACTTGAGCATCGCTCATCTGGTCCTCTTCCTCCTGGTTATTTTGTTTCTCGGTTGTCGTTTTCTCTCTCGTTATTGCAAAATCATCCGGACGGGAATCCCACCAGCCGCGAACCGGTCATCACAAGGGCAACACGGTTATCACCCCACTGAACATTGGTCGGGGGCCACATGTTCCTCACCGTGCACGCCGCCGCGGAGAGACCGGAGCCTCTCCGAACCAACGTCTTTCTTTTATTGAAAATTGGCTGGAAGAAATTTTATCTCCCGGGACCGCTGTTGCAAAGCTCCAGCAGCCCGCGCAGAAGCTGTTGCGCAAAGCCTGGCAGGATTCGAACCCCGTGCTTCGAATCCATGACTTTCATACGACACGATTCCCGTTCAGGCAGATGTCCTTCATCATTTCACCGGTAACAAGGGTGCTTCACCGGACACTGCTCCAGCAGGTGCGGAGCGACCCCGAGCGAAAACGCTCCGTCAGCAGAAACGCGTCAATTTCCTGACCAATCACGTCACTGCCAGCGGGGCTAGTGCCTCGATGTCTGAGACCACATCGACAATGACCGGCCGGCCGGCCGCGAAGGCTTTTTGCAGGGCGCCGGCCAGTTCCGACGGTTTTTCGACGCGTATACCTACCGCACCCATGTTCTCTGCGATGCTCGCGAAGTTGACATCACTGTACTGCCAGAGGGAAAGCCCTCCTTCGGTTTGTTCACCACCATAGAGTTGGTCAAAGCCACGTTTCGACTGGCTACCCGCACTGTTGTTGTTGATCAACGTGACTGAATTGATACCGGACCTCACGGCGGTCTCGACTTCGGCCATGTGATACCAGAATCCGGCATCCCCGGTGAAACAGAACACCGGCCGTTCCGGTGCGCCGCACTTGGCACCCAGCGCCGCCGGAAACCCCCAGCCCAGATGACCGGCGCTGCGCATGTAACTCTGGTTCGGCGCCCGCAAATCGTACATCCCACCCATCCACATACCGCTGTGGCCGGTGTCGACAACGACGATGGCATCGTCGGGCAGGTGCTCGTTCAGCTCCCGGCAAATTCGCTCGGGACGTATCGGAACCCTGTCGGACTCGAGTTGTTCACGGAACTTGCTGCGCCACTCTCCGACCAAACCGCCGGCGCGCTTGATCCAGGCAGCGCGATGATTCGCCGAATCGCTGTTGGCCAACTCCAACATCCGGGCCAACGTCGTTTTAGCATCGCCCTGTACCGCCGCTTTCAGCGGGTAGTTTCGTCCGATGATTTCCGGTACCAGATCAATCTGGATGGCCGCTACTCCGATCGGCGGAACCTGCCAGAAATGAGTTGTCATGCCGCCGGCCGTGGTCCCAATGAAACAGACCAGGTCCGCTTCGTTAACCACCCGGTTGGCACTTTCTCGCGAATAAGTACCGACAACACCCACCGACAAGGGATGGACACCGGAAATTACTTCCTTGCCGTTAAGCGAAGTGGCGACTGGGATTTTCAGCCGCTCGGCCAAGGCAACCAATTCGGTCCCAGCACCCGAGGCCCGCACGCCGCCACCAGCGACAATGACCGGGCGTTCCGCCTTTTCCAGTTCCAGTAGCGCGGCCCGAAGCTGCTGCTCAGCGGGTTGAGGCCGAAACGGTGGAACCTGAGCAAACATCTTTTCGCACAGCACTTCCACATCGGCTTGCTCGACGTCGACCTGTGCTTCGTTGCCGCGGAACTGCAAATGCACCGGCCCCGGCGCACCCGAAGTCGCAACGCGGAAGGCTTGTCGAATCATGTCCGGAAAGCGCTCCACCAAGTCGACTGTTGCGTTGAACTTCGTCACCGGCTCGAAGGCAGGTACGTCGTCCACCTCCTGATAGACGCCACGGAACTTTGTGTGCGGGTCTCGACCACCGGTCAGGGCGATCACGGGAGAATGGGCCAGATAAGCATCACGGAGCCCCGCGGCCAAATTGAACGCACCGACCACCTGAGCCACGCATACTCCGGGACGCCCCGTGGCGCGGGCGTAGCCGTCAGCCATGTAGGCGGCTGACTTCTCCGCGTGAATCGGTATTCGCTTGATGTCGGTGCGCAATTCCAGTTCGACCATGGTGTGTCGCAGCACGGCTGGCACCATGAAGATATGGCTGACACCATAGCCATGGAGCATGTCGGCCATGACCTGCCCACCTGTCATTTTTGCCATTTTATTTCTCCCCCGATGGACCTAGTTCAGGTTCCTTCAAAACCTTTCCCTGTCGGCTGCCGTTGAGCGGAGCATGGGAGCCCCACCACAAATTTTCCATCCTCACCACGGACGACCCGCACCTAATCTCCCATTTTCCGGAAAACAGAAGAACGGCTACAAGGACCGGCTTTTTCTGACGGCACCCAAGTTGACCGAGATTTCTGCCTCGCGCATCCACACGCAGCAGGCAGGCGGCCAATGGTTCCCGCCACGGGCACGCGGGCCCGACCGAACTGCGCGTCTGTCAGTTCAGTGCGTCAGCAGTCCAGGCGGTACCGACACAAAATTCGCCGAACGCACGATCACGGGCGAGCAAAGAGGGGCCAAGCCAGCACCACTACGCCGGAAGCTGCCGTGCTCCGCAACGCTCCCCCTGGACTGGGTGAGAGTTCGGGCTCGACTCCGGAATTCCCCCAACTGAAATCTCTGAACACGAGTGGTCAGGGGCGGATTTGAACCGCCGACACGTGGATTTTCAGTCCACTGCTCTACCCCTGAGCTACCTCGGCCCAAGGATAATGTTACGGCTCTGTAGCTCTGGGTGTCAAGTTGCGCAGGCTGTGCGATAGGGCTTACCCAAACAGATTCCTAGGCT
>PBTE01000041.1 GCA_002726515.1 Planctomycetaceae bacterium | reverse complement strand
ACTGGAAAAAATCCAGGTTCGCAGTGCCTTGACATGTGACGCCCCTCTGGGAGTTTGTCGACTCTGCTACGGAATGGATCTTGCAACCGGATCGATGGTCGAAGAAGGGATGGCCGTGGGCATCATTGGCGCCCAGAGCATTGGCGAGCCAGGCACGCAGTTGACCATGCGTACGTTCCACATTGGTGGCGTTGATACACGATCTGTTGAAGAGCATGAAACGAAAGCGAAGAAGGACGGTGTCGTCAAGTTCACTCGCATGCGTGTCGTGGAGAACGAGGATGGCGAAAAAGTTGTGCTCACGCGGAACAGTGAGGTGTCAATTCTCGATCCCAAGGGGCGGGAGTTGGAAAAGCATGAAGTTCCCACCGGTGCCCAGTTGATGGTTGAGGAAAATCAAGAAGTTAAAGCGGGAGTTGCGATTTGTCAGTGGGATCCGCATAGCATTCCGATTTTGGCGGAGGTGGGGGGAAAAATTCGCTATCAAGATGTGGTCGAAGACGAAACAATGCGAGTTGAAAAGGACGCGGGTGGCACCACCCGTCGCCTGATCATCGACCATAAAGGCGAACTTCATCCTCACGTTGTTATTGAGGATAACGAGGGCCACACCTTGGATGTTTATTATCTGCCGGAAAAGGCTCACATCGAAGTCGAGGAAGGCGCGCAGATTCTAGCAGGCACCGTGGTGGCCAAAACTCCTCGGGAAGCAGGCGGTGTAAAGGACATTACAGGTGGTCTGCCCCGTGTCACAGAAATTTTTGAAGCTCGCAAACCAAAGGATCCGGCGGTCATTGCGGAGGTCGATGGTGTAGTCGAGATATTAAGTGAAAAAAAACGCGGCAAGAGAACCATTGTCGTCAAGAGTGAAAGCGGTATTGAACGTGAACATCTGGTGCCGCACGGGAAACGGTTCCTGGTTCACGGCGGAGACCACGTAAAGGCTGGCCAGTCGCTCGTAGATGGACCGCTCGTGCCCCACGACATCTTGCGAATTTCTGGAGAGGAAGCCGTGCAGCAATACCTGGTGCACGAAATTCAAAACGTCTATCGCAGCCAGCGAGTCGAAATTAACGACAAGCACATCGAAATCATCGTTGCCAGGATGCTCCGCAAGGTGCGCATTGAGAATCCAGGGGATACAAAATTGTTGCCTGGTATCGTACTGGACCGGTTTGAATTTCGTTCGGCCAACGAGACGTTGCAGAACTGTGTCAAGATATCGGAGAAAGGTGACAGCGACTTTGAACCAGGTACAATTGTTCCCAAGGATGCCTTGGAGCAGGTGAATGCTCAAGTCGAGGCCTTGGGCGGCGAATTGGCCAAAGGTACGCGACCGAAACCCGCCTCTGCCAGTACCCAGTTGCTGGGCATTACTAAAGCCTCTGTTCAAAGCTCCAGTTTCATCTCGGCCGCCAGTTTCCAGGAGACGACCAAGGTACTCACGGAAGCAGCACTTGCGGGCAAGATAGATGACCTGGACGGGTTAAAAGAAAATGTCATTTTGGGCCATTTGATTCCAGCTGGAACTGGTTTCCGCACATTCCAGGAGTCGGAGATTCGGATTCGCCCGGAAGCGTTGGAAGAATTGGCATTGATGAAGGAACGGACCTTGGTGACCTCCTTCCCACTGCTGGAATCGGCGGACGAAGGCAATGGTTCGACTGCCGGGCCTGCTACGAGTGAGGCTGAGGTAGTCCCATCCATTTCCGAATTGATGCCCATCCCGGCCGCAACGGAAGAAACACCCGCTCCAGAAACCGAAGCTCCGGATCTGGAAACCTTGTTGGGCGGTGGTACAGACGAAGTTTCCGCCACGGATTCGGGATCCGATGATCTTCCCGCGATTTGATAAGCTGCCAGTTTCGCCTTGACACCCCCTATCGATCGGATAAGTTGAAACAGTCACGCTTAAACTTTGGAGTGAATGAAGTAGCAACATGCCGACCATCAATCAATTAGTAAGAAAACGCCGTAAACCTAAACGAACCTTTAGCAAGGCACCTGTTTTGGATCGCTGCCCGCAGAAACGGGGTGTTTGCCTGCAGGTTCGTACCATGACGCCCAAGAAGCCTAATTCGGCCCTGCGAAAAATCACTCGGGTGCGTCTTTCCAACGGGAAGGAAGTCACGGTCTACATCCCCGGGGAAGGGCACAGCCTGCAAGAACACTCAATCGTGTTGGTACGTGGTGGTCGCGTGCGTGACCTGCCTGGTGTACGTTATCAGGTCGTGCGGGGGGCGCTGGATGCACTTGGCGTAGATGGTCGTAAGCAGTCGCGCAGTCGTTATGGAGCCAAGAAGTAACGAATCTTGTTGTTCTCATTGGCGGCTGGAAGTCGAGATGTCTTGTCCCAATGTCGAAAATTGAATACCCGTCACCTTCGCAACCAACAGCCTCCAGACATTTCCTGAGATAACAATAGTATGGGACGAATCACTGCCAGTCGAAGTCAACTCAAGCCGGATCCTCGTTACGATTCGATTCTGGCGAGTAAATTTATCAATTGCCTGATGTGGGATGGAAAAAAGACCACTTCTCAGCGTTTACTCTACGACGCTTTTGATGAAGTGAAGAAGCGCATTTCCAACGAAGAACCGATTGATGTGTTCGTCCAAGCCATCGAAAACGTGAAACCTCAAATCGAAGTTCGCAGTCGTCGGGTCGGGGGTGCTGCTTATCAGGTACCCATGCAAGTCAATCGTGCCCGGCAACTGGCCCTTGCCATCCGTTGGTTACTCTTGGCGGTCCGTGAAAAGAAGGGCCGTCCCACAGCTTTGAAGCTTGCCGACGAAATCATCGCTGCCTATAAGAAAGAGGGGGCAGCAATGACGCGACGTGAAAACGTCCATCGGATGGCCGATGCCAACAAGGCTTTTGCACATTTTGCCTGGTAGCCCTGGTTGAATACGAACGTCCCGGGGGAGTCATCTCAAGGGGTTCGGTAGGTAAGATGTCGGTCTGTTGAGGAGATAAACCTCAGGGATTGGTTCGGTCATTTGTCACGTCTTGCGTGTCGATGAGGTCGCGGCGTTAGTTAAAGTGCCTGGCAAAATTCTCATGTCACGGTTTCAGCAGTGTTGTCCGGCCCGCGCCCGAAAGGTGTGTTTATCTGTTCTTCAGAGGAGCCCGGCTATTTTGGCTGTACCACCAATCGGTGGTTGCGGCAGTTTTTTTCGGGATTTGGCGGGTGCAGGCCAATTTGCTTGGTTCTTTCTTGTGGACGGATTTGGTGAGAGGGGCCGGGTTACCAAGGGAAATTGAATTCACAACTCGTCATGTCTCTAACAATGGCGTCGAGTTTCTGTTGGTCCATGAAGTGGTGTGTGACACAGCTTTGATCTCCCGGCTTTATTTACTTTTTGCGTAGGTGCGCCGGCGGCGATCCCCACCGACTGATTTGCGCGGCGGCACGTCATTTTTGAACCATTTACAGAATCAGCACTTTTACAGTTGTTGACAAATGACCAAGGCTCAGACTTTTGCTGTTACCGAGAATGTGTGGTGTGTGCGGCGCGCTTCCTACTTGACGTGCTCCTACATCGTGACGACGCCACGAGGCACGGTACTCATTGATGCGGGCATGGACTCAAGCGGCCGCGATATTTTGGACGGACTGATGGCGATAAACCGCGAACCATCCACCATTCAGTCGATCATGCTGACACATTGGCATAACGATCACACTGCAGGGTCTCGGGCAATACAAGAGTTGACGGAAACCAGCGTCCATTGCCATGCCAAGGAAAGGCCGCAATTGATGCGACTGGCAGCTCATCGTGGTCTGCGTGGACAAGTGAGCGATCTGATCCCAGAATGGGGATTGCTGGTGCTGTTCAAAGGGTTGCTTGGGGCAGCCACACCGAGGGCGGTTGAAAATCCCGTGAGCGTTGAAAGTGGAGATGTTCTCGAGGAGTTTTTTGAAGTCATCGAGACGCCGGGTCATACACCGGGACACCTCAGCTACTACTACCGTCCCGAGAAAGTCCTTTTTGCTGGCGACGCACTGGCTGTTGTCAACGACCGCATCCGATTTATGGCGCGGCCCGTGACTCCCGATCTTGACCGGGCTCGTGCTTCGATGAAAAAATGTCTTTCATTTGATGTGAATGTTCTCTGTCCGGGCCACCGCGTTCCGTTAGTCAAGGAAGTTCCGCGTCGTTGTGACGAGATGCTTGACTACTTAGACTCGGCTGGACGCTGGCCGTTGTTGGGATGAATACAGAATCAGAGCGATTGTGCCCGCTGAATGGGAACACAGTGAACTGGAGGCGTGGTTGGGGACCGATACTCATTCTTCCGAGTTTGACATTCGTGTTGTTCCCACCGACTTGGCCACCATGGGGGCTGATGTGGGCCCTTGCCGTATCGCTTTACGCGGGGTGCAAGTGGCTGACCTGGCGTCGGACACCGGTCCCCCAAACGCCCCTCTGGAAACACGTTGGCTATCTACTGTTTTGGCCGGGCCTTGATGCGGAAAGTTTCTTAAAGCCATGTTCCAGGGACCAGCGTCGCGCGTTCCCATCTGGAGACTGGGTCTGGGCATCGACCAAACTGTTGTTAGGACTGGCGATATTGTTCATGGGCGCTCGTCAGGTTCCCGCGGAGTTTTCATACCTCGCCGGATGGGTGGGGATGATCGGCATCGTAACAACCCTCCACTTCGGTGTGTTCCACCTGATTGCATGCGCCTGGCGAAGCGCTGGCGTGGACGCACAGCCGCTCATGAACCGTCCTCTGGCATCCGTGAGCGTCAGTGAGTTTTGGGGCCGCCGTTGGAATACCGCCTTTCGAGACCTGACCAATCGTTTTCTGTTTCGCCCACTGATTGCGCGTTGGGGTGCGTCCGGATCACTCGTTGCCGGATTCGCATTCAGTGGCCTGATTCACGACTTGGTGATTTCTGTCCCGTCCCGCAATGGCTATGGCGGACCCACGTTGTTTTTCATCTTGCAGTCCCTTGCGATACTGGCGACACGTAGTCGAATTGGACGTCGGGTCGGACTTCGGAAGGGAATACGAGGCTGGATGTTTACCGCATTCACTTTGCTGCTTCCAGTCGGTTGGTTATTCCACCGATCGTTTATACATGAAATTGTTTTGCCATTTATGGGTGTGTTGAGGGCCTTGGAATGAACGAATCCTTACCGAGCATCATTTGGGCAGCAGGACTTGGGCAATTGACCGTGTTGATTGCTTCTGCACTTGTTCCCTTTCGACTGAATTGGAAATTGGAACTTCAGACGCTCTCTCGCCTGCATCGGCAGATGTATTGGGTTTACGGGGGATATATTGTTTTCTCGATTCTTGCATTTTCCCTGATAAGCATCTGTCATTCCGTTGAATTGGCCAGTGGAACCGGGTTGGCCCGCAGTTTCTGCCTGTATGTGGCCCTCTTTTGGGGGGTTCGGCTGCCACTTCAGGCATTCTTTGACGTCAAGGAGCATCTGTCGACCTGGTGGCTAAGGCTCGGGTACCAGGGGTTAACGATTTTGTTCATGACTCTGACCTGCATTTATGCCTGGGCGGCGCTGCAAATATCGGATTGAAAAAGGTCCAGGCCGTGTTGTTTAGCGCCAGTGCGGGCCCCTTGACGGCCTTGAAAGGCAGGGGCGCTGCCGGAGATGCCCCAAGGCAATTCGGGCCAGATAAGGCGCACGGAACGGTGTATAAGCGGTCGGTCATTGATTCTGCAAACCCTGATTTCAAATCAGGACTACAGTTCAGCGAGGAATAAATGTGCCGCAACCTACTTGCCTGCCGGTTTTCAAATCTCCGGGCGGCGTTTCTTCTACTCCGCAATTGGTTGTATAATCCAGCGGTTCGATTGGCGCCGCAGATGGTTCAGGAAAAATTGGAAAAGTCGTGGTGAGGATTCGCAGCGGCGAGGCGTTTTGAAGTACCGTTGCCGGTCGGACGAATTTATCCGTTGCGGACCCCACGGTTCTAGATGTCCCGCGTTTCAATAGATTGCCACTCTCTCACACCAAAAGATCATGTCACGCAAGCTGGAAACAATTCGCAACATCGGTGTCATAGCTCATATCGATGCTGGGAAGACGACGGTGACTGAGCGGATGCTTTTTTATAGCGGGGCCAAGCACCGCGTGGGAGAAGTAGACAAGGGAACCACCACCACAGATGTTGACCCGGAGGAACAGGAACGGGGCATCACGATCTATTCAGCCTGTGTGACGTTTCCCTGGCAAGATGTCATCATCAATCTGATTGATACCCCCGGACATGTCGATTTCACTGCTGAAGTGGAGAGAAGTTTACGTGTTCTGGACGGGGGAGTGGTTGTGTTCAGTGCGCGGGAGGGTGTTGAAGCCCAAAGTGAAACCGTCTGGCGCCAGGCAGACAAGTATGGTGTGCCCCGCTTGGCGTTTATCAATAAACTGGACCGGGAGGGTGCCGACTTCGAGGGGACTTTAACGGAGATCAGGACACGACTTGCAGCCAACCCGGTCCTGCTGCAGATTCCCGTCGGGCAGGGGCCTGCCCACACGAATGACCCATTTCGCGCTGTCATCGATCTCATCTCGATGAAGATGCTCGAATTTCCGCAAGAGGAAAAATCGCGACAAATTGTCCAGCAGGACATTCCGGACGAGTTTCGAGAAGTGGCCGAAGTTTGGCGAGAGTCGATGCTGGAAAGCCTGTTTGAATACAGTGACCAGTTGATGGAATTGGCTTTACAGGAAGAAGCCATTCCTGACAGTTTGGTTCGTCAAGTCATCCGCAATGCAACATTGGCCCAGCAAATGCAGCCGGTGCTCTGCGGATCCGCCCTTCACGGAATAGGCGTGCAGCCATTACTGGATGGTATAGCGTATTACTTGCCGAATCCCGCGGATATGCCACCGGTCGAGGGAGTTAACCCGAAAAAGCCCGGGCCAGTTGCTTATCGCCGAGCCACTGCCGACGAGCCCCTTTGTGGTTTGGTGTTCAAGATCTTACCGGCCAAGACGGGAGACTTTTACTGGGTCCGAATTTACTCAGGACGCCTCAAGGCAAATACCAGAGTCTACAACCCAGGTCAGGACAAAAAGGAAAATGTTTCTCAATTGTGGCATATTCATTCCAGTAAAAAGGAAGAGCAAGTCGAAGCGGTCGAGTGCGGTGACATTGTAGGTGTCATCGGCATGCGCCACTCGGTGACCGGCGACACGATTTGCGATTCCAAGGAACAGATTCTCCTGGAAAACATCAGTTTTCCAGAGACGGTGATTTCAATGGCGATCGAGCCCGAAACGACGACCGCCCGTCAGAAGCTGGCCGAAGCGCTCGAATTGTTAAAACGCCAAGATCCCACCTTTCGAGCAGTTGAAAATGAAGAGACTGGGCAAACTTTGATCAGCGGCATGGGTGAACTACACCTCGAGGTGATCAAGCACAAGCTGTTGCGAGATTTCAATCTCAATGTGAAGGTCCACAAGCCGCGCGTCAACTACCGAGAAACCGTGGAACGACCGGTGGAAATTACAGGTGAGTGCAATCGTCAGGTGGCGGGGCAACAGCACTATGCTCGTCTGAATGTACTGATGGAACCGGAGGAGAAAGTGGGTGACGTACAAGTCATCAATCGATGCCCGCATGAGACTATCCCGCAACCGCTGCTTTCGGCCGCCTTGGAGGAACTTGAAGCAAGGGGCCATAGTGGTGGATTGATTGGCGGCTTTCCCCTCACCAAGTTGCGAGTGACCGTGTTGGGTGGGGAAGTGCAGATCCCCGGTTCCACAGAAGTTGCTTTTCGGATTGCAGCGGGAGACGCTTTTGAAAGTGGTTTGCGAAAAGCGGGGTCAGTGCTCTTGGAGCCCATCATGCGACTGGACATCACTACCCCCCAGGAGTATTTGGGCGATTTTGTCAGTGATTTGCAGCAGCGACGGTCGACTATTGCCCGAACCGACAATCGCAACAATTTGGCGGTCATCGAAGCACATGCACCGTTGGCTGAGTTAGTGGGCTATTCCAGCGCCATGCGTAGCCTCAGCCAGGGCCGAGCGGTTCACTCCATGGAGCCGCTGCGATTTGCTCCTGCCCCCGCTGATACGAGTGCAGAGTTTTCATAATTCGGATGGCCATGGACTGCCGGTTCATTGCAATGGTGGGACTCCGGGGGATCTCAGGAGGCAGTCCACGATTTGAAATAGCATGTTTTGAGGAGCGTCGAATGAGGTGTCCAGGTCGGCCGTAACGACTAGACCCCCTGTCCTGCCTCGCGATCGGAGTGTTTTTTCCTGATTCGCCGAATTAGCGGTTGACGTATTTGAAAAACAGCCATAAATTAAGCGATTTCCCCTAGTTAGGCGCCCCTCGAGGGGCTTGGCGAGTCAGGGTAGGAGAATTAGCTTGTCGGCTGAAGTGATCCGGATACGAATGGAGGCCTATGATCACTCGATCTTGGATCAGAGTGCGTTAGATATTGTGGACACGGCCAAGAGAACTCATTCGGAAGTTCACGGTCCGATTCCGTTGCCGACACGTATCGAGCGTTACACGGTGCTTTCCGGACCCACGATTGACAAGAAAGCTCGTCAGCAATTTGAAATTCGTACACACAAACGGTTGATCGATATTGTACAGGCAACGGCGAAGACGATCGAAGCCTTAAACAAGCTCAGTCTGCCGGCCGGAGTGGATATCAAGATCAAGGCGTCGACCAAATAAACAGGTTAGATCTTACGAACCGAGGCTTTGCTGGTTAGGTCCCGTGTCTCCTGATCAGGTTAGGCAGAAACAGACGTTAATTTGAGATCGGTTCCAGTTTGGAAATTGATAAGCGGTAATTTTTATGCAATTGGACGCCGCGCGGGTAACCTGAGGCAGGTTTTTCTTTAAGGTTTCAGCCTCCCGCTAGGCAACGGCCCACAGGATAGATTCGATGGCTAAGGGGATACTCGGCCGCAAGGTCGGGATGACACAGATATATGACGAGAGGGGCAATGCGGTCCCGGTCACTGTAATCGAAGCAGGACCATGTCATGTGCTTCAAATCCGGACGCCTCAGCGCGATGGCTACGAGGCCGTGCAACTGGGATTCGGCGACCGCCCGCGTCATCGGGCCAAACGAAGTGAACGTGGGCACGTTGCCAAACTCTCCAGCAAGCGGGCCAGAGCGAAGTCAGCGACCGAAAGTGAAGTGGCTTCCAAGGCTGACTGCGAACCCAAGCGTTTCGTCAAGGAGCTGCGTGGTTCCGTAGAGGGCTACGAGGTTGGCCAGGAAATCAAGGTCGACGACTTGGCCGACATCAAAGCGGTTGATGTGGTCGGAACGAGTAAGGGCCGTGGCTATTCGGGGGTCATGAAGCGCCATAATTTTTCTGGACAGCGTGCCAGCCACGGTGTTAAGAAAGTTCACCGGCACGCGGGTGGTACTGGGTGCAGTGCTTGGCCGAGTCGACTGTTTAAAGGCCGGCGGATGCCAGGCCAGTATGGCAATTCGAGGGTGACCACGAAGAATCTCAAGGTGGTCAGAGTGGATGCGGACAATAACTTGCTGTTGGTGTATGGCGCGATACCGGGTCCGGTTGGCGGTTACGTGATTGTGCGAGAGACAAATAAAGTCTGAGTGGTAGCGACCATGGCCGAATTGACTGTTTATAACCGTAGTGGCGAGGATGTTGGTAGTTACCAGATCGATCCCGCTGACGTTGCGCCCCGGATCAACAAACAATTGTTGCATGACGCAGTGGTTATGTATCAGGCCAATCAGAGGCTGGGGTCGGCCAAAACAAAGACTCGTAGTGAAGTCGCCGGTTCGAACAAGAAGCTTTATCGCCAGAAGGGCACCGGAAATGCCCGGGCGGGGTCGCGTCGGAGTGGGGTGCGCCGGGGTGGTGGTCATATTCATGCCATTCGGCCGCGCGATTACAGCTATCGTTTGCCTCGCAAGGCGTTACAGTTGGCGACTCGCATGGCGATTGCATCCAAGATTCGGGACGACGAGATCGTCGTCATTGACGACTTCGCTCTGGATCGCCCGCATACACAGGAGATGTCATTGATCCTGAAGGCCCTGGGATTGAGTGGAACGAGCACATTGGTGGCTACGGAAAAGCATGACAACCATGTTTACCTCAGTGGTCGGAACATCAGCCAGATAACGATATCAGCCATTGGTGATTTGAATGCCCTGCTGGTGCTAAAGCCACAGAAAATGTTGGTTACCAAGGCCGCCTTGGATGCCATTCAGAAAAAAGCAGAAGAGGCCAAGTCGCAAAAGTCCGAGTAGTTTTTGGTACAGGTTCTTCGCATGCCACATATAGCCAAGGATGTAACGAAGTTGGGTTCCAAAACCAAGATGGTGCTGGAGCCTTATCAGATCATCCTGCGCCCGTTGGTGACGGAAAAGGGTATGCATCGATCGGAACGCGACAACCAATATGCGTTTGAGGTGAACCCTTTGGCTACCAAATTTGATATCCGCCGAGCGGTGGAAGGTCTGTTTGAGGTCAAAGTGACGAAGGTGCGCACACAGATCCGCAAGGGGAAGTCCCGCCGGTACCGATTTCGGCATGGTAGCACCAAGGCCTGGAAGAAAGCAATTGTCACGCTGGATGGAGAAGATCGGATCGACTTCTTTTAAGGCGTTGCCCGCAGCGCATCAGCGACCGATTAAACGATTTACCGCAGGATATAAGCAACAAGACACGGATTTTTACCGACCATGGGTATCCGCCGATACAAACCGATCACTGCTGGACGTCGCGGCGCAACGGTCAGTGACTTTGCTGAGTTGACGCCCAAGAGCAAGCCAGAGAAGAAGCTTGTGAGGCCATTGCGCAAAACGGGAGGTCGCAACAATCAGGGAAAGATCACGAGTCGGCACCGTGGTGGCGGGCACAAGCGGCAGTATCGAGTGATCGACTTCCGTCGAAATAAAGATGGAGTTCCGGCGAAAGTGGCATCTATTCAATACGACCCGAACCGTAGTGCAAGGATTGCATTGTTGCATTATGTGGATGGGGATAAGCGTTACATATTGGCTCCGGACGGCCTCGAGGTGGGAAGTATGGTAGAGAGTGGTGCGGAGGCGCCGCCTACAGTGGGGAATTCCCTGCCCATGCTGAAAATCCCTCTTGGCACAGCGATTCACAGTGTTGAGATGCAGCCCGGTCGCGGCGCGGTCATGTGTCGCAGCGCGGGGACAAGCGCTACGCTAGTTGCCCGGGAGTCTGATTGGGCGCAAATCACGCTGCCTAGCGGCGAGATTCGCCGTGTTCCTTCCAGGTGTAAGGCCACGATTGGAAGCGTCGGAAACTCGGACCATATGGGAATTGTGCTGGGAAAGGCCGGTCGGAAGCGGTGGTTAGGTCGACGTCCCCACGTACGGGGGACAGCCATGAATCCGGTCGATCACCCGCATGGAGGTGGAGAAGGTCGTACCAAGGGGGGCAGGCATCCGGTCAGTCCGCAGGGTAATTCGGCCAAGGGTGGGTCGACCAGGCAGAAAAGGAAGCCGTCGAACGCCGCGATTATTCGTCGCCGACGTTCCAAGCGTTACGGTCAGTTAGTCAAATAATAAGAGTCTTCACATCAAAGCGTATCTTCGGTGGGATTTAGAATAGGCCGACACGGATTGTCAGTGATTGTCCAAGCTGGGAGTTGAGTTTTTCATGAGTAGGTCATTGAAAAAGGGGCCCTTTGTCGACGTGAAGCTGTACGGCAAGGTGCAGAAAATGGATTCCACTCGCAGTAAGGATCCGATTAAGACCTGGGCGCGAGCGTGTACCATTGTCCCGGAGTTTGTGGGTCATACGTTTATGGTGCACAACGGCAAGCAACACATGAAGGTTTTTGTGAGCGAGGAGATGGTAGGACATAAGCTCGGGGAGTTCGCGCCGACGCGGACCTTCCGGGGTCACGGCGGAAGGGGGAAGCGGTAGGGTTGACCTGTCGAGGGGAATGCGTGTCCGGTGTCAGCTCGGTTTGCTGGGAACGGTCTTGTGGCGGAAATATTTATACACATTAGGCGGATCGCAAAATGGGTTTCAAGGCAACGCATCGGCATGCTCGCATCAGTGCTACCAAGGTTCGCCCTTTAGCGAACATGGTACGTGGAAAGTTTGCCGACGAGGCGCTTGCAATCCTGCGTTTTCAGCCCCAGCGTGGCGCGAGGTTGTTGGAGAAAGTCATCAGGAGCGCACTGGGAAATGCCCAGGACGTTGAGCAGGTTCGGGACCGTTCGATCGACGTTGGAAAATTGGTGGTCACTGACGCCCGGGTTGATGCTGGACCGATGTTTAAACGCATAAGGCCACGGGCTCGTGGCATGGCGTTTGTCATCAAGAAGCGGATGGCACATATTCACGTTGAATTGGAAGAGCTCGATTCGATTTAAGGGCTGAGGCCGGATTACACTCCTAGTTAGAGGAAAACGTCAGATGGGTCAAAAAGTCAATCCGATTGGATTTCGCACTGGGGTCATGCAAGGCTGGAAAAGCCGGTGGTATGCCTCGAAGCAGGACTTTGCCGGTCTGTTATTGGAAGATTACAAGCTTCGTAATTTCATCAAAAACCATCCTCACAAGACGCAGTACCGTCAAGCGGGCGTAGATCGCATTGAGATTGAAAGGACGAGGGACGAAGTCAAGGTTGTGTTGTATGTTGCCCGACCGGGACTGATCATTGGCAAGAGGGGGCAGGAAATTGATATCCTGCAAAATGAGCTGCAGAGTCTAATCGGTCGTCGGGTTAATTTGAAAATCGAGGAGATCTCGCGTCCTGAACTGCAGGCTCAGCTTGTTGCTGAAGAGGTTGCGGCGCAGTTGTCAAAAAGAGCCAGTTTCCGCAGAACGATGAAACGGACGCTTGAACAAACGATGGAAGCGGGTGCCAAGGGAATCAAGATACAGTTGTCTGGCCGGCTGGGTGGTGCAGAGATGGCTCGTCGTGAAAAGCAAATTGCCGGATCGATTCCATTGAGCACGTTGCGGGCAAAGATCGACTACGGATTTACCGAAGCAAAAACCGCACAGGGGAACATCGGAGTTCAAGTGTGGATTAATCAGGGTATGTACCAGGGAGACAGCGATGGCGTTGATGCCGAAGCGAGTCAAGCACCGAAAGTTCCAAAGAGGACGTATAAAAGGTAAGGCTACTCGCGGTAATCGAGTTTCCTTCGGGGACTTTGGGCTGCAAACGTTGGAGGGTGGCTGGATCAGTGCGCAAACGATCGAAGCTGGTCGTATTGCCGCCCAACAGTACGTGCGCGGAGAAGGACGTTTGTACATCCGGATTTTTCCTCACAAATCGGTTTCCTCCACTCCGTTAGAGACGCGTATGGGCAAAGGGAAAGGCGAACCGGACTACTGGGCGGCCGTCGTCAAGCCGGGCACTGTTTTGTACGAGGTTGGGGGTGTGAGTGAAGAGGCTGCACGAATTTGTTTTGCTCGGCTGGCACACAAGATGCCTGTGCGTTGTCGCTTGCTGAAACGTCGGAGTGCCTGAACGCGCAAAGGGAACGACTAGAGTAACATGAGTAACGTATTGGAATTACGTGAGATGAGTGACGAGCAATTGGCTCTGTCCCTGAAGGAGGCGGCCGAATCGCTGTTTCGTTTGCGTCTTCAGGCGCAGACGGAGCGGTTGGATGCGCCGAGCGAACTGCGTCGGTTTCGCCGCACAATCGCTCGTATTAAGACGCTCCAACGTGAGAGAGAAATGGCCAGCAAGAGCAGCAGTGACTAGTCAGCAACAAGTCAAACGGAATCAGCAGAGAAACCCTGAAGCCTGAGAGACCGGTGGCGGGAAAGAAAGACCATTCATGCCGAAAAAAATTGCCACGGGTATTGTGACGAATGACAAAACGGCGAAGACGCGGCGCGTTGAAATACCACGTCTGGTGAAGCACCGTGCCTACGGCAAATACATCCATCGCAAGACGATTTGTTATGTGCACGACGAAAATAATGAGTCAAGTAACGGCGATACCGTCGAAATCACCGAATGTCGTCCGCTTTCAAAGACGAAACGTTGGAGTTTGCTCCGTGTAGTACAGAAGAGCGAAGCGGTCGATTTGGCTGTTTTGCGAGCAGCGGAAAAAGTGGAGTGAATTGCGATCAACGTGAAAAGGGTCAGCCCGAAGTCACAGCGTGGAAAGTAAGATCCATCCGGATTCATAAACGATGATTCAACAGGAAACAAGATTAAGTGTCGCGGACAATACCGGTGCTAAGGAAGTGATGTGCATTAAGGTATTGGGAGGAACTCGCCGGAGATTTGCCGGTTTGGGAGACGTGATCGTTTGTAGTGTGAAGAATGTTATTCCCGGAAGCGATATCAAGAAGAAAACTATTGTACGGGCGGTGATTGTTCGCTGCAGGCAGTCGACCCGCCGTACCGATGGAAGCTACATTCGGTTTGACAGTAATGCTGTTGTAATCATTGACAGCGATCGCAATCCTCGCGGGACTCGGATTTTTGGCGCAGTTGCCAGAGAATTGCGTGAACGAAATTTTATGAAGATTGTCAGCCTCGCAAACGAGGTTCTGTGATGCGTATCAAAGTTAACGATACTGTTGAAATAATCTCAGGTGACGATCGTGCAGTGCGCGGTAAGGTATTGCTTGTGGATCATGCCAGTTGCAAGGTCGTGGTGGAGGGCGTCAATCGGGTCTACAAACACGTGCCACGCAGCCAGAAGAACCCGCAAGGTGGCCGCCTCTCACGCGAGATGCCGATTTCGATGTCCAATGTAAAGCTTGTTTGCAGCGAGTGCCAACAGCCTGCGCGGGTAGGTGTCCGATACCTGGATGACGGGAGTAAGGAAAGATTTTGCAGGAAATGTAAAAAGGGAATCGGGCAGCTTGCTCCTCCATGTGCTGCCTACGCGAAGAAAAAGTGAACATCATATGTCTACGGCCATAGCAACACCACGGCTGCTCGAAAAGTACAACACTGAAGTCCTGTCCGGTTTGAAGGAATCCCTGGGGCGTGAGAATACACTGTCTCTGCCCCGGATTATGAAAGTCACGGTCAGTATGGGTGTGGGAAGCGCCATTGGCGACAAGAAACATATGGAATCCGCAGTTGACGCGTTATCTCAAATCACGGGGCAAAAGCCAGTCATTACTCGGGCCCGCAATTCGATCGCCGCCTTTCACTTACGCGAGGGCATGCCGATTGGTTGTAAGGTAACACTCCGGCGACAGCGGATGTACGAGTTCTTGGACCGTTTGATTGCTTTGGCAATTCCGCGGGTTCGCGATTTTCGCGGCGTCAAGTCCAAGGCCTTTGACGGCCATGGAAATTACAGTATGGGGTTGGTGGAGCAGCTTGTCTTTCCAGAACTGAACCCGGATAAGTTTACACGTGTGCAGGGTATGAATATTTCGATTACTACCAGCACGAATAGTGATGACGAAGCTCGACAGTTGTTACAAATGTTGGGCATGCCATTTCAGCGCGACGAGGATGAAAACACTTCGGGCGCTGCATGACATGTACCGCGGCTCATGTGCGAGCTGCCGAAGAAAAGAAATTGATTTGGTGTAGAAAATCGGAGTGACCCGTGGCGAGTAAATCAAAAATAGCCAAAGCCGAGCGAGAACCCAAATTTTCCTCGCGAAGTGAAAGGCGTTGTCAGTTATGTGGCCGTCCGCGGGCGGTGTACCGTAAGTTCGGAATCTGTCGTATTTGCTTTCGCAAGTTGGCAGATCAGGGACTTATTCCAGGTGTAAAAAAGGCGAGTTGGTAAAGGGATCAGAAACACTATGATGACCGACCCGATCGCCGATATGCTCACTCGCATTCGCAATGCAGTGCGCATCGAGCGACCTCATGTGGACATGCCGTTGTCAAAAGTAAAACGTGGATTAGCGGACGTATTAAAGCGCGAAGGCTATATCTGGGATTGGAGCGAAGTAGACGCCCAACCCGCTAAGCAGCTGCGCTTGGAATTGAAATACGGCCCGAATGGTGAGCGAGTAATCCGGCGCATCAAGCGAGTTAGTAAACCAGGCAAGCGTGTCTATACCGGTGCGAAGAGTCTACGTCCGATACTTAACGGATTGGGAATTGCCGTCATCAGTACCAGCCGTGGGGTCATTAGTGACCGGGAGGCACGGCAGCGGAACCTGGGTGGCGAAGTCTTATGTGAGTTATGGTAACATGTCGCGAATTGGTAAAAAACCTGTCGAAATCCCGGACGGGGCAAAAATAGCCGTCAATGAGAGGACGGTTGAAGTTGACGGCCCTTTGGGCAAGTTGACTTACGAACACCGTCCCGAAGTCAGTGTCTCGATCGATGACGAACAAAAACAAGTAGTCGTGGGTCGACTCGATGAGGAACGGCAGTCGCGCGCCTATCACGGACTGACGAGGGCGCTGATCAATAACATGTTTTTGGGAGTTACTAAAGGGTTTGAAAAGAAGTTGGCAATTGTAGGGGTGGGCTATTTGGCCGCAATCGAGGGGGATATTCTGCAACTACGAGTTGGTTTTGCGAACGAAGTCCATAAGAAAATCCCCAAGAACTTGAAAGTGGCCTGTCCGGATCAAACGCATATTGTCGTCAGCGGTTGTAGCAAGCAACAGGTTGGCCAGTTTGCCGCAGAAGTGCGCGCCGTGCGCAAGCCTGAACCGTACAAAGGTAAGGGCATTCGCTATCAGGACGAATACGTGAAAATCAAGCCAGGTAAGACTGCCACCTAGTTGAGTGGGAGGTTGTTGTGAACACGGAACGAGCGATTCAAAAGCAACGCAAGCGCCGTAGGTATCGAGTACGACGTAACATCCGGGGCACAGCGGATTGTCCACGTTTGTCAGTGTACCGCAGCCATAAACACATTTATTGTCAGATTATTGACGACACGACGAAAAAAACGTTGGCGGCGGCGAGTAGCCGCGACAAAGATCATAGTGCCTCGTATGGGGGCAATTGTGACGCCGCACTGACCGTGGGCAAGCGTCTGGCAGAAAAGGCTTTGGAGGCGGGTATTAAGCAGGTTAAGTTTGACCGCGGAAGTTACAAGTATCACGGGCGCGTTGCGGCACTGGCCGATGCAGTTCGCGAAGTAGGAATCAGCCTCTAGATTGGACTGAGATTGTTCAGGGCGACTCATTGGAGTTGCGACAAGTGGTGGACGACATTCCGGGGGATAAAGAGATCCCGGGGGCCCGTCCAAGGGCGATTAAGAAATTGGGAGTCATTTGATCGTGGCAAAAGAATCGACAAAAACTCGTGGAGAATTGATCGACAAAGTCGTCAAGATTCGTCGTTGTGCCGCGGTGGTCAAGGGCGGCCGTCGTTTCAGTTTTGCTGCCATGGTGGTCGTTGGTGACACTCATGGGAAAGTTGGTTGGGGCTATGGCAAAGCCAATGAGGTTCCACCCAGTGTCGAAAAGGCTGTGAAGCAGGCGACTCGTAGCCTGGTCCAGATTCCACTGGTTGATGGCACGATTCCACATACCATTCAGGGTCACTACGGTGCCGGCCGCGTGATTCTCGTTCCCGCTGGTCCGGGTACTGGTGTCATTGCAGGGGCCGCGGTGCGGGCGGTGTGTGAGGCTGTCGGGATTCACAACATTCTGACCAAGTCCTTCGGAACCAATAATCCTATTTCCATTGTCAAGGCAACGTTTCAAGCATTGGAACAGTTGCGGACGCAGCAGGAAGTTGAACTCTTACGAGGGGTTTCCTTGTCATGAATCTCAACGACGTTCATCGTGGCGTCAAGAAACACAAGTCCCGTAAACGTCTAGGGCGAGGCCCCGGTTCGGGCCATGGCAAGACCTGTGGCAGGGGACACAAGGGACAGAAGTCCCGTGCTGGTGCTTCTCGCAAACCGACCTTCCAGGGCGGAGCCATGCCCATGGTTCGGCGGGTACCCAAGCGAGGGTTCCACAACAAATTTGGCGACCACGTAATGGTCGTTAACGTCTGCGATTTGGAACGGACATTTCATAGCGGGGATGAAGTGAATCCAGACGTCTTGCGAACCCATTCGCTGGCCAAAGGGCGTTATGATCAGTTAAAAGTGCTGGGAAATGGTGATCTGACCAAAAAGTTAACGGTGGCGGCTCATCGGTTTAGCAAAGCGGCAGTAGAAAAAATCCGCCAAGCTGGAGGAGAAGTCGTTATTCTGCCTGGAAAAACGACCGTAGCAGAAAAGAAGAAACAAGCGGGTTAGAAGACAGAGCGGGTTAGAAGACAAAGAATGGGACTTGGCCATGTCGGGTTGCCACATGGCGTTCCTCTGGACACCCTCCAGTTTCGACGCTTCGAAGTTGCCCGTGGATTTGGTGAAAAGATGTGTTTGAAATCGATGGCTCTAGGGCTGGTTCGATCTCCGAAATTCGATTCCCCATGTTAATGCGATGGAGTGAATTATGTGGGAGAAAATACGTGTCGTCTTTACGATCCCCGAATTACGGAACAAGATACTACTGACGCTCTTGCTGCTGGGAATCTACCGCATCGGATGGCAAATTCCCATGCCCTTTATCGATCAAACCCAAATTATGACGGAGCAGCAAGGTAGCAATGGGCTCGATCGTCTCCTCAATCAGGTGGCGGTATTCAGCGCCAGCAACCTTAATCAAATTACGATTTTTGGCTTGGGAATTATGCCTTACATTTCAGCGTCTATCATTTTCCAGTTATTGGGAAGTGTGTGGAAGCCGCTGGAAGAACTGCAGAAGGAAGGCGAAACAGGCCGCAAGAAAATCAACGAGTACACTCGATATTTGACAGTCCTTCTCTGCCTCTTTCAAAGCTGGATGTACTTACGTTGGTTCTTGTCTACCGATCCTCGTATAATCAACACGGCGTTTCTGGCCGATGCGCTGGACCCCTCTCAAGGTATTTACTGGGGTTGGATGCTGGTGGCTGTCATGACGATGACATGCGGCACGATCTTCCTCATGTGGCTGGGCGAACAGATTGACGAATTTGGAATTGGAAACGGTATCAGCTTATTGATCATGGCGGGTATTTTGGCCCGCATGCCTGGTGCCGGTAAAAACCTGTTGGACAACGCCAAGCTTGAACTGGTTGGATTAGGAAGTGCGGACACAGGTGTGGAGACTTTCATTGTATTGGCTTTGTTGTTCGTGTTTGTTGTCTTCGGTGTCACCTTCATTACCCTGGGGAAACGTCAGATTCCGACGCAAAGCGCCAAGCACGTACGCGGGCGAAAAGTTTTCGGGGGTGCTCGGTCCACCTTGCCGTTGCGAATCAATCAGGCCGGTGTGATGCCCATCATCTTTTCCAGCAGTTTGCTGATGTTTCCCGGGATGTTGTTTGGTGGTTTGGCAGCCTATTGGCCATTTGCCTCGACAATCGCGGAAACTTTAAGAAGTCCCACGTCCTTCATCTACAACCTGCTTTACATCGGGCTGATCTACTTCTTTTGTTATTTTTGGACGGCTATCACCTTCAATCCGAAGGATATGGCAGAAAATCTTAAGAACTTTGGTACCTTCATTCCGGGTTATCGACCCGGAAAACGCACGGCCGACTATCTCGAAAGAGTGATGGTACGTATCACTTATGTGGGAGCAGCATTTCTTGCAGTTGTGGCTATTATTCCAACCGTCATTTCGGGATTGATGAATGTCGATTTTCTGATAGCGAGCTTTTATGGCGGGACTGCTCTGCTGATCGCGGTCAGCGTCGCGTTTGATTTGGTGCAAAAAATCGACAGCCATCTGGTAATGCGAAATTACCGGGGACTGCTTGAATCATGATCGTGCTCGTTCTTTTGGGTCCGCCCGGATCGGGAAAAGGTACACAGGCAGCCAAGCTGGCAGACTATTTGGGGGCCGTTCATATTTCGACTGGCGAGATTCTCCGTCAGGAGATCAAGGATGCGACAGACTTGGGACATCAGGCAGCTGCCTACATGGAGAATGGGCAGTTGGTACCTAGTTCGCTCATGATTAACTTTGTGGCTGAAAGGCTGTCAGAGCCCGACTGTCAGGTTGGTTGCTTGCTGGATGGATTTCCCCGGTCAGTTGATCAAGCCCAGGCTTTGGATCAGCAGCTTGGTGCTCAAGGAGCGAAGCTGGATTTGGTGCTCTCGCTCAGCGTTCCTCGGGAGGAACTTGAGCGACGCATGCTCGAACGGAGTCGCAAAGAAGGAAGATCGGACGACACCCCTGCTACCATTTCCAAGAGATTTGACGTTTATCAAACAACGACCGAACCGTTGATCAGCTACTACCAGGAGAAGGGGCTACTGCATTCCATCGATGGAATGGGGAGTCCGGACGAAGTATTCAGACAAATTAAAGCGGCCGTTGATCAATTTCGAAATGTCTAACGGCCCGCTTAATCTGCGATCGCCCCGTGAAATGCGGCTAATGACTGAGGCTGGGGGCTTGGTTTGGGAGGCGCATCAACTCGTCCGTAAAATGATACGGCCCGGTATCACAACGGGAGAGATCGATACTGAGGTGGAAGAACTCTTTCGGCGTCATGACGCAGTTCCTTTATTCCAGGGTGTCGCCGGCGCGGTTCCCTTTCCTGCGGTAACGTGTATGTCGATCAACGATGAAGTGGTGCATGGCATTCCTGGTCCGCGAGTACTGCAAGCAGGAGATGTTGTAAGTGTCGATACCGGTTGCAAGGTCAATGGGTGGTGCGGGGATTCTGCCTGGACCTACCGGGTAGGACAGGTTGATGCTGCAGCCGACAAGTTGCTGGAGATCACCGAGGCCGCACTCAATCTGGCAGTTGAACTGCTCAATTCGTGCGAATACTGGAGCGAGGTCGCTGGCCAGATGCAGCAACTTATTGAAACCGCCGGATTTTCCGTGGTGACCGACTTCATTGGTCATGGAATTGGCCGGGAAATGCATGAAGCACCAGAGGTACCCAACTACTGCAGCGAAGAATTTCAACGGGAAGGGGATTTTGAATTGCGAACCGGCCTGGTTTTGGCGATTGAACCGATGGTCAATGCGGGTGGTCGGGAGGTCAAGCGACTCTCCGATCATTGGACACAGGCCACCGCCGACGGCAGCTGGAGTGCCCATTTTGAGCACACGGTCGCCCTGACCTCCGCTGGACCGCGCATCCTAACAGGTCCACCGGATGGCCAGTAAAACCTCCAAATCAGCCCCAATGGCTGCACTTGGGGCCGCCAGATGCACTCGGTGGAGCGAACCGTTCCCTGAGCCACCAACCACGAGACTGCTCCCCGACTCGCGCCGCAAAGCTTGAGACAGGAGAGCCCGTAGAATCCCGGTTCCGATTATTATAGGCCGACAATGCCCGATCTTGGAAATCTTGGGTAAAGCGACAGGATGGGGCTTGCTGTGCCCACCCTTTAAATCATATATTGAAGGACTTTACAATAATCTCGGGAATGCAGGCGAAGCTGTCATGAAGGTTCGGTCGAGTGTAAAGCGTATTTGTGAGAATTGTAAGGTCGTCCGGCGACGCGGCACGGTCTTTATTGTTTGCAGTAATCCACGGCATAAGCAGCGGCAAGGTTAACACGGCTGGAGCCAGCGGAGAGACAGAATCATGCCACGTCTATTGGGAGTGGACATTCCGAACGACCGTTCCACGGTGATTGCACTGACCTACCTTTACGGTGTTGGTGACAGAACTTCTCGGGAACTTTGCCAAAAAGCAGGTGTTGAGCCCAACAAGAAATCGCGAGAATTAGCAGAGGATGAGATTGGTCGTCTGGCTGCCTTGTTGGAACGGGACTACGTAGTCGAGGGTCCGCTTCGACGTCAAATTGCTCAAAATTTAGCCCGTTTGCGAGACGTTGGATGTTACCGCGGGGTGCGTCACCGTCGCGGTCTTCCGGTACGAGGTCAGCAAACTCGGACGAATGCCCGTACGAGAAAAGGCCCACGTAAGACGGTTGCAGGAAAGAAGGGCGTGAAGGATATGCGATAACCGCCAGGGGATAAGTCGAACGATCGGTTATGCGTCTCGACAGGCGGCGAAATATTCAGGAGATGAAACCAAGTGGCCAAGGGAAAGAAAAGAAAAGTTCGGCGTAACGTCACTGCAGGAATCGCCCATATCAGGGCAACTTTCAACAATACAACAGTAACCATCACGGACACACGAGGCGACACGCTTTGTTGGGCCAGTGCTGGTACCTGTGGTTTCAAGGGAAGTCGTAAGAGTACGCCATTTGCAGGCCAATGCGCCGCTCAACAGGCGGCTGAAAAAGCATCGAAGTTCGGTGTAAAAGATGTGGAGGTTCGGGTGAATGGGCCCGGGTCGGGACGGGAAAGCGCCATCACGGCGTTGGAAGCAGCAGGTCTGAAAGTAAAATTGATCGAAGACACCACACCCATACCACATAACGGGTGTCGGCCGAAGAAAAAGCGTCGAGTCTGATGCCAGAGATTCCGGGGAGAGTTCATGCCTCGCAGCGGTCAGCGCGTCCGGTCGCTGATACAACCGAGGGTTGTTTCAACAGCGAATCGACGCAAGGCCGGATTGGTTTAGGGTGAGGTGGTCACTCCGCTGGTTGTGCCTCAACATTCAATTGTTTCTCCAAATAATTTTCGAGGAGTTTCGCGATGCATATTCGATGGCGAGGGTTGGAATTACCCAGCGTTGTCAATTGTGATGCCGACAGTTTAACGGAGACTTTTGGTGAGTTTATCGCGGAGCCATTTGAACGCGGTTTCGGTACGACCGTGGGCAATAGTTTGCGCCGCATCATGCTTTCCAGTCTTGAAGGAAGTGCTATCACTCAGATTAAAATTCGTGGTGCCCAACACGAATTCACAACCCTTCCGGGTGTTTTGGAGGATATCACGGATCTCGTTCTGAATGTCAAGTCACTGGTGGTGAAAAATCACAGTGAGACGACGAAAGTCATCACCGTGGAGAAGAATACGGCAGGTCCGGTAACCGGCGCCGATGTCCAGGTTGATTCTGAAGTGGAAGTCATCAATCGAGACCACACCATTGCCACTTTAACGGAAGACGTCGAGTTTTTCATGGAGATGGTGGTTGAAAATGGCCGGGGATATGTCCCCGCCAGTGAGCACAGTACCGTCGATCACGAAATCGGCATCATCCCCATTGATGCAGTTTACAGTCCCGTGATACGAGTCCGCTATGAAATTGAAGAGACACGTGTGGGGCAAAAGACCAACTACGACAAGTTGACGATGGAAATCTGGACCAATGGATCTATCTCGCCCGAAATGGCGTTGGTCGAGGCGGCTAAGATTATGCGGAAGCACCTCAATCCTTTCGTCCAGTACACCGAATTGGGAGGAAGGGTGAATGTGCCGGTCAAGGGTGGACCGCAGGGCATCGATCCGGTGCTCGAATCAAAACTCAACATGCCCGTGGCCGAGTTGAGGCTGTCGGTGAGAGCCACGAACTGCCTGGAGTCGGAAAACATCCTCTCGGTCCGTGATTTAGTGACCTGTTCCGAAGACTCCCTGATGGAAGTTAGAAACTTCGGAGACACGACACTCACCGAGGTTCGCGAGAGACTGAACGAGTTAGGTTTGCACCTGGGGATGCGTTTGCCCCCCGCACCGGCTCTGCATTAATAGCTCCCGCAGTTCGAGATTCAATTCAATTGACTACTACATACAACATGTGAAACCATTATGCGACACCGTAAAAAAGGTCGGGTTCTGGGACGGTCTCCTAGTCATAGGAAGGCACTCTTGAGGAATCTGGCAAGCAGCTTGTTTTTGACGGAGCGGGACGCCGAGTTTGACTCCAACACTCCAAAGGTTAAAGGGAGAATTGTTACCACACTGCAAAAGGCCAAGGAAGTACGTCCACTTGTCGAAAAATGTGTGACTATCGCCCGCAGATCATTACAATCTGCAGAAGAAGCGGCTCAGTACGCTGCCAACTCGGATGATCGTAATAGCGAAGACTGGCGTGAGTGGCGAACGAGTGAAAATTGGCAGAAGTGGGTTCAGGCTCGATCTCCCGTCGTGGCAGCACGTCGTCGAGTTCTGCAGTTGATTGGAGATAAACAGGCGGTCGGGGTGTTGTTCGACGACATTGCTCCGAGATTCGAGGACCGCGATGGTGGCTACACTCGAGTCCTGCGTCTGGCTCAGCCTCGTTTGGGAGATGCGGGTGCGCGGGCTATTCTGGAGTTTGTCGGGACACATGATCGCGTGGTCAAGAGAAGTGAAAAACCAGCATTCTCTGACGACGAAGATCTGGAACAAACTTCCCCGGATGAAACATCTGCCGAAGATATCGTAGATGTCTCTTCGGAGATGGCAGAATCGGAAGAGTCTGACGGTGGCGAACAGAGTGAGCAACAAGAGGATTAGTGGCGTTAGAAATCGGGCACTGGCCGACGCCTTGGCATCATGAAGGATCATGTGCTTCCCGCGGAGTCCGGAGCGATATTCGGGCGACCGACTGGCGAATTCAATTTCACCGCTAAAATGCGGGTTCTCTGCGCGGACGTGACTTCGCGGATCATTTCCTTGCATCACATCGACATGCGTCGTGTGGCCGTCTCGTTTTGCCAGACGCGCAAACGTGGCCTGTATGGATTGTATGCTGCGTTGACTCCCATGCGTTTTGAGTCCGGAGGTCTTGTGACGAGTCGTTATGGTCGACGTTTTACTTGCCAGAGACTTTATGATGAACAAGGCCAGGAATTCCTTTACATTCTCAGTTTCTATCTGCCGCGATTCTTAAACCTGGCCTTCGAAGAGAAACTCACGACGATTTTTCACGAACTTTGGCACGTGAGTCCGCAGTTTGATGGTGATATTCGACGTCACCCCGGCCGTTGCTACGTACATTCTCACTCTCAACGGCAATATGATGCTCATATAGAAATGTTGATGCACAGATGGCTGGCACTGTCCCCACCGATACAGCTGTACAACTTCTTGCACATGAATTTCAGACAGTTGGAGCGTCAGTACGGCACGATTTTCGGTACCAAGATTCAACATCCCAAGTTGATTCCGCTTGATGCTTCGAATTAGCGATGAAGTGGTGGCCCGATCGTTCAGTGTGCCACGGCGGGCAGGAACAGAAAAGCAGACAGAGCTGAGCGTGTGAGATTGGTCCATTTCCCAAAACAGAACAATGCTCTCGAAGTAGACATTGACCCGACCATTCCGGATCCGTACTCTTTCCAAACTCGGTCGATGTGCTGATCTTTCCCCAGTCGCCAACATGCTAGCATCCGCTACCAAGCGAAGTTTTTTATTGTCTCGTCCCTGGTTTTTTTTAATACCTTGTCTCAGTGTTTGTAGTGGGTGCGGGATATGGAACGAAACCCTGCCGTCTTCTCTTGAATTTCCGAATTCAAGGATGTCTACTGACAGCGTCGCAGTTGAGATTGGATTTGTACCATTGCCTCGGACAGAAACGGGTATTGGCCACGAGTTCTGGCAGGAGGTGGATGAAACACACTTTGCTCCACAATTGAGACAGCGTTTACATTCCAACGGAATCCGTTGCGCGGTAGCTGGCCTTCAGTTGCCCACGGCCGTACGTCAGCATCTTGATGCCACCCAGACCAAAGCTTCTGAGAATTCAGAAGCCATGGAATTTGAGAAGGATTTTCACCATTTTCCATGGCGTAGAAAACATGTCCGCACGGGGTGGCGTACTGAAGTGGTCACATCGAAACACTACGAGAAGCTCGCTGTGTTGGCGAGTCACGAAGGACTCGTTGAAGGTGTGACCAAAGAAAATGCACAGTGCTTGTTCGAACTGAAAACTTTCCCACTGGGGGACGGTCGAGTGCGAATAGAACTCACTCCTGAAATCCATCATGGTCCACCCCGGAACGATTGGAAAGGAGATTCGGGCATGTGGCAATTCCATGTCTCACGAAAACGATTACGGTTTGACGAATTGCGAGTGGAAGCGGTGCTTTCACCGGGTGAAAGCGTACTTCTAGGGTGCACCCCGACGGTTCGTGGACTGGGCATGCTGTGTTTTGTCGATCCTGACCGTTCCCTTAATTCCTCGCACACGTTGCTTGTCATCCGTCTTTCCCAAACACAGCGGGATGACCGGTTTGTTTCAATGCTGGCCCGGGAAAATTTTTAGCTTTCTGTTAGAGTGCATGCACCCAATCGTGCCACAGGCGATGAACGCTTGATAGCGGGATAAAAGACCGTACTTCTCTCCATGGTGGATCAACTTGTCTGTGTCCCGGTGTGGAGAACTGAGTTGAAGCTGCCTTCCCCGACTGACTCTCGAGTTCTTGCTCTTATCAGGATTCAGTTCACGTTGCTTCGATAGACTCCGGCCGTTAGAATTCGCCTCCCGGTCATCTAGCGAACACGAGGACCAGAAAACCGATGAACGCAGAACTTGCTAGCAAAACTTCGGTCATCAGCCCCTTCGATCAGATTCGGCTGGCTCGAGAAGTCATCAGCACCGAAGGCAATTCTCTGCTCTTGCTCGCACAACGAATTGACTCGGAATTTTGCCGAGCAATTGAGCTGATCTTGTCCTGCCATGGTTGTGTTATTGTTTCAGGCATGGGTAAAGCGGGGCTAGTTGGACAAAAAATTGCCGCTACGTTGGCATCGACTGGAACACGGAGCCATTTTTTGCATCCGGGTGAGGCGGTGCACGGCGACCTGGGGCGTGTCCATTCGTCTGATATCGTACTTGTTTTGTCTCAGAGCGGAGAGACAGAAGAGGTCGTGCGGTTGTTACCTTTCTGGAGGCAGACTCGCATTCCACTGATTGCGGTGACCGGACGCCCAGAAAGCACACTGGCCAGTCAGGTGGATGTGGTTCTCGATCTTGGTCCTTTGGAAGAAGCTGGTACGTTGGGCCTGGCCCCCAGTACCAGCACCACAGCTATGTTGGCGCTGGGGGACGCCTTGGCCTTGGTCATAAGCCAGATACTGGAATTTCGTGCAGACGATTTTGCGCGTTTTCATCCTGGCGGAAATCTTGGGAAAAGACTTGCCAAGGTTGAAGACATCATGCGCCCGTTGAAAGACTGTCGCGTTGCCAGCGAGGCTCGTACAGTGCGCCAGATCTTGATCGAAGCGGAACAGCCCGGGCGTCGGAGCGGCGCGATTCTATTAATGGATGACTTAGGTTGTTTGAGCGGCATTTTTACGGATAGTGATCTGGCGCGTCTTATGGAGGGGCAGCGTGATCAGGCATTGGACAGGCCCATCCGTCATGTCATGACGAGCAATCCGACCACCATTCCATTAGCAAGCAGAGTAACAGAAGCGGTGGAATTACTCGCGAGACAGAAAATCAGTGAACTACCGGTTGTGAATGTCAGACAACATCCGGTAGGACTTATTGATATCACCGACGTGGTCGGTATTTTGCCACGTGACCCGACCTTGCCACCTGAAACACTCCGGTTACCCGGCAACCATTGATATGACGCACCTCATCGTTGTTCATGATAAAGCTACGAGGTTCGTGAATGGATTTTTCACGGACCAAATCCTTACGACTGATTCCGAAAAGGAGTAGCTGAAAAAGAAAGAAACAAGAGTCGTGGAGACCATCTTCGATGCCTTGCTGATGCTTTATCTCAGTTAACGTCTTCACCACCGGGTCAAATTCTTTGGCCGATTTGTCATCGTGAGAAAAAGATTAGTTCGTTCGTGTCAGTTTCGGAAACTGGCCGTTTGGGATCGTACAGTGCGGTTGGTTTGTATTGTTATTGAAAACGGTTACCCAAAATGAAATTGGACGCTCGTTGCCAAAATATCAAATACATTTTGTCAGATGTTGACGGAGTACTGACGGACGGCAGTATTGTATTTGACAACCAGGGCATTGAAACGAAACGATTTTTTGTTCGTGACGGTTTGGGAATTGCTTTGTGGCGACGTGCTGGCTATGGCTACGGAATTCTTACAGGGCGTACATCACACATTGTCAAACTGCGGGCCGACGAATTAGGAGTTGACGTCGTGCGACAGGGATTTGAAGACAAGTTGCCGGTTGCGAAGGAGATCATCCAGCAAGTTGGTCTTAGCCTGGAAGAAATTTGCTACATTGGCGATGACTTGCCGGACCTGCCTGTCATCCAATTGGCTGGATTGGGTGTCGCTGTTGCGGATGCCCCGGCCAGTATTTGCGAGCGTGCTGACTACGTCACACGGTCTCGCGGGGGTCGGGGGGCCGTTCGGGAAACAGTAGAGATGATTCTCAAGGCCCAGCGTCGTTGGGAAAGTTTGCTGCAGCGCTACACAGGTTAGAATGTTGACCCGCCATGTCACGTCTTCGCTTCAAGCGAGCTGCAATCAGCCTGTCATTCGTCCTCACCGGCTATTGGACATACTCTCTGTTTGTTGTCCCCTGGATTGAGCCTCAAACGAAACGGATGTCGTCCCGACAGTCTTCGCCACATCATGGGACGGTCGAGAATTCTGATACAAATCCCAGCAATCGATTCGCTCATTTATTTCAAAAAGAGGCCTGGGAATTACAGCAACCAAAGTCACTCGTGAGTGAAAGCGCGACGGTCTTCTTTCGAGACTATAAAATGTTAGAAGATCAACGCTTAGAACTGACACCCTGTACGATCATTATTCAACCCGAGGAGGCCGCAAAACCATCGGATGTCAAGTCGCAACAACCGTTAGTACTTCAAGCTCCGGAAGGGGCGATCCTTAAATTTGAACACGGCCTGGATTTGCGGAACGCAAAATCGGGGCATCTGATTGGGGGACAATTTTCCGGACCGATCACCTTATCCAAACAGGAAACGACTCCCGGTGGCAATGACCACCTGTTCATTAAAACCAGTGGCGTCACTCTCACCGCTGAAAAAGTTTGGACAGAACGGCGAGTCGAATTTCGTTACGGGGAAAGTTCCGGGAGCGGGCAAGGCCTGAACATACAACTCCTTTCAAAATCAGGTAACAAACAACACGATCAACCTTTCGCAGGTGTTGCCGGAATCCAGTCAATTGAATTGGCACGAATTGATCGCTTTCATTTGGTAAAACAACCCGGGTCCCGAGAACCTGTTAGTAGTGGCAAAATCGACTACGAGACAAGGGACCTGAAAAAACGCTCCGAATTGGATATTACTTGTCAGGGACCTTTCCGGTTCGATTTTGAAAGACTGGTAGCGAGTTTTGAGGAACAGGTCGACGTGGTTCATCTGCGGACAGACGGGCCTGGAGATCAGTTAAGTTGCCATCTTCTTGAAATCCATTTTATGGACGGTTTTGCGCGTCAGCGGGAAAATAGCGGGTCGGCGAGACCAGTAGGGCTACACGTTTCAGCAGATTTGCAGCCAGAATCGATCAAGGCTTGGGGACATCCCATGATCGTGCGTTCTCCAACGTCCGACATGGAAGCGCGTTGTGACCGTTTGGAATACCATATTGAAAACCGACGCGTTCGTTTGTTTGGCAAGGATGGAATGACGGTTCGACACACCGTGAACTGGGTGGAGACAACAGAACTGGAATACGAGTTGCAGCCGGCCGGTCGACTGGGGCGCTTGTGGGTCGCCGGACCGGGAAAATTTCGCAGTCAAGTGGGTGATGGAAAAACACGTCCCGCTCTCGCATCGTGGAAAAAAGAACTTTACTTGCGACCCGAGGGTAAACAGCACGTCCTCTCGCTTCTAGGTGGCGCGCTGATCCAACTACAGGAAACCGGTAGCGTCACAGCCGATGAAATCCATTGTTGGCTGCAAGAGCATCAAGAACATGTTGACCACCAGGTCAGTTCTGTACAGGAAATGGAACAAGAGGCTGCGGAACGGAGATCGCTGGCTGGCAGCACGCAAACAACAGTAGAACCAAGCCGATTGCTGGCGCGTCACCGGGTCACAATCGAGTCACCCCAGTTGACTGGCCAATCGTCTGAACTCGTTGTCTGGATCACTAAAGGCCAGGATCATGATGCCTCAAGTCTTCCTGAATCTCAAATTTCCAGTTCCACACGAACTTCCACTAAGCTTTCCGCCGATGTGAAGCAATCGCAACGCTTCGGCAATGTCATCGGCCGGCCTGCGGCCAGTAAAGGCGCCACTGACAGCTTGAGTACGGAGAATGTGTCGCTCACTGCCAGTGCCAACGCCCCGACGCATTCTCTCCTCGGAACCGTAAGACCACAATCTGAATCGTTGTCAAAACAACGGGCGGTTAATTCAAAGTCAACAACCGGTTCAAGAGATGCACGAGACTCCCGGTTCCAACGGCAGTACCACTTACAAGGAAAGCAGATCCGGCTCGATTTGCAAACCGACGCGGGCTGGAGTCACCCCATGGTCAGAAATGTAGCCGTGGATGGAGAGGCCCACCTTTCAGAGAAATCCAAAACTACGTCGCACCATGGTGGCTTGATAGTCAATGGTGAAACACTCGAGATGCGCAACGCGAACTCGAGTCGCGCCGAATTCGTCGTCACCGGCACGCCGTGTACGATTCAATCTCAGGGTCTGGCGATGAGCGGAAAGCGGGTGTTTCTGAATCAATTTACCAACCAGATGCGCATCGATGGTCCCGGCTGGCTGACCCTACCATTGGAAAGAGATTTGGACGGTCAACCACTGGCACACCCTGAAAAAATCCGTACTACGTGGCAGAGGCGGATGAAGTTTGACGGTGCACAGATTCACTTCGAAGGGGAGGTTGATGTTCGAGCCACCAATCGGCGGATCACCTCAGACTTACTAGTGGTTACGCTATCTCGTCGTATCGACTTTACTGCTGAGGTGTCGCGTGACACGGGCGATTTGTTAAGGCGAGTCGATTTTACGGGCCACGTGCGTGTTGAAAATCGCACCTATAAGGAAAGTCAACTCGTTTCCGTTGACAGGTTGCATTTGGGATTTCTCTCGATGGACCATCGCACTGGTAAAATTCTTGGGACAGGCCCGGGGGAGGTTTCGACAATTCGTACGGGCCAATCTGGGAGTATGCTTTGGGCGCGTTCTCCGGGGCAATTACCGGGTCGCGAGCCTGATGCGAATGGACTGTTTTTGATCAACGTCGCATTCCAGAAAGCGATGCAGGGAAACTTTCATCAGCGGCAGATTCATTTTGAAGACGAAGTCGTGACGGTCTATGGGCCGGTGGACCATTGGGAACAGAAACTCGATCCAGATTTTCCTCAACAACTCGGTCCTCGTGGATTTGTCTTGAATTGCAATCGACTCTCATTCTTTGACATGAGACGTGAAAACAGCAAAACCTCGGGTTATGAATTATTCGCAACAGGAAATTCCACGGTCGAAGGGGAAACTTTTTTTGCTCGGTCGCAATCGATAACCTATGCCACGGCCAAAGAACAATTGATTCTGGAGGGTGGTAGTCGTAGTGCGGCCGTATTATGGTACCGCCAACATGCTAGTTCTGCGGCAAACCGTATTCCCGCTAGAAAGATCATCTATTGGCCCAGAATAAAGAAATATGAGGTACTCGATGTGGGCACCCCAACGCTGCAAAGCTTTTAATACAAAGTAGATAAAGCGGTTGAGTGAAGTGATGAGGGAGGTGGGGATGTCCAGTGCGGAAAAATCGGCGATTGGGACCGCTGACTAGGTCAAAAGCAGTTCCCAAATGTCTGAAAAGGTCAAAATGCGCCTAAAACCTTTTCCTAAAGGTCTTTACATACCAGTTGGGCCATGTTCTAATAAAGAGGTTAAATAGGGCGGACTTCAACGGTTAGTCGGATTTTGTGGAATAAGGAGCACGCTAGTGGAATGCACAGCAGCGCTTGACAACAATACCCCTGCGCGAATCCATTCGCGATGTTTTAGTGGCCGTGCTGGCCCATGTAACGGTAGCCGTCGTAGGGACAACTACGGCTCTCTTCTCCGATTTTGTGTTTGGCTGTCGATGCCGAATGCGACTTCTAATACGTCATACGGCAACAGTTTTTTCTGTTTTTGAACCGGAATATTTTGTTTATTGGAACAGCCGTCGGAATTGAATTTTCTAACTCTCGGTTTTCATTTTGTTTCCAACAGTTGAAAGGTTTTATTTTTCTGCTTGCCGCGTTGTTAGAAGGGCGGTAACACCCTAACGCCCCTGTTTTGTGAGTGAAAGCGGCAAGTAATTTATGAGGAGCGAATATTAATAAAAAAAATAATTGTACCTGTTTGTTGCGCTAGGCGCGCGTCAACGAGTCTTGCTGAAAGTCAACCGCATGATGGTCAAGCCGATTGCTTTTAATCAGCTGTTTGGTGGTGCAGGATGGACGGATCATCGTAGAAAATATATACCTTTCAGGCGGGTGGTAAACTCACAAGGTTCTTTTCACGCGGCCGTTTAGGACAAGCAGGAAATTGGTAACACATGATGTTGTTGTTTCAGTCGAGCAGTGCGACAGACAGGTTTTCACTGATGCACGGAAATTGCGACTTAAAGGATTGTGTCACTGACAAATTCAAGGAAACCACGACTCAGATTATTAGAGGCACCGACTGGCAGGTTATTTGGCGATTTGTAAATGAGCGACAATGACGTAACAAGAGCGGACGTTAGCGCGAATCGGGTCCCGAGCCGATTACCGGGAACCGATTACGTTCTCGGTATGAATTCGGCGATCCGCCGTATTGCTCGACACGCTGAGCGGGCGTCCGAGGTTGGTTGCACAGTGCTCATTTCTGGTGAAACAGGAACGGGTAAAGAAGTTTGGGCCTCTCAGTTGCATAAAAGTGGCCCTAGGGCTGACAAATCTTTCGTCCCGGTGAACTGTGCAGCCTTAACTACGACCTTGGCAGAAAGTCAACTCTTCGGTCATGAAAAAGGTGCATTTACAGGTGCTGCAGGCGCTTCTTTGGGAGTCTTTCGTGCGGCTGCGGGTGGAGTAGTCTTTTTGGATGAAGTTGGCGAAATGCCGATGGAACTGCAGCCTAAACTGCTGCGAGTTTTGCAGCAACAAGAGGTGACGCCTGTTGGGGCCGCGCATCCGTTGCCTGTGGATATCCAAGTCATCGCTGCGACCAATCGAGACCTGGAAGAGGAAGTGGTTGCTGGAAACTTCCGTGAAGATCTCTATTTTCGACTCAATATGGTCGAACTCAAGGTTCCCTGTTTACGCGAGCGGGTTGAGGACATTCCAGATTTCATCGAGTACTTCTCCTTGAAGTTTTCCGAGAAGTACGAGACTCCCGTATGGCGTCCTGATCCAGAAACTTTGACTCGCTTTTGCGAGTATCACTGGCCGGGCAATATTCGACAGCTGTCACATGTGATCGAACAATCTTACGTGTTGGATTGTCAACCGACGCTGCCCGATCGTGGAGTGATGGATCAGACCACCCGGGCACTACCTTTTTTCGACATCAACCGTCTGCGCGACACGGCCGTCCTCCAGGCGTTGACTGCCACGAATGGTCACAAGGGAAGAGCGGCAAGGTTGCTTGGCGTGCATGCCAACACGCTCACCCGTATGCTGGCTCAGATGGATTCAAAGCCCGCGAAATAACAGACAGGGTGAACGACCTTCCCGTGTGGATTCTCCTTGGCCCTCTGTTTTCAGTGCCCGGCGATTTGTTGCGACTCATTCAAAACGTTTAGTGGAACTTCGCTGTGTTTGGCGGTGCCGGTGCCCACGAGGAGATACCTTCTAGGTCGTCAACCGGATAGCGACAAAGAAATGCAGCCAGGGTTGACTCAGATGAGCCGCATTCGCTCCCGTTCCAGGTTTTCGACTAAAAAACGAACGGCTTGTTCTGCCATGAGATTGTAGTATTGAAAGCTATGACCACCACCTGTCGTTTCCAGGTCGCAGTCATGGGGAATACCGAGTGAAGATAGCTTCATGCGCAGACGTTCGGAACTTTCGATCCAGGATTCGTCGGTGGGGTCACAGCAGAAGAACTGATGACGTGGCCAATTGAGTGGATGAATGTGCAGTGTCGCGGTGTCCTGCCGCGCTGCTTCTTCGCTGGGGTACATTGCTCGGATCATCGGGTCGCCATTCCGATAGCGAATCTGATAGTCTACCGCTGGCGAAATGGCGGCGGACACCGGGAACAAATCGGGATATTTGTAGGCGAATCTCAAGGCACCTTGCCCCCCCATGCTCGTGCCCAACAGTCCGATACGTGGCGGTGAACTTTGGAATTGTCGTTCAATGAAAGGCAAAATATGGTCGAGCAAGTAACGTTCGGCGGTCATTACATGGTCAAACTCGGGGCAGATTCGATCCGTCCACCAACTTTTTTGAGTCACAGGTGCCACAACAGGAAGTCCGTTTTGCTCGAAGAGGGCTGTGAATTTTGTTTGATCTTCAAGTTTTCTCAGATGCATACCGTGTAAATAGACTAAGAGGAATTGATGAGGATTTGGTTTCTGCGGCAGAAAAAGATCGCAGCTGTGTCCTCCTACCATCTCCTGTTTCCAGCCGTATTGATGGTGAACCACGCTTAAATTCCTTCTTCCCGGTCAAATGGGGCAGCAACTGCAACCAGATTCAGTTTGACCTTTAGCCGAGGCCTAGCTGGAGAGCGATCTACTCGCTGGGAGAACGACGCTCTAGAATAAAAGTAACATGAATGGTCCCGGGAAATGAAGTCATATTTAATGACTAGGGGGCAGAAGATTTCGGATAACAGGCTAGAGCTTGATTGTTTAATAATACCGAGGGTGGCTGGGGGGCCTCCGGTTCCGTTTTACGACGTCCTCCCCGGGTGGAAAACTTGGATCTCGAAATTTAACTGAGAAAACGGGTTGAGATTGAAGTCCAGATGGTCGTCTTGTCTGAAGCTGTGCTTTGTCAGCCGGGTTTTGAAAAAAAAGCGCATTTTCTGATTGTTAGGATATGAAACCGCTCCGCTTAGCTCTGGTCACACGCAGATTTTGGCCACTCGTTGGCCGTGCTGAGGTGGTGATGGCAAATCTTGCTTCCGAGTTCTTGCGTCAGGGGGCTCTGCCTGTCATTTTTACGGCCCAATGGGATAAGCAGTGGCCGCAAAAGTGTATTTTGGACGAGGTTCCGGTCGTTCGTCTTCCACAGTCGGCGTGGCAAGGTTGGGGCACGCTACGCTATATGAATGCCCTTTCTCGTTGGCTGAAGAATCATCCTGCAGACTTTGATCTTGTGTATGTTTCTATGCTCAAACACGATGCTTACGCGGTAACGGGCTGCCTGGCCCGCTCTCCCAAGCCAGTTGTTTTGCGTGCCGAAGCTGGGGGGAAAGATGGAGACTGTGATTGGCAGCAGAGTGCCCGTTTTGGCAAGCGAATACAGGCTCGGTGCCGCCAGGCGAATGCTTTGGTAGCGATCAGTCCCGCGATCGAAAAGGAACTGATTCAGGCGGGTTATTCTGCAGCATCCATTCATCGGATCAACGACGGAGTTACTTCGATGGTGATTCCGGACGAACATCAGCGGTTTCAGGCTCGCGAGGTGCTTGCGGAAGCCAACCCGGATTTAAAGCTGCCTGTTGGAGCGCGACTTGCCGTATTCAATGGTCGTTTGCACGCTGAGAAAGGCTTGTTCGATCTGATTCGGGCCTGGCCCTTGGTACAACACGAAGTTCCCAATGCCCGTCTGTGGCTCGTAGGGACCGGCGAGACGCGGTCAAAGTTGGTAGAAACAGTGGAGAATCTAGGGCTATTGGAGCACGTCATTTTTCCAGGAGTGTTTGATTCATTAGAGGAAGTCCTTCTGGCAGCGGACTTGTTTGTTCTACCATCTTATCGAGAGGGACTGTCGTTGGCACTTTTAGAGGCGATGGCCCACGGGCTGCCCGTGGTGGTGACAGACATTCCAGGAAATCGCGTCGTCGTGCAAGATGAACAGACAGGTCTCGTTGTACCGCCGAAATCCCCTCAGCAATTGGCCAAGGCTATCATCCGGATCTGGAGGGACCACGATCTTCGCATCCGACTTGTGCGGTCGGCAAAGGAACTGGTGCAGGAGAGCTACTCTCTGGAATCCGTTGCCAAGGCGCATCTACATTTGTTTCGCGAGCTGATTTCGAGAAAACTTGAAAAACGAGTTTACCGGAACGGGAGTTGAAAAAGGGCACCATGGCCACGCGCATCCTGCAAATTATCCCGACGCTTGTCCAAGGTGGTGCTGAGAAGCAACTGACACTTTTGGCGACGGGATTGGAAAAGGTTCGATATGACGTGCATGTTTGTGCTTTAACTTCGGCAGGACCTTATGCAGACGTGCTCGCGGACAGTCGAATTCCCGTCCACGTGGTGGGAAAGTCCTGGAAGATTGATCCCGGTGCATACTGGCGCCTCAAACGACATATTCGGGCGGTACAGCCTGACATTGTCCAAACTTGGATATTCGCTGCCAACTGCTACGGGCGTCAAGCGGCGATCAGTTGCCGCGTACCGAGAATTGTGGCATCAGAACGCTGCGTTGACCGCTGGAAACTACCTTACCAATTTACAATCGACCGATATTTGGCGCGCCACAGCGACGCCTTGGTAGCTCCCAGCGAGGGGGTACGCCAATTCTATGTGGGCCACGGTTTGCCGGAGGACAAGTTTCACGTTATTCCCAACGGTGTCACGACACCGACCTCCTCAACATCACTCACTCGGGATGAGTTGCTTGTTGAGTTGAATTTGCCACGGCAGACCAGATTGATCGGAGCGGTTGGCCGTCTCTGGCCTCAAAAAAGGTGGAAAGATGCGATTTGGGCAGCGGAACTGTTGAGCGTTGTCAGAGATGATGTACACCTCTTGATTTTAGGAGAGGGTCCGCAACGCTGGCGACTGGAGCGGTTTGCGAAACAGATTCATTTAGGTGGAAAAATCCACTTCCTGGGACACCGCAATGACGCTTTGAAGCTGTTACCGCATTTCGACTGCCTGTGGTTGAGCAGCGGTTATGAAGGCTTACCGAATTCGATTCTGGAAGCCATGGTTGCCGGTGTCCCCGTGGTCGCCACAGATATCTCAGGTAACCGGGACCTGGTCATACCCGATGAAACGGGATACCTCGTTCCTGTTGGGGATCGGGCTGCGTTTGCCCGACAGACACTCCAATTGCTTGAGGACGAGTCGTTACGAAAGGAGATGGGAAATGCGTCTAAACGCAGGGTGGCAGACCACTTTTCTGTTGACAAGATGGTTCGGCAATACGATGAATTCTATCAAACACTTGTTTGACTAAGTGCGGCGAGAAGAAATCTATCATGTGTGGAATCACAGGTGCAATCTGGACAAACCCCGAGTCCTCCGTTGGACAGGATACCTTGAGACGTATGACCGACGTCTTGAGGCATCGTGGACCAGATGAGCGGGGTACCTATATCAGTGATTTCAAGTTGCGTTCACCCTACGACTCGATGCCAGGAGTCGCATTGGGCCACCGCCGCTTGTCGATCATAGATATTGCGGGTGGTGTTCAGCCAATGAGCAATGAGGATCAAACAGTCTGGCTGGTTTTCAACGGCGAGATTTACAACCATCGTGCCTTGAGGTCCCGTTTGGAAGGTGCGGGCCATCGTTTCAAGTCTCATAGTGACACGGAAGTGATTATCCATCTTTACGAAGATGAGGGTGTTCGCTGCTTTGAACACTTGAACGGTATGTTCGCTCTTGCAATTTGGGACGCCAGGAATCGACGCTTGGTTCTCGGCCGGGATCGCCTGGGTCAAAAACCACTGGTGTATTGCCAGCAAGCCGATTCACTGCTGTTTGCTAGTGAATTGAAGAGCTTGCTGCAACTGCCCGAAGTGTCTCGTGACATTGATCCGGCAGCGCTGGATGAATACCTCACCTATCAATACGTCCCCCATCCGAAGACGATTTTCAAGGGTATCCGCAAACTGCCCCCTGCTCACTACGCGATGTACCAGGACGGTAAATTGAACGTAGAGCCGTACTGGACCCCGGATGGTCGGCAGGTGAAGAGTCTCTCGGAAAAAGAGACCGTTGTGCAGATTCGAGAGCTTCTTACTTCTTCTGTCGAGCGGCGAATGCAGAGCGATGTTCCGTTGGGCGCGTTTCTCTCAGGCGGAATGGATTCGTCGATCATCGTCGCCTTAATGTGCCAACTCAGCCCAGGCAGTATTAAGACGTTTTCGATTGGTTTTCCGACTCCCGAATACGACGAAAGTTCCTATGCCCGAAAAGTTGCAGAGCATCTAGGCACAGACCACTACGAATTTCAAGTCACACCGAAAGGGACAGAGATATTACCCCAGTTAGTGTGGCACTTTGATGAACCGATGGCAGATAGTTCGGCAATTCCTACCTGGTATTTGTCGCAGTGGGCTCGAGAGCAGGTCAAGGTAGCTCTGACCGGTGATGGAGGCGATGAATTGTTTGCAGGTTATCAGAGATATCAGGCTGTGCAGTTGGCAAGTCGCTGCGACAACTTGCCAGCTTCTTTGCGCCGGGTATTCACCTCACGGCTTTGGCAACACCTTCCTGCGCCAACTCACCAGAAATCTCGCCTCCGGCTTCTGAAACGTTTTTTAGAGGCACTTAAACAAGATCCCGTACGACGATATCTGAATTGGATCGAAATTTTCCACGAGTCTCAACGAGTGTCATTGTATGCGGATGACTGGATCCGTCGCCTGCGCACTTCCGATCCGATTCACTTTTTGGAACAGGCATGGTCACGTGCCTCCGGACCTGACGACGTGAGCTGTGCTGCTTTTGCTGATCTAATCACGTATCTCCCTTGCGATCTGATGACCAAGGTGGACATTGCCTCAATGGCCCATTCTTTGGAGTGTCGCCAGCCGTTTCTTGACCATCATCTGGTCGAACTCGCACTGCAGGTTCCGGTTAGTTTCAAACTTCGTCAACAACGGGGAAAGCATATCCTGTGGAATTCCTTCAGAGACTTGCTGCCACGGGTTGTTGGCACACGTTCTAAAATGGGATTCGGAGTGCCGCTGGGTCATTGGTTCCGTCATGAACTACGAGATATGGTTCAGGATTTGTTAACCGACCAAACGGCCCAGGCGCGCGGTTTGTTTCACCCGCAGTCCGTCCAACAATTCATTAAGGAGCATTTAGAGGGAACTTTTGACCATGGCTACCGGCTGTGGTCGTTGCTCGTTCTCGAGCTTTGGATGCGCCGCTGGTGCGGTTCCGATGCAATGTTTCCCAGATGCTGATGAAAGGTCGACTGGGTTTGAGCGACCCGCTGTGCGGAACGGAAAAGGGCAAAGTGAGATCGACGCGACGGTCAGGGAAAAATTCTGGAAATCAGGTTTTCCGGCTGGTGGCCGAAGTTTGTACCGTTTTTTGCACCGGCCACTGGGACGGGGTTTGTGGTTAGCATGTTGCATGTGATACGCCTGTTCCATTTGGGTCAAAACGAGTCGACCTTTTGAGTCACTGGCAGGGACACACTACCAGCAGCTGGGGAAGACAAGTAAAATATAACGCCTGAGACTGTTGGGCCGGTTTCCAACGGTTAAGGTACGTTTCCCCGGCGAGGCTCCTGCTTTCAACATGCCCCTGCTGGAAAGTAGGTTGCCGATTTTGAAAAGCCATGCGGTCTCCGAATCAATATCTATAATTGAAAGGCAAAAGAGACGACAACAGGTTCAGTCAGGGACTGGGGGGATGATTTGTAAATCAGAGCCCATCTGAAGCCGGGCAAAAGAATGCGGGAAGCACGAAAATTGCTCAAACGCGTTTCTTTGCAGCGAGGGCATCTGGTGTCTGGCCGACGTACGAAACGTGGCCAGGATAAGGAAGTTCACCTTGGTATGACGGAGTATCCATCATGAAAAATGTCTTGGCCGTCGTTTTAGCAGGAGGTAAAGGTTCTCGGCTGGAGCCCTTGACGCGAGATCGAGCCAAGCCGGCAGTGCCTTTTGGAGGCAACTATCGGATTGTTGATTTCGCTCTGTCGAACTGTTTGAACAGTGGTTTGCGGAAAATGCTGGTTCTCACCCAGTATAAAGCGATGAGTCTCGACCGGCATATCAACCGGGGATGGCGACGGTTTTTCTGCCGTGAGTTGGGAGAGTTCATCGATGTGGTTCCGCCTCAACAGCGCATCGACGAACATTGGTATCAGGGTACGGCAGATGCGGTTTATCAGAACATTTACGCTCTGGAAAAGGATCGTCCTGATTGCGTGGTTGTTTTGGCAGGTGACCACATCTACAAGATGAATTACCGTTCGATAGTTGATTTTCACAGCCGGAACAATGCCGATTTGACCGTCGGGGCCTTGCGAGTCGATCGTTCAACTGCTCAACAGTTTGGAGTGATGGAGATCGACTCCCAAAAACGAATTGTCGGTTTCGAGGAAAAACCAGAAAACCCGCGGACCATTCCGTCGGACGAAAACTACTGTTTGGCCTCGATGGGCATTTACGTATTTACAGCACGTTTTCTGTTCGAGCAGCTCTGCCAGGATGCCAACAACCCCGCCAGCGGCCATGATTTTGGCAAGAATATCATTCCATCGATTATTAACACCCATCGAGTTTTCGCATTTCCTTTCCGAGACGAGAATCGCAAGACGGACGCGTACTGGCGTGATGTGGGCACTTTAGACGCCTATTACGAAGCCAATATGGAATTGGTGGCAGTCGACCCGTTGCTCAATATGTACGACAAACCCTGGCCGCTACGAACTTATCAACCTAACTTGCCGCCGCCGAAATTTGTTTTTTCTGGACCGGCAGGAGACGAAAGTCGAGTTGGCTGTGCACTAGACAGCATTGTTTGTCACGGCAGTATCATCTCGGGCGGAAGGGTTCTGCACAGTGTTGTCGGTCCCAACGTCCGCGTGAACAGTTACGCCGAAGTCAAGGACTCCATCATCTTCCAGGATGTTCAAATTGGTCGTCACGCTCAGATTCGCCGGGCTATCATCGACAAAGGCGTGAATATTCCACCGGGAATTCAGATCGGATTCGACTTGGATCTGGAGCGAGAACGCGGATTCACCATCAGCGATGCTGGGGTGGTGGTAATTGCCAAGGGAGATGGCGTTGAACAGCTGGAACCAAGTCATCAGCTGGCTTTGGATTCCGTTTAGCAACCGTGCGCATCTCCGTCATTATTCCCACACTTAACGAGTCTCGCTTGGTCTCTGCAGCGGTGTCCAGTGCTAAACAAGCCGGAGCAGATGAGATCATCGTTGTGGACGGTGCCAGTTCCGACGGGACCGCCGAGGTTGCCGCAGCATTGGGTTGCCAAGTGATTCACTGTGATCCTGGCAGATCCGGTCAACAGAATGCCGGAGCGGAACGGGCCAGCGGTGACGTCTTGCTCTTTCTTCACGCCGATAGTCGTTTGGGCCGTGACTCCCTGGACCAAATCCGCTTGGTGCTTCAAGATGATCGTTTAGTTGGTGGTGCATTCAAGCACCACATCGAGGCCAAAGGGATCCTTTTCAGGTTGCTCGAATTAGGCAACGCAGCTCGAGTTCACTGGTTTTCAATGGCTTACGGAGATCAGGGTATTTTTGTGCGCAGGACGATCTTCCACGATATCGCCGGTTTCCCCCCGGTACGGCTCATGGAAGATGTACGCCTGATGAGGCGTCTTCGCCAACAGGGAAGAATTGTCCTTCTCACAGGTCCCCTGGTGACCAGCGCCAGACGCTGGCAGCAACGGGGAGTTGTCTGGCAGACTTTGCAGAATTGGCTCCTTTTAACGGCTGAGTGGCTGGGCGTAAGTCCCGACTATTTGGCAACATTTTATCCACCCAGCGGTTCCAATTCACAGACCGACACCAACGGTGAGTGAAGGAGCCAGTGGAATCACTCGACCTAGATTTGTCGGTTTGTACTGTTAGTCGAATCGACTGTTTTCGGAAATATGGGACTTACGCGGAGCAGGAATTACGCTATCGGAATAATCAACCCAGTTTGCCCCGTTTTATCCCCATTTGGCCGAAATATTTCCTGGTTATGCACAGACGGTCTGGCAAGTTAGCCGATCCACACTAGGTAGGGAAGTGGCTAGCATCGCATCAGATCGATCAGTTAGACTGAAGTTTCTGCATACGGCGAAGAACAAATAACAGTCTAAAAGGTCGAATGAGGTGACCAAGTGACCTGCTCTTGGTCCCAAAATGCGAAGGAAAGCCCTAAATTAGTTAAACGCTGCATCTTCCCCTTGCTCGCCATTTTGATATAATGGTCGTCTCGCTCAGCGAGCCGAGGATCGAAATGACGAGAGAAGGAGGCACGGATGTAGCTCCCGCTCATTGAAGATGCGTGACAATTGAAGATGGCTTATCACTTACTTACAGGTGCTACGGGTCTACTCGGGTCGTATCTACTGAACGATTTCCTGGTAGCCGGCCTACGCGTCGCGGTTTTGGTGCGCCCCACTAAACTGGAGTCCGCCCGCCAACGTGTAGAATCGATCATGACTCGCTGGGAGAAACTAGCGGGTTTTGCACTTCCGCGCCCTGTCATTCTCGAGGGAAATCTCTCGAACGACAGATTTGACTTGTCGGACGAACAATTGCGTTGGGTAGCAGCCAATTGCACGTCCCTCGTCCAGAATGCGGCCAGCGTGACTTACTATGGAGAGCGGCCTCACGAGGATCCGTGGCGTACCAATGTGGGTGGCACGGAGAATGCATTGGCTTTTTGTAAACGTAATGGAATCCGGCAGTTCCACCACGTCTCAACTGCGTATGTCTGTGGGAAACGCGAGGGACTGATTTACGAAGGGGAACTCGACGAGGGCCAGGAGCTCAACACGGATTACGAGCGAAGCAAGTTTGAAGGAGAACAACTGATACGAGCCGCTCGCCACATTGATCCCCCCACGATTTACCGGGCCGCGATCATCATTGGCGATTCTCGCACTGGATATACACCGACATTTCATGGTTTTTACGTCCCTCTGAAGCTTGTGCACACGATGTTCAAGCACATTATTCGGGACGTAGCACTCGCCGCACCGTTACAGGAATCGATACAAATTCAGGGTCACGAACGCAAAAATCTCATTCCCGTGGATTGGATATCAGAAGTGATGACTCACATCATCGCGCACCCTGAACACCACGGCCAAATTTTCCATTTGGCACCTGACAAGCCCGTCACCGCGAACGTCATGCGTGATGCGATGGTTCAGGGATTCCTGACCTATGGAGATGTTTCACAGAGTGAGGACCAGACTCAGAGTACCTCCTGGTCGTTGAACCAAGACGAGTTTGTGGAGTATTTCCGCGATCAGATGAAGATTTACGAGTCGTATTGGAAGGATGATCCGGAATTTGACTTGACCAACACTCGTCGTGCTGCGCCACATCTTCCGCCTCCCGAAGTGAATTGCGAGATGTTGGTTCATCTCTGTAAATATGCGATCGAATCCAATTTTGGTTGGCCTCGCCCTGCTCCCATTCAGTTGGAGTTGGATATCCAACAGCATCTCGAACAACTATTGAACACAGATTTGGACTGGGACCGGGGACAGCCGGTTGGTCTCCAGGTGACTGGACCAGGCGGGGGCCAGTGGGAACTCATGCTGGACAGCGAACTGCGCCCTGTGTCGGCTCGCCCAGGCCTATCGACTCGCTCTGAACACTACTTTTATCTCAACACCGACACTTTTTCGCGACTATTGCGAAACGAAATTTCTGTTGGGGAATCTTTGAGGACTTCGCAAGCGTTGATCCAAGGTAACACGCCACCACCTGCACAACTGGCGAGGGTACTGGGACATGTGACACAGCCGAGTCCCTAGAGAAACAAAGTCGCAATATTGACAAGTGAGCAGAAGATTATGACCACTTCCTACAACCCTGGAGTTGCGTCCAAGAACGGCGATCCTGAATCGAGTGCATCGCATTCTTCCAGTATCGTGCATTTTGACGCAACGATGGTTCGCAAGAACAAAATGCGTGACAAGGCGATGTCGCAAGTCGGTACTGTGCCCCGGCATCAAATTCCAGGTGAATTGGCGGCGATTGCGGAGCCTGGCTCTCGTCGGGAAATTACGTCGGGCGAAGTGACAACGGAGTCGGCGACAACGCCATTTCCGTCCGATAACGAGCCCTCTCCGGCGATCCCTGTCGCAGTGGCAGAGAGCCAAGCGGCACACTCCAACAATGGCACTTCACGGGCCAAGAAATCTACACCCCCACCTGAACAACTGGAAACATTTCTAATCAATTTTGTGGTGGAACAGACCGGTTATCCCGCAGAAATTGTTGACTTGGATGCCGACCTGGAAGCGGACCTCGGCATTGACAGTATCAAAAAAGCACAATTGTTTGGTGAGTTGCGGGAATACTTCGATTTTGAAATGACCGCCACCGAAGATATGACACTCGACGACTTTTCCACGCTGGCGCATGTAGTCGATTATCTTCGTATGGCATCGGACGGTAGCGACATCGGAAATCAGGCGTCCGTGCCCGCTGCAAACCCGCCGGTTTCCAATGACCAGTCGGCGAGTACCGTGACTACCTTTTCATCTTCGTCGCCGGTCTCGACGGTCACGTCTAACTCTGTTCCGGAAGGTTCTGGGAGGGTCAATACCGATACTGAGGAGCCGATTTCTGATCAGTTGGAACCGTTTTTGATCAATTTCGTCGTCGAACAAACGGGTTATCCCGCGGAGATCGTCGAGTTGGACGCGGATCTTGAGGCCGATCTTGGCATCGACAGTATTAAGAAAGCACAGTTGTTTGGTGAACTTCGAGAGTACTTCGACATAACTCCCAGCCAAGATTTATCACTGGATGACTTTTTGACTTTGCGCGACGTCATGGAGTTTTTGCAGGGAACTCAACAAAACCAGCAAACGCCCGGTTCGACTCAGGTTGAGTCGCCATCACCACCTGCTCTGGATCAGGTGAAAACTGAGCCGGTGTCTTCTGGCGGGCGTGATGCAGTGGACTCCGCAGCCGAGTTACAGGACACATCAAACTCGAGCCTATCCACGACAACGACAGCGGCGACAGATAGGGCACCGTCGCAAGAACAGCTGGAACCGTTCCTGGTCAACTTCGTCGTGGAACAAACAGGCTATCCTGCAGAGATTGTTGAACTGGACGCAGATCTTGAAGCTGATTTGGGAATCGATAGCATCAAGAAAGCCCAGCTTTTCGGGGAACTTCGAGAATACTTCGACATCACTCCCAGCGAAGAATTAACGCTCGACGATTTTGTAACGTTGCGAGACGTGTTGAATTTTCTACAGGGAATTCACCCTCAGACGCCTCAAGAAGAATCCCCATCAGGGCAGTTCACGGATCAGAACCTTGAAGAAACCACGACGTCCCAGCCGACGCAGCCTTCGAATCCGGGCACGACGATCACGAGTCCAGCAGGCGCAGAGAAGACGCCTCCCACAGAACACCTGGACGAATTCCTGATTAACTTTGTGGTTGAGCAAACCGGGTATCCCCCTGAAATTGTCGAGTTGGATGCCGATTTGGAAGCTGACCTGGGAATCGACAGTATCAAGAAAGCCCAGTTATTTGGTGAACTGCGAGAGTATTTTGAGTTCGATGTCACACCCACCGAAGACCTAACTTTGGACGATTTTGCCACATTACGCGATGTGATGATTTTTCTCCAAGGTGCCCCCCCCCCTTCGAAGTCTGCAACGGATGCATCGGTGCCGCTAGCACCAACTTCGTCTTCGATAAATTCGACGGACCATCGGAATGGAAAACCAGTGTCAACGGATGAACGATCGATCCTGAAAACGCTGAGTCGAATTATCACGGAAAGGAGTATGGCGAACGACGTTAAGGCTAGCCTGACAAGTAACACACGATTGATCGATGATGTAGGTCTCGACTCGGTCGGAATGCTGGACTTGATCACGGCGGTCGAACAACACTACGCCATCTCGATTAGCCTCGAGGATCTCGAAATAGAGAGTCTCAATAACTCCGGTGCGTTTGCTTCATTGATTGGACGTAAACTCGCCGAAAAGAACTGAGTGTTACGTGACTCGGTCATGGAATTAAACACCATGAAAATCCACGATATCGTGATTCGTGGCGCGGCCCAAGGTGCGCTTCTTCCGGCGATTCTCCACGGAGAGGATTGCATTACCTACGGGGATCTTCATGCACTGAGCGACAAGCTGTGCCATTTGCTGAAAAGCAACGGTTTGATTGGTGGGCACGGTTTGATGTTTATCGGGAATTCCATTGAGTATGCGGTGGGGTACTTTGGTATTTCGAAGGCAGACGCAGTTCCTGCTCCCACGCCGGTTTCCTTGCCGTTGAATCGTTTGCCGTCTGAATTGGCGTACTGCGACGCAGACTACGTGGTGACCGACGCCAAGCACGTTGAAGCCGTCAAACAATCAGCCCGAAGTGTTCCAGCTGTCCGTGCGGTCATCACGCTTAGCAGCGGTGGCCGTGATATGAAGTTGGAATGGATGCCCAGTCATGTTCAGGCAGAACGCTCTCTCTTGCCATCGACCAATAATAATGATCACGTCGCGGTGATGATTTCGACATCGGGTACGGCCAATGATCCAAAACGTGTGATGCTATCTCACCAGAACATTTTCGCGAACATCGAGTCGTTCAACGAAGTCGCTCAATTAACGAAAGAAGATCGTGCTGCAATCGTCCTGCCGATGACCGCCGTGGGAACTCACACCACCGAATTCCTGGCTTACCTGTCTGCGGGAATGACCATTCATATCTATAAAGGCATCTTCGTACTGGGCAACTTCTGTCGTTTGTTGCAGGAGCGACAGATTACGGTGGCTAATGTGACACCGTTCATTTTGATGAATATGCTTTCCAAGGCTTCTGAGGTGGGACGCAAGCTTACGTCCGTCAAGAAAATATTTTTCGCTTCTGCACCATTTGCACAGGATGTATTTCGCCAAGTCATCAGCTCGTTTCCGAATGTTGGCTTCTATTACGGCTATGGGCTCACGGAAGCCGCGCCTCGCTGTTCAACCCTGCTGCCTGAAGACCAAATGAACAAGATGGGAAGTTCTGGACGCGCATTAAGGCATGTGGAAATCAAGATCATTGACGAGCTGGGGCGTTCGCTTCCTGCAGGGCAGTTGGGTGAAATTACGGTGAAGGGCCCCAATGTCATGCTGGGATACTACAAAAAGTCCGATTTGACTGCTGAATCGATTCAGGACGGTTATTTGCGGACTGGAGATTGCGGTTACCTGGATGAGGACCAGTTTCTCTACATTCGCGGACGCAGAAAAAACATCATCATCACTCGGGGAATCAGTGTGAGTCCAGAAGAAGTTGAACAAGAGTTGGTAGGTTATCCGGACATCACCGAGGCCTACGTAGCCGGATACAGTGATGAGCAGCTGGGCGAATCAATCGTTGCGTATGTGGTACCTCGGAATAACTCCATGCCCAACCAGGGCCACGTGAAAGAATTTTTGAGAAGCCGGCTCGATGCGGCAAAGGTTCCCAGCCGAATCGAATTCGTCGAGAAGTTGCAGCGTAACCACAATCAAAAACTGATTCGAGGCTGAGAGATGGCGAAATTCAATAATGTCCCGTTGGCAGTTGTGGGCATGGCGTGCCGCATGCCTGGTGCAAACGATTTGGATGAGTATTGGGAATTGCTTCTGCAGGGGCGTTGTACGGAGGCAGAAATACCAGCTGAGAGGTTCAATCGGCAGCTCTATTTCGATCCGAATAAGGGAGTGCTTTGTAAATCCTATGCCTCCATTGCTTGTCTGATGGACTATCAGCCCATAGATCCCAGTCGCTGTCCTCTCACTCCCGAGGACCTAGCAACTTCAGATGTTGCCCATTTGACAATTTGCGATGTGGCGGCCGATGCTTGCCGCCATGCCGCCTTCGATCCTTTCGACATGTCGCTGCGTGAAAGAGTTGGTGTCTACATCGGGCACGTGAAGGCCAGCGAACTGGGGGGTGAGATATGCTTTGCCAGCCAGATTGAACAAGTAGCCGAATATTTACGGGAAATCGACAACATCGATCAGCTCACGAGTGGCCGTACGAGTGATGTGATTCGAGAGGTTGTTCGCGAAGTCAGGGAATCTCGGGCCGAGCCGCTTTCCAGAAAAGATCTTAATGTGAGTCCCCATCGGGGTGCTGCACTGATTACCAAGATGTTGCGGTTGGATGGTCCCAGCATGGTGGTGAATGCAGCCTGTGCGTCGTCACTTGCCTCGCTGGCGATGGGTGCGCGAGCTCTGCAACTGGGACAAATTGATATGGCGATTGTGGGCGGTGCGTCGTATTGCAAATTCGACAGTCTGGTTCTCTTCTCGCGTGCACAGTCCCTTAGTGGGACAGGCACCCGCCCGTTTGACGAAGACGCCGACGGGCTTGTCAATGGTGAGGGATATGTCACGCTCTTGATCAAGACTTTGGATCGCGCCTTGGCTGACGGCGATCAGATTCACGCACTTATTCGAGGGATTGGGCTCTCAACGGATGGCAAAGGAAAGAGTTTGTGGGCCCCACGAAAAGAAGGACAAATTGAAGCCATCCAGCGGGCATACGGAAATGATTTGGATCCCAGCCAACTTCAGTACATCGAAGCTCACGCCACGTCGACCCAGGTCGGCGATCAGACGGAATTGCAATCCCTTGCCGATACACTGGAAGGCAAACTTCCCCCGGGAACAAAAATTCCCATCGGTAGTGTGAAAGGTAATGTGGGTCATACGATCGAGACAGCCGGCATGGCTGGTTTGTTGAAAACGATTTTGAGTATGAAGAATGGAATGATTCCACCTCAGCCGAATGTCAAGCGGTTGAACCCAAAAATCGACTGGAAAAATTCACCCTTCGTAGTACCTCTCGAGCCGACACCCTGGCCGACGCCGGCCGACGGGCAGCCTCGGCGGGCGGCAGTGAATTCCATTGGCATAGGGGGCTTGAATGTACACATCGTGCTGGACGACGGGTCGGCCCTTTCTTCTTTGTCTTCGAACTTGCCGGCTACAAAAAGCACCCCTTGTGAACCAATAGCAATTCTCGGTGTGGGGGCCGTTTTGCCGGGTGCTCGAACCGTGGAAGCGTTTTGGGAAATGCTTCGATCAGGAACGGATGGCAAATCTCAGCTTCCGGTGGAAAGATGGGATCACGAGGTGGCGCGTCGCCATTCGGAACATTTGCGAAACACCTTGTCGATTCAGGGTGGATTTGTGACTGACTTCGAATATGACTGGAAAACACACCGTGTGCCGCCCAAACAGATTGCGACGGCCGACCCACTGCAATTCATGATGTTGGATGCAGTAGAACAAGCAATGCGGATGGCTGGATTCCATGATAGAGAATTCAATCGTAAGCGAACGGGCGTTTGCGTTGGTGCCATGTCCAGCGGCGAATATCACGAGTCGTTACAGATGGGGCTTCGTCTGCCCGAATTTAAAGAACGTTTAATCAACGCTTTGCGAAATGTGGGTGTGAAGGAAGACCTGACTAGTTCGCTGGCCGATGAATACCAGCAGAAACTGATCGACCACCACCCTTCGATAGTTGATGAAACGGGAAGTTATACCACCAATACCTTGGTGTCTCGAATTACCAAGGCTTACAATTTGATGGGCGGTGGTGCAGCAATCGATTCAGGGAGTACATCGGGGTCGAGCGCGCTCACGGCTGCGATGAATATTTTACAAGCGGGCGACTGTGAAATGATGATCTGTACCGCCGGTCATCGCTCAATGGGGTACATGACGTACGAACAACAGGCTTGCCGTGGGGTGCTAGCCAGTGATTCCCCACCCAACCCTCTGGACGCACAAGCCAATGGATTCCTTCCCGGTGAGGGCACGGCAGTTGTCGTTTTGAAGCGGTTATCCGACGCTCAACGCGATGGTGACAAGGTGCGTGCGATCATCCGCGGCTTCGGTGTAGCCAGTTCAGATTCTTTCCAGCAGGCCATGCAACAGGCGATACAGCGCAGCCACCAGCATGCAGCCATTCAATCCCAGGAGGTGTGTGTCGTAGAAACTGCGGCCTACGGGGTTGCTGAAGCGGACCGGGAGGAAATTGCGGCTCTGGCTGGGTGTTACGGATCGCAACGCCCACAGCCTCTGACTTTAGGAACTCTCACCAGTCAGATCGGTCATACTGGAGGAACTGCCGGGATGGCAGGACTGTTGAAGACTGTCGATGCTCTGGAACAGATGAACGCACCGGCCAATCTGTTCTTGGATCAGGTTTCCGCAGCAGTGGCTACTGAGAAGGATTGTCTTGCCGTGAACGCGTCGAGTACACCTTTGCACGCCCTCACAGAGGATGGACGAGCGATTGCCGGAGTGAGTTCGGCGAACGAAAATCGCGTTGCTTATCATTTTCTTGTCGAGCGTGGTGAGAAAGTTCCGGTGCAGGAAACTCCGAAGAGTCCGGCACGTCAAAGCACGGCTGGTTCAGCGGTGCAAGGGGTCGCTCATTCCGATTCCTACATGCCAGTACCTGACTTGTTCGGCAAATTCCGCATTGTCCGTTTGGGGGCCGAAAGTCTGCCAGATTTGGTGAATCGTGTCGTCCCACTCAGCAAGTCCGTGGAAGATACCAAACTTTTATTTCAGCACGCAGACGCTCAAGATCGGTTTTCTCCGGATCAGCGAATGCGCATGGCGGTCGTGGCTGAGAATCCGGAGGAGTTACATCAGAAACTAAACCTGGCAGCCCCGCTTCTCAGTCGTTCGGAATCACTGGGTGTTCTGGCGGAACGGGGCGTCTTCTGTCATCAAATGTCCGATGTGTCTCCCCGTGTTGCCTTTCTCTTTCCCGGGCACGGATCGCAATACATCGGTATGCTGAAATCGCTTGTGGAATGTTTCCCCCCTGCAGCGGATGCCATGAGCAAGTTAGACGCCAGACTCACTCAGTTAGGGTTTGCCAATTTTTCGCAGGTCGCCTGGGAACGTGGAGAAACGTTGGGAGTCGATGTATGGCAGACTCAACTGGCATTGCTTACCGCCGACACGATCGTCTTGTCCGCACTACGCGCCATGAACATCCAACCCGATTGCATATCGGGACACAGTTTTGGGGAATTTCCCGCACTGTTGGCTGCTGGAGCCTGGTCTTTTGAGGCTGCTGCCCTGGCGACACATGCTCGTTGCTCCGCGATTGAAAATAGTAAGAATGCTCGTGGCATCATGCTTTCGGTCGCTGCGGGTCCTGAGGTATTGGAACGACATGCGGCAGACTTGCAGGGTCGGATTCATGTCTCCGTCCGCAATGCGCCTGACCAGATCGTGGTGGGTGGCGAGGAATCATTTGTCAAAACATTGGCCGAACGGTTGAAGAAGGTCGACATTGTCACTCGGGTTCTCGCGGCTCCTCGAGCCTTCCACACCCCCTTAATGCAGGATACGAAATTGCCTTTTGCCGAGGCCCTCGCCCAAATTGAAATAGGCCCTCCACGGATTCCGCTACTGAGCAGCGTTACCAACAAGTACGTGGCTGACCCGGATGAAATTCGGCATAACCTTGTCGCCCAGATGACGGATCCTGTCCATTACGATGATTTGATTGATCGCCTTGTCCATGGCGGAAATAATATTTTTGTCGAAGTCGGGCCACATCAGATTCTGACAAAACTGCACCGGCGATTACTGGGACATCGTGATGTGGTGATCATCGGATCGGATCAGCCGAAGCGTTCCGGACTCCGCCAGCTGCTTCACGTTCGTGCTTGCCTGGAATGCGCGGGAGCCTTCAGCGCCGTACATGCAGACGAGGCGATGTTTGGCTCACCCGCTTTGGACAGCCGACAGCCCGAGAGTTCTGATTCGACTAGCGAAATCGTGCCCACGGAATCCGCGCGCGAAGCCGAATTCAACGTGTCATCTGACAACTTGTCAGAACAGCCGGAGAAATCGGAGCATCAAAACATTCTCACTTTGTCGGGTAGTGCTTATGACATGGGCTACCAGATGGGTCAGGTGGAAGGACCAGTCATTCGTAATATTCTGCAGCGCTATGCGAATCTCGTGGGATCAAAGTGGCATCGCTTGCCAGACATTCAGGAAGACGCAGCAGCGGCAGACCGTTACTTCCAGCCTGATGATTTAGAAGAGCTGCGCGGTATCGCTGACGGTGCCGGTGTGTCGCATGAATCGGTGATTGCACACAACCTCATGCTCTATCCTGACAAGGGATCGGGTTGCAGCCAATTTGCCGTCTCGGCTTCGACGAATTCGAGTGCAGGTCTGATCCACGCCGCAAACGAAGACCTGCCCCTGGCTTTGAGTGTCACGAAATGCCTCCGACGGAACGTTCAGGTGAGGAAGCCGACGAATGGAATTCCTCATGTTGTACTGGGTCTGGCGGGTGAACTGGCTGGCATCAATGGTATGAATTGCCGGGGAATTGCCGTCACCAGCACCATGCTCCTGGACTTGCCTCGTCGTCGGGAAATCAAACAAGGCCGGGCTCACAATGCGATTGTCAAGAGCATCCTTAGCCAGGCAGACAACATTGACACAGCTATTGAAATTACACGTTGTTTTTGCGGCATGGGAGGCTGGTCTTTATGTATCAGTCACGCACCTTCTGATGAGATTACTTATCTCGAATACGACGGGCAAGATTTACAGGTGCAGCGCAATGTCAAGCGACACGTTAGTGCGAATCATTGCCGATTGCACCAGCCAGTTGACACACCACCGAAGCATTCTGTGCACAGAGCGACACGCCTACAACAGTTGATCGACACGGCGAACCAGCAGGACGTTTCTGTGGAGCACGCACAAGCGACGCTGCGGGACCGCTTCGATATCGGTCGTGACCGTGAGACACCGCACCCCACGATGAACACAATCCGGCGCGTGGATAATCAAATCAGCCTGGTGATGCAACCCGCGGCGGGGACAATGTGGATCACTTGTCCGGATGTTGAAGAGTGCGACAACGATGAATACCGTGTTTTGAATGTTAACGAATTGTTGACGGCGGTTCCGGCGAGTTTAACGAAGTCAAATGGCACGAGGTTGCCCGCCTCCATAGAGAATGTACAGCGATCCTCGAATAATGGAAAGCTCCGCTCAATTTTGAAAGGTGAAGCAGCGCAGACGGCATTGCAAGATTATGGAGTTGGGCCGGCTTCGCGGAACGGAGATGTCTGTTTTCGTTTTGTGATGCGGACTGTCGAGACGAGTGAGCCTGATTCGAATCAGACGGCGCTGAATGGCTCGGCCATCATTGTGGGTGACAATAGCGTCTCCCGGGCACTCCAACAACGTCTGCAATCAAGTGGCACTGCTGCACACATTCTGGCCGTGTCCGATGACATCGACGAAGTTCTTTCCCATCTAGAACAGATGTTTCAGGACAGTCTCGTGCTGCATCTTTTTCTGTTGACACCTTACGATGACAATGCCACGACGAGTACGGAGGAATCGACTTGGATCCAACGTAGGCGACGTGGAGCAAGTCTTCCCTATTTTGTCTGTCAGAGATGGTGCCAGTTACTGTTGGAGGCGGATGCGCTGGAGCAGGCGACCGTGATGGCTGCGACCGTCATGGGCGGGGACTTTGGATTTTCAGGGACTGTACGCAGTGCCGAAAGCGGTGCTTTGACAGGGCTTGTCAAGTCGATGAAGATCGAACTTGGCGTGAAGACACAAGGCAGGTTCAGAGCCAAAATCGTGGATGTGTCAGAAAGCCAGTCGCCCGCTGAAATTGCCGCTACGATTTGTTTGGAACACGCGGTGGATCTGAACGAAGTAGAAGTAGGTTACGAACAAGATCGTCGCCTGGTCGTGCGACCGGTCGTGCAACCCATCGGCGAACTTTCTCAACAAGAGGATATACCGAAGGGTGGTACATGGGTTGTGACCGGAGGTGCACGTGGTGTGACCGCTGTGGTGGCACGGGAGTTAGGTAAGAGGTATGGGCTCAAATTACATTTGATTGGTTCCAGCCCCGTGCCGAAAATTGATGACTCGTGGCGAAACATGAACGACGCACAGGTAAAGCAATTGCGGGCTCAAGTGATGAAAGAGGCCGTTGCCCGAAAAGAGGTGCCCGCAGCAACGTGGGGTAAGGTAGAAAAAGCGATTGAGATTGACAAGAACTTACGCATGTTTCGCGAAGAGGGTGTCCAATTCACCTACTACGCCACTGACATCACCGACCGGATTGCGTTGGCCCAGGTGTTGAACGAGATCCGCAAGAAGGACGGTCCGCTGGAAGGCATTGTGCATGGAGCTGGATTTGAAAGTTCTTTGCGCTTCGAGAAGAAAAAACGCGACCTGGTGGAACGAACGATTGCTGTCAAAGTAGATGGCGCGGCAGCCCTGATGGATCTGACACGCGAAGATCCACTCCGTTACTTCCTGGCGTTTGGCTCGGTTAGCGGTCGGTTTGGTGGTCTCGGACAAACCGATTATGGCATGGCCAACGACATGCTTTGCAAACTAGTTGACTGGTTCCGTCAACAACGTACCGACTGCAAATCGACTTGTTTTCATTGGCATGCTTGGGACGAGGTGGGCATGGCTGTTCGTCCCGAGTCTCGGCATCTTCGAGAAGTTGGTGGCGTTACATATATGCCTACCAAAGAAGGTGCGAATCACCTGATTAACGAAATCCGCGCCGGGCTTCCTGAAAGGGAAATTTTGATTACGGGCTGGCCGTTTCACAAACTTAACCCGGAATATGCCAGTAAGGTGTCAGGTGGCTCTAAAGCGGCTTCTTCGCCGAAAGTGTCGGTACCCCCCCGGGCGGATAGTAACATGACTGCCACGGCCGTAGCCATGGAAAGCATGACGGCGGTTGCGGTGGCGACCCGACCGTGTATTAAACATTTTCCGCTTGTGGACGAAATACTTGCTGTGGATGAGGCCGGTGGCGCTGTCACCGCTGTCAATTTTGACCCGATGTCGGAACCGTTCCTAACCCAGCATCTGTTCAAAAAACGGCCTATTCTGCCGGCTGTCATCAGTATGTCGAGTGTGGCTCAGGCAACTCTGGCTGTCCAAGAAGGTTCCCGTTTTGTCGCGGCGATTTGCGATGTACAACTTCTGGAACCGATGCGATTTCACACCGACAGGCTCTCCCAGGCGAAAGTCCATTTGGAAGCCGGTCCGAACGGAGTGTCCTGCTTACTTACGAGCGACTTTTACAGCCGGGCTGGCAAACTGGTACATCCTGACCGGCCCTACATGAAAGCAAGGATTGAATTGGCGGACGAACCCGCTGCACCTGTTGCTGAACAACCACCTCTGGCACCCGAACCCCTCAAGGAATTTAACTATCCGGATGGCGTGGTGTTATATCATGGCGAAGTATTTCGTGCCCTGAAAGAAGTTGTTACCGCGGGCGATCGTGGCTGGGGTGTAATTGAATCCCTGGATACTCAAGATTTGGCCGGATGCAGACAAGGCGACCAGTGGATCATTCCCGCGTCTGCTATCGATGCTGCCTTTTATACCTGTGGGGTTCATGTCCGCAAGAAAATTCGAGGTGTTGCCAAAATACCAAAATCAATTGAAAGGTTGCGCGTGGGACGTTCTCCGCGCGTGGGAGAAAAACTTTTAGCGGTTGTCCGTTGCAGAGAACTGAGTGAACAACACAGTGTGTATGATTTCAATATTCACGGAGATGACGGATCGGTCATCGTGATGGTCGAAGGATACCACGGCGTTTTAATTCCCCGTGAAGGATGACGTCTGATGGTTCATGCACCCATACATCTTCGCTGCGGCAGGTTTTCTGACTCGTGGGAGGTTCCGGACAATTTAGACTGGTTGAGCTATTGGGAACGGATCGAGTTGGGGCGATTTTCGCACCGTGGCCGCAGACGGGCCTGGTTAGCGGGCCGCTGGGTGAGCAAACAACTGATTCGGGAGAATCACCCGGAGTTTGTGGAAGGTCTACGGTGCTTCAGCATTCGTTCCATGGACGAGCAGTTTCGTCCGACCCGGCCCAAAATCTGCCTCAAACAGCGCGAATTGCCTTACACACTTTCTATTACGCATTCAGACACAAATTTCCTGGTAGCCTTGAGTACTTCAGCTGAAACGAAGGTGGGAGTTGATTTGTGCCATCTGGCTCCGTTGCCAGCGAGCTTTCTTACAAACTGGTTTACGGATTCGGAACGGGAGCGAATCGATCAGATTTCAGATGGAGAGGAGCAGAGAACCAAGGAGGTTTGCCGCCTTTGGGCAGCTAAGGAAGCCATCTACAAAGCTTGTAACCGTGGTGAATCGTTTGCTCCTCGTCAGGTTGAAGTTTCTTGGAACACAGGCCCATGGACGTGCCGATACTATGACAACGTGTGGAAGGATGAGTTGAGACTCAAGACGTGGGAGGTCGATGGTCACGTCGCAGTTACTGCAACTCTGAGTATTCCGTCCAACGCTCTACCCATCACAGGAGTCACCCATGATTGATTTAACAGATCGAGTTGCACTGATCACTGGAGGATCGCGCGGAATCGGTAGAGCGTGTGCCATGCGTTTCGCTGAAGCTGGGGCCGATATCATCATCAATTACGTTTCATCAAAATCTGCCGCAGTAGAAGTTGCTGAACAGATTGAAGCACGGGGGAGACGTGCTTACGTCATCAAAGCGGATGTCAGCGAGGAAGATGATGTGGCAAGTATGATGGATTTTGTACAAGACAACATTGGGCAACTGGATGTGCTCATCAGCAATGCAGCGACGGGCGGATTTCGACCATTGTTGTCAGCCAATCCACGACACTTCCACAACGCGATGAACATCAATGCTTTGGCCTTGGTGCTTCTGGTTCAACGGTCGATTCCTTTGTTAGAGCAGAGCACGGGTCGTGGTAAAGTGATTGCTATTTCCAGCCACGGAGCGGAAATGGCGCTTCCCTGGTATGGACTGATTGGTGGTTCCAAGGCGGCCTTGGAAAGTCTGGCACGACATCTGACGCTTGAAGTCGGTGACCGGGGAGTCAATGTAAACGTGGTGAAAGCAGGTCTGGTCGAAACCGATTCGACCCGCATGATACCCGACTCGGACGTCATGTTTGAGCGTCGGCGCGAAAAGACCATGATGGGTGATCGGATGCTCATGGCCGACGACGTGGCGAACGCGTGCCTGTTCCTGGCTAGTCCGTTGAGTGACATGGTGCAGGGAGAAACCTTGATTGTTGATGGTGGTGCCGCGGTACACATTTAGTGCCAAGATCATGCCTTGGTGGAACAAAAGAGTTGACTCTCAGTGTTTGGTGAAGGGGCGACTTGGGTTTGTGCCCCTGAATTGACGCTCCTCCTGCGGGAGGGATTTGTCATACATCCAGCGCAGGCAAATGGAAAATCACGGACGTTGTACGCTCGTGGTCACTTCAAATAACATCAACAGGGTAACGTCCCAACGCTACAGTCGACGCCGGACAACAGAATAGACCAACGAAGATCTTGTTGTCAGAAGGTTGCAGCGTCTCGGTGCGGCACATTTTGTGCCCTGGGAGGACGTTACACGATGGGTTCGTCAATCCCAACAGGCTTTGTCAGACACGGTTTTCGTGCTTCTGACACAAGTGATACCGCGTCCGTCGTTTACAGAACACCCGGAGGAGAACCTGCGGACTCTTGCTGGGCTCATTCGAACAGGCAGCTATCGCGTTCTCATTCCAACTCCTGAACAAGTCTTTTTGTTGCCATGAAATGTCGAGTTCCGCGGACTGGCGAATAATCGCGCCAAGCGTGAAATTTAGTGAACGAGCAATTCTCACGCCACTTTCGCTCCGACTTAGTATTCTAAGTAGCCGCCCAGCGGATTAGAATTTCGATGTGTGGTTGCAAGTAGTCCCTGCTGGGACCCACTCGACGAATACGGAAACCCGTTCGAGGGAAATCGATGGCTACAGACAAACTCCAGAAAATGTTCGACGAGTGTGCCCAGGATATTGTCGAGTATGCATTTGATCCGCAGCGCCAATGTGCTTATGTGGTACCAAAATCAACGAGTGAAGCATTGAAGTTAAATAGTTTGAGCGCCAATTCTAACGCCGATCTGATGCTGGTCAAACACATTCCCGTTACCAGCGAAGGGGTGCCTGATTTCGACTTGCTTGCGGACTATCCTTTTGTCAACCCGGACCTTGTCCAGCGTTGTCAATCGGCACTCTCCAACGAGATGAAATCTGTCGCTGTTGCACGCGAGTATTTCGAACCGGAGCAAATAGTTCTCTATAAGGACCAGTACAGTGGATACACACCGGACGATTCACAACGGTCCGGACCGGAACTGGACAACGACGATGTTGTCTCCGAGCCAGCTTACGCGGCGGGTCCGCAACTTCAGTGGTCAGGACCTGATCACAAGACACTTGTTGAAGCATTGAAGACCGCCGCCACCGGCAAACGGGGTATCACTTATCTGGAGGAAGGGGAACAGTCTTTCGAATCCTATGCCGAACTGATCGACGCCGCGCGAAAATCCCTGCATGGTTTGCAAAAAATAGGACTGAAAAAAGGGGATCCACTGCCTCTTCAAATCGCTGACCGACGAGAACACTTTCACGTCCTCTGGGGTTGTGCCCTGGGTGGCATCATTCCCGTGACGATTGCGATTCCGAACCGATACGAGGCCGACAATCCGGTCTTTCAAAAGTTACTGGGTGTCTGGAAGCTTTTGGGAGCCAGGCATGTTCTGACATCTGCATCCCACGTGCAGGACCTCCAGGATCTTTTTCCTGCCGAGGCAATAATCTGTGATGTGGAACAACTGGACCTGTCCAACGAAGGTGAAGAAGCTTCTATCACGGCAAACGACGTCCTGTTCTACCAATTAACTTCTGGCAGCACAGGTACACCCAAGTGCATTCCAGAAACACATGCCGCCATCATCGCTCATATTCAACACAGCACGGTTGACGTGGGCTACACTCCTGAGGACCGCACACTGAATTGGCTCCCCTTTGACCACGTGGTGCCGATGTTGACTTTTCATCTCAAAGACGTGTATCTGGCGTGCCAGTCTTATCAGGCGACCACCGCAGAAATACTGGCGAAACCAATTCGTTGGCTGGACCTGATGCAGGAACATCGGATCAACTACTCCTGGAGCCCTAATTTTGGATTTAAACTGCTGGTCAGTGCCGTCAAGAAGCTCGCAGCGGAAAGTGGTGGAATGCCCCCTCAGTGGGACCTGAGTTGTGTAAAGAAACTGATGAATGCCGGAGAACAGGTCACCGCGGAAGTGTGTGACGACTTTTTGCGTCTCAGCGGATTAGAAGCAGAAGTCATGCAGCCCGCATTCGGTATGGCCGAAGTGTGCACCTGTATGACATATGCTAACGATTACGGTACGCCAGGAGTCAGTGTACACACAATTCTCAAATCAAAACTTCCGAACATCGTGATCGCCGATGAACATACGGTGGAATCGGAAAGCCTACAGGTGATCGACCTTGGCCCTCCCAGTCCCGGAGTGGAAATCAGGATCACCCAGGGAGCGAGTGATAAAGTTCTCCGGGAGAACCAGGTGGGGCATCTTCAGATACGGGGGGCCTGTGTGATGCAGGGCTATCATGAGAATCCCCAAGCTAACGCCGAGTGTTTTCCGGGAGACGGGTGGTTCGATAGTGGCGACTTGGGTTTTATTCGCGATGACCGTCTGACCCTTACTGGAAGGGCGAAAGAGCAGATCATCGTTCGCGGAGCCAACTTTTACGCCTATGAAATCGAAGACAGCATTGCGGAATTAGAAGGGTGTGTCCCATCTTTTGTCGCGGCCACCAGTGTGCATTCTGACGCTTCGGGCACGGAGGCTGTCCTTGTCTTTTTTGTGCCGGACTCAAAGATCGTACCCGAAATTGTTCTCTCGAATCTTTCAAAAGGGGTTCTGCTACCCAAGCTCAAGAAAGTCGTGGCCCGGATTCACAGCCACGTTGCCAGTTCATTTGGTGTGAATCCGGATTTTGTCGTGCCAGTGTCCACTTCCCAATTTCATAAAACGACGAGCGGGAAAATTCAGCGAGGTGCGTTCAAAAAAGCATTTCTCAAAGGAGCCTATTCTGATATTTGTGACACTCTCCAGCAAAGCCTTCAGCAACAGGGTGTTTGTACTCCTGATTGGTATGGCCGAGTGGTCTGGCAGCGACGGGATGCAGTCAATGTCCACAAAGAATTAGAACCGTGCGACACGGTCGTGTTTCAGCAGTCTGGATGTGAAATCGCAAAACAGCTCGGTACCAAGAATGTTTTTTCCGATTGGACGGCGGACACCTGGCAACGGTGCCGCGAACTTGTCGAGTCGGACCAGGATCGTGTGTGGCGAATTGTTTTTGCTTGGCCCTGCTCGGCAACAGCCACCGAAAATCTCTACGAAGGTCTGATCCAACTGGGTCAACTTCTAGACGGTGTCCAAGCAGAAGTTGAGTTGTACGTTCTCACCGCAGGTGCGTGCCTGGTCGATTCTGCTGACCGAGTTGACCCGGAATACCTGGCACAAACGGGCTGCCTTTTGGGAATCACCAAGGCTCTGAATGCCGAACTCGCGTATGTCAAAAAAGTGGTGCAAATGGATGTCGATTCGCAGCTGCTGGCGGACCCATCGGCAGTAGCGGAAACGCTACAGACCGAGTTTCGCTGCCACCATGCGGATCAGGAAGTGGCGATCCGCCGTGGCGAGAGGCACGTCAAGCGATACGAAAGCATCGGCAAAATCCTGGCTTCTGAGGTGGCGGACAGCGTGGAAGGCGGTGCCCGTTATTTTTCCAGGGGTGGTGTTTACATCGTGACGGGAGGTCTAGGTGCGATCGGCATGGAAGTCGTGAAGCTGATCCTTGAAGTCGAAGACACGTCAGTCCTCATTTTGGGTCGCAGCGGAGATGAAGATGAGCGACTGCGTGTTTTGGGTTGGAAAGCTGAGGGCGGTGGTTCACGAGTGTCCTACGCCCAAGTCGATCTGGGAACAGATCGTCGAAAACTGGAACAACAGGTGGCCGGGTTCCTCCGTCACAGTGGTAAACCTTTGCTGGGAGTGGTTCATTTGGCAGGTCACTATTCCCGCCAGCGAGTGTCGGAACTTGATTCCCAGACATTTGCCGATGCGACGAGGACCAAAGTTCAGGGTTCTATCGACTTGCACCATGTTTTGAAGAAGTTTTCTTCGAGTGAACACAAGCCGACGTTTCTACATTTTGGTTCCGTCGCTTCGTTCTTTGCCGGGCAAGGCTTGGCCGCCTATTCCGGTTGCTGCGCGTTCCAGGAGGTGTTCTCCGAGTTTCAGCAAAGCGATGGTGTCGATAGCCGTATCTACGTCTGGTCCATTTGGGAAAATACAGGAATCGGAGGTCGTGACAAGACACTCGGTTTTGCACCCTGGGTCTGTCCGATCGACAAGAACCAGGGGATCTTCATTCTTAAAGCATTACTTGATTTCACCCAGCAACGATCAATTTGTGTTGGTATCAATCTGCACCATCCGGAACTGGCGCGATTTGGGGTGGACATTGCGGATCTTGGTCTTCATTCACTTTGTGTGTTCTTTACACCGGAACAATGCATTGATGTGGCGACACTTGAAAACGCATCTCTGCGGCCAAATTTTATTTGCATTCCCGAGGTTCCCTTCACCGCGCAGGGCAGCATTGACAAGGAGACACTCACATCGTCCAGTATCAAAGCACTAACTGCTGTCGAACAAGCGGGGCCACAGAATGAGACAGAAGAAAAATTGTTTGAGATTTGGTCCGAGGTTCTGTCGACGCAGAACCTTGGACGCGGCGATAACTTTTTCGAATTGGGTGGGGACTCACTCTCCTGGATGGAAATGGTTATGTTGGCGAACAAGGCCTTCGATCTGAAGATGAATGCCATGCAAATCATGCAGCACGGGGCAATTGTCGAGCTGGCTGAGCACGTCCGTGGACTAGCATTGTCAAGCGTGAATGAGGCGTCTGGTGCGAATGCTTCAGATGCTGAAAAAATCCTGGTTGTGCTCAAGAAAGGTTCGGAGCCTTCGCAGCCACCGGTGTTTTTGTTTCCGACGGTTGCCGGGACAACCTCGTGTTACAACGAAATGTTGTCACAGGTGGATGCTGTGCGACCCATGATCGGTGTATTGGACCCTTATCTGGTCGGTGACCGCCATACCCGCTCGCTCGATTTTGAATCCTGGATGGAGATTTATGCCAATGCAGTTCAGAGCAGGCAACCCCGCGGACCGTACACTTTAATGAGCTATTCGCAGGGTAGCACTTGGTTGTGGGGAACGGCCGAACATTTGATTCGCCGTGGTGAGGTCGTTGAAAAATGTATTCTCTTAGACCCTTTCTTTCCCGGTTGGAACGGTTGCCGTGACGGATTCGACTGGATGGTGACGTGGACCAACGCAGTCCTGAAGTTCCTGCCTAAGTCCCTCCTGAGAATGGTGACTCCCTGGGCCTACGGGAGAATGATCGGTTTGGGTTTACCAATGAATACCGAACGCGAGCGAGAGGTGAGCATTGCCAAGACTTTCAAGAAGTTCACCGGTTTCTCCGAGAATCTATGGCTGTACTTGATCTTCATGGAACTCGACACAGGGATCCGTGTCCTCGAAGACTATTCTGAATTAAAACGCTATCCGAAGGATCAGTACGAAGACCGCGTCGACTTCATCTGTCGCAAATGTGCTGAAAAACTGGACAACAAGCTGGACATTCAATATCTGCAAGATGTGTTGTATGTCCAGTCTTACGCTTTCTTGCGCGCCTCCATGTACAGTCCGCAAGTGCTGCCTCCCTCGACATCTGTCACGGTGATTGCCCCGGAAAGGAGGGGGCTCAGCTTGAGCAGGGAGACTAAATTAGACCGCTACGTCAGCCCGGGCCAATTGCAGGAGATCGATGTGGCGGTGGAAAAATTCGAGATGAAACGTCATGTCACGGGTCGCCTCAAAGGATTTTTCCTTCTGCTTGAACTCCACTTCCGTTGCATGCATGATCAGCAGTTCATTATCAACTGTGTGGACGAACTGCGGAAATCCGGGATTGCCCGGTGAGTCGACATGTTGACGAAATGTAGCAGTTGACTTGCTGAATGTGTCGCGCACAGTAAGGCAATCGACGAATGTCATGGTTTGCCATTGGAGTTGATCTAGGCATAATACGGGGTGCTGTTCAGCTTGCGATGTCCCTGCAACGCTTGAATCGCCCGTATCCTCTTATCTCTGGTCAGCGAGTTTGTGTCATCAGTGTACCGCAGCGTGCCTGGTCGGGCGTGCGTTTTGAAAGTCACACGTCTTGTCGGATCTTTCAAGAAAAATCGTGTCCAAAGGGTTGGTCAAAGGTCTGCCCCGGCGAGTCGTAAAAACCAATTTCCCATCCCCGAGGTGGATGTTGTAATGAAAGGTTTTTCTGTCTTGATCGGGCACTGTTATCGGATAGTATAAGGTTCGAGTTTGCCAGTCGTTGCTATGGTGAAAAGGAGAACCGAATGAGAAAGAGTCTCTGCTTTGGTTTTACCCTCAGGCTTATTGCAGTGGTGTTCGGTGCCTTGCCAGCAATGGCTGACGCAACCATTCTTCTCCAGGAGAACTTTACACATCCAGATGGGAACTTTCTGAGTCAAATTCCAAATCCGGGACCGGGAACCGCCTGGTTTGCACACAGCGGTGCCGGCAACAAGGCAATTCAAGTTGTCGACGGAGCCGTGACTCTCGAGCAAAGCGCCGGATCCGGCGAAGATGTGAGTTCTGACTGGGGTGTCGCTGTAGGGCCCGGTGACACAATTTTTGCTGGTTTCGATCTGACGGTGACGGGTTCTTTGTCAGCCAGCAGCACTTACTTTGCCCATTTCAAGAGTTCAGGCAACACATTTAACAGTCGTGTGTGGGTCACGGCCTCCCAGTCCAGCGGCGATTTTACGATTTCCTTATCTGGCGACAGCAGTATCACGGACACAGATGGGGAGGCCTTCTGGGGATCCGACCTGACCTACGGCACGAATTATAGAGTGGTGCACTCTTACGACTTTGATTCGGGAGAAAAGAGCCTGTGGATTGATCCTCTCAATCAGATGAGTGCCAGCATCACGGCCACCGACTCGATGGTCTCCAATGCCATGGTTCAGTATGCTTTCCGCCAGAGTACGGGAAACACGTTTCAGAAGATCGATAATCTCACCGTGGCAACGACGTTCACAGAAGCTCATACTGGTGTTCCTGAGCCGGCAAGTCTAATGCTGTGGATGCTCGGCTGGATCTGCTGTTGCTTTTGCACTCGGCGATGCGGCGGGACCGTAATGAACCCCTGTTGATCTACGGAGCGTGTCAGTTGGTGGATGTGCCGAAATAGCTGACAGGGGTCAAACGCATTCGAGTCAGTCAATTGGTGCAGGGCCAAAGGGTCAACAGCAAACGGGTGACCACAAATACTTGTTCAGAAAGAGAAACGAAGGCACGTTTCTTCGCGGTCAGTCTAAGTACAGGGTAGAGAGAATTCTGGCTGATACCCACAGTGGCAGGATATTAATCGGTCGGAAGTCGAGTTTGTGCAAGGTGCGCCCGGATTGGGAAACAGCAGTTTGAATCCGCCACCTGAACCCGGATTCGGTTCGTTGGTGGGTTTTAGTTGCTGGCAGGATCGCGCGAAACGAGCTTGATGAGGTATTTGCCGGATCCGAAGTACAGCGACTCGTCTCCGCCGAGCATGACGCCGGATTGAATGCTGCCACGATTCCGGATCTGCCAGAGTACCTGGCTTCCTCCTGCGCTGTGGCCCGCACCATCGAACGCGAAGACATACTTCCCAAAGGCCCCGTAGACGAAATCGCCACTGTCGACGGCGGCCTGGTTGTTCGAGTACTTTCCGCGAACGATGTGGTCGTACTGCCACTTGACGGTTTCATCGGGATTCAGGGCCCAGAACGTGACGGACTTCTTTTTCGAAGCCCCAAAATACAGTGTTCCGTCCGAGCCCAGGGCGGCGGGCGATTGGATCATCTGTCGGACCGGCGGCACGAAGGGGCTATCCCATTTCAGTGATCCGTCGATGGGATCGAGCGCCCAGAGTCCGCGTTGAGGGCGAGAGCAAAGGTGATGATGGGGACGGCTCCGGCGGCGGCGTAAAATGGTGGTGTAGCCATGATGTGGATCAGATTCTCGCTGAACGCCGAGAGACCGACCCAGAGGGAGAGTAGAAAGGCGATATAGTAGATCGCCATCCGGGTCTAGAGCTCGGGGGCATTCTCTTGCTTCTGATTTCGGAAGATGAATTGCGGGCAGGAGAGTTGGAACGCCGTTACGACGAAGGTCATGATTTCGCCAAAGCGGTAGCCCAGCGCGTAGATTCCGACTTCACTCGCCGAGTAGTATTCCTTGATGAACCAGCGATCGTGGGGATCGCCGCGGAAAACGGGTGACCAGCCGCACCTAAAATCGAGACCGTCGCTCATTTGCCGCGTTTGGCAAGCAGATCCACCAGAGCGGGGCCGAGTTCAGGAAACTCGAAACGATAGCCTTCCTGCTCCAGCCGGCTGGGCACGCAGTATCGACCATAGAGTGCCAGTTCGGGGTCGGTTCGCATGAAAAGTGGAGCACCGATCCGAACCATCCAGGAGAAGGTGGGTAATCCGATCGGCATACCGACCGCCTTCCGCAAGCTGCTCATGAAAACGGAATTGGACACCGGGTGTGGAGCTGTCGCGACGTACACCCCCTGCATCGAATCCTCGATGATCGACCGTTCGAAGATGCGGTTCATGTCTTCCTGGTGCAGCCAACTCATTCCTTGTCTGCCATGTCCCACCTGGCCGCCCAGTCCCAGTCGTGCCAGCACGCTCAGCCGTGGCAATGCCCCTCCGCCATGACCAATCACGAAACTTGTACGCAGAATGACTCCGCGAACGCCCTCGGGCCGGACGTCGTTGAAAGTTCGTTCCCAGGCCAGGCCGACTTCGGGAGCCAGTCCCGTGCCGGTCGCCGAGGATTCATCACACACAAGGCTGGGTGGATCTCCGTAAATGTGCGCGGTGGACATCTGGATCCAGACTGGTGGCGGTTGGGTCGCCCGCTGCATTGCCGTGCCCAGAATCCGCGTCGACTCGACCCGCGATCGCAGGATCTCGTCCTTGTGATCGGGCGTCTTGATGCAATCCACAGTACGTCCCGCAAGATTGAACAGGGCGTCCGATCCGTCCAGTGTGTTCTGCCAGTCACCGAGAGTGCGTGCATCCCAGGGCACGAATTCCCAGGGACCGGTCTCCGCCGGTTCATTGCGCGACAGGAGCGTCACGGTCGCACCATGGCGTTGATGCAGGTGGCGGGCGAGGCTGCGGCCCAGGAAGCTGGATCCTCCGGCGATCACAACGCGACTGGACTGATCGAGTGGCATGCTGGATCGAAACCTCGATGTGCAACTACGAAATCAATGGCTGCTTGGACGTGAGATTATTCGGCAAGAGGCGTGGTGTGTCAATTCGCCGAGTTCATCGGTGCGTCCCGCACGCCCCCGCGTGCCGTCCCACGACCGGTCGATTCCCAGCACCATCATCAGCAGGGACATTCATGGCCCCAGGGATCTCGGTGGATCGCCGCTGTATCGGCCCACGATCAGCAGGCCGGCTGATGCCGTTCCCGGAACGTGTCCGTGGGCTGTTCGCTGCCTTGCTACTGCTTTTCAGCGATCGCATTTTCAATGAAGGGCCACATCTTCGCGGGGTAAAAGCGGTGCCCGCCGTCGCCCCAGTCGCGCAGCCCGGGGACCAGGCAGCAATCGTAGGCGATCGCCGCCTGGATCCGCTGGTCAACCGCGGCGGTGTAGGCGGTGAAAATGACTCCGCCGCCGGAATTGCCGGTCATCACGATCCGCCTGGGATCAACCAAGGGATGTTTTGCGGCCCAATCCAGCAGGCGTTGCATATCCCAGACCCGTTCGGATGGGAGTGCGTCCTGCGAGCAGGCAGTGGATCAGCTGGGCTCGGCAGGGACGATTGCCGTGACGCCGCTTGGGATCCGGTATGGAGACCTCTGCGGCCAGGCCACGGGTTGCCGGAGCGATGACCACAAAGCCGCGCCGCTTGCGCGCCAATGTCCCCCTGATTGGCGAGGATCTTCCTGAGACTTTCAGCGGGGGCGATTATTTGAGAACTCACTTCCTTCAGGCGTTTTTGGCCCCATGGTGGCTCATGTCTGGTTCAGAGGGTGAAAAGATATTGCAATAAAAAACGGGGTGAAGTCGCCAGACTTCACCCCGTTTAGGAGACACAATCAAGTTACAAACTTAGCCGTTTACGACCAGAGTCGTTTGCGACAGAAGGCAATCCCGCTTCCGAACACCAAGCCAAGCATGCACAGAACCATCGAGGACGGCTCAGGAACGCCAGCGGCTCCGGAGT
>PBTE01000040.1 GCA_002726515.1 Planctomycetaceae bacterium | reverse complement strand
CGATCACCATAACCGGGCGCTTTGACAGCACACACGTTAAAGGTACCCCGCAGCCGATTGATGACAAGCGTTGCCAGAGCCTCTCCTTCCACGTCTTCGGCAATGATCAACAATGGCTTGCCCTGCTGCACAACGGCTTCCAGCAGTGGAACCATGTCCTTGACATTGGTAATTTTCTTTTCCAATACCAGGATGTAAGCATCTTCTAGAACGCATTCCATGGTATTCGGATCGGTGACAAAGTACGGCGATAGATAACCGCGATCAAACTGCATTCCCTCAACCCACTCGGTCTCGGTCGCCAGACTCTTACCCTCGTCGACCGTGATCACGCCATCCTTACCGACTTTGTCCATGGCATCCGAGAGAATCTTGCCGATTTCCACATCGTTGTTAGCAGCGATGCTTCCGACACTGGCCATCTCCTGCTTGGTTTTAATCTTGATCGACATATTGCCGAGCTTTTTGGAGAGGTCTTCGACGGCTTGTTCAATACCCTGCTTCATGTGGACAGGGTTGACGCCGGAAACGACCGCCCGCAAACCTTCGTTGAATATCGCCTCGGCCAGCAAGGTAGCAGTGGTCGTTCCATCGCCGGCCACATCGCTGGTCTTGCTCGCCACTTCGCGGACCATTTGGGCGCCCATGTTTTCGTAGACATCTTCCAAATCGATCTCTTTTGCGACGGTCACGCCATCTTTGGTGACCGTGGGCGATCCGAAACTCTTCTGCAGGATAACGTTGCGTCCCTTGGGGCCGAGAGTCACTTTAACGGCCTTGGCCAATTTGCCCACACCGCGTCGAATTGCCTCTCGGGCCTCCTGATCAAAAGCAATCATTTTCGCCATGAGTAAATATCTCCTCGTGATAATCGTATAGTCATGTCAGCGTGTATGGCTCGAAAATCTGCCGTTCGATCAACCGATACACCTTGAGTTCACTTGATTCAATTTGGTTTATTCGATCACGGCCAGGATGTTGTCCTCGCCCATCAGTAAGTATTCTTCTTCACCCAGTTGGATCGATTCGCCAGAGTAGCTGCTGAAAAGAACACGGTCGCCAGCTTTCACCTGCATTTCACCCCGGGAACCGTCATCCAGCAGTCTGCCATCACCCACACTGACTACACGGCCGCGAGCAGGTTTATCCTGAGCCGCGTCGGGTAACACGATACCCCCTGCCGTGGTTTCTTCCGACTCGTCCCGTCGAATCACCACGCGATCGCCGAGCGGCTGAATGGTAACGCCCGCCGAGGGCCTCTTTTTGGTAGCAGTTGCCATGTTTGAATCCCCTCCGAAAACGAATTCTATGTTAGAAGTTCTTTATGTGATTTGAGCGACGGTTGCCGCGTACTCCGACCGATGGGCTGGCTGCCAAAATACGCAGAGTTACCCTGGACGCGCTAAAACAGATGCAATCGGCGCGCCAAACGTACTGCCAGGGCTCCGGCGGGCCACAATCATCGCCTAAATTCGGCCTTAAACATCGCCGCGGGCATACAATTCAGGTTCACCGGGGAGCCGGGACCTATCGTTGGGGCTGGCGATCTGCCATTTTGACAGCCGGACGCAATTGAGCAAAACGGGCCATCAGTACACAATAAGAAGCTATGCCTATCAAGATTCGCTGCCGCTGCGGTCAAGTTCTTACCGTGAAAGATGATCTGGCCGGCAAACAAGCCAAATGCCCCAAATGCCAAGCTGCCCTGAGCTTGCCTCCCAGCAAGGGGCCGACAGATGCAACTGAGGAAAAGGTCCAAGTAGCTTGTGGCTGTGGTCAGATGTTGCCCCTGCCAGCCTCGGCGGTTGGTAAACGGGCCAAGTGTCCAAAATGTGCACAAATGGTTGTTGTGACGACAAAGGCTCAGGCAGGCCCCACGAACATCCGGGTGACCGAATCAGGAGATCTGGCTGACCTGTTGGAAGAGGAAGGCATTGTTGCCCACACACATTCTGAACACGGTTGTCCCGAATGTGGGGCCGAATTTCTCGAGACCGCCGTCATTTGTGTCAACTGCGGTTACAGTCGCTTAGTGGGCGGCAAGCTCAAGACGAAAGGCCTTTCCAAGGACGAGGAAAATCTGCACCCAACCCTGCGCAAGGCAATGAAACAGGTCGGCCACGAGAAAGGGGAGAAAGTGGCCGAAGGGGGTGAGGGCGTGACTTCGTGGCTGGTCGGATTGCTCCTGTTCGGATTCGCCTTGCTGGTCATCCTGACTGCCCTTTATACGTCGAGGGTGAGCGGGGTGGCGAAACTAGCAGAGGCCAAGAAACAACTTAAGATCAAACTGGACCGGGATCCGGACGACGCAGAGTTGGCCAAACATTTGAAGATGACCCCCGAGCAGTTGAAGCTGTTGAAAGCCGGTAACAATGTCCAGGGACCTTCGGGGATAACAATCGCCAGAGGGGCACTTCTGGCCATTACCAGTAGCCTCGTTTGTGTGACCTGGCTCTGGCTGCTTGTCATCGCTTTTAAGGAGGCCGTCATCCATGGGGTCGCGAGTCTGATCACCGGCGGACTCTACCAACTCTATTACGTGATAACGCGTTGGGAAAAATGCAAGCCACCATTTTTGATTTTCGTAGTATGTATCTTGCTGTTTTTGGCGACCACGTGCATCTAGGTTTTTCATCCTGGAGACTTCTTTCGACCACCACTTCAGGTAATGTTAATCACAATTTTCAAAAGAAGGGACTGGTTCAGCAACACACCCTACCGCAGAGGCCGTATAATTACTGGGTCTCGGTGGGAACATTTGCTCGCTGCCTGTCGACTTGATTTCGTCTACTGGCGAGACCAGCCGAAGCGCCGCCATGAACTGCCCACCGGAACCGAATTCCTGTCTGGTTAAAGGAGAGAGGATATGAGCCGCGACGACGCTTTGTCGACGCTGAAAACTCAAGTCAGGCGTGCCCACCGGCAGTTGCTGCTGCAACGTTTTGTAGCCGGCTTGAGCTGGTCGCTGTTTGCCAGCCTACTGTTTGGCGTGCTGGCGGTCGCCATTCCCAAGATCTGGGCTGTGAATGTTGACGCCCGACTTTGGCATTGGGGTTGGTTGCTTGGCGCTTCCCTGGTGGGGACTCTGGCTGCCGGTATTTGGGCTTACCGCACCCGGTTGAGCCCTGTTCAGGCTGCGATTGAAGTTGACCTGCGATTTCAGTTGAAGGAACGGGTTTCGAGTTCACTGGCCATGGATGATAAGGAGCTGGAGGGAGAAGCAGGAAGAGCCTTACTGGCAGATGCTGCAAGACGTCTGGACCGGGTGGACGTCTCGACTGCTTTTCCCGTCAAGCTCCACTGGTGGTCTGCCCTGCCGCTGGTTCCCGCCATCATCGCCCTCCTCTTGGTCTTCTTGCCAGACGCGCAGCAGACGAAACAGGTTCAGGCCAAAATGAACAACATTGCAGTCAAGAAGCAGATCCGGCGAACGACGGAGGACTTAAAGAAGAAAATTATCGAGCGAAAAAAAAAGGCGGAGAAACTGGGAATGAAGGACGCCCAACGCGTCTTCAACAAACTGGAGCAAGGCCTGGAAGACCTTCGTCAATTTAAAGATACCAGCCGCCGCGACGCGTTACGAAAATTGAATGACCTGAGCACGGAAATGCAAGAGCGCCGTAACGCATTGGGTGGTGCTGAAGAATTGAAAAAACAATTTAGCCAACTTAAAAATCTTAAGTCAGGACCCGCCGACAGCTTGGCCAAGGACTTGAAGAGCGGCGACTACGGTAAGGCGGCCAAGTCAGTTCAGAATCTCAGGCAGAAACTGGAACAGAGTGATGTAAGCCCGGAGGATCAAAATAAGTTGACCGAACAGTTGCAACAAATGGGCCAGAAACTGCAGCAAATGGTTCACGCGCATCGACAGGCCAGCGATCAAATCCGCCGGCAAATCAAGGAAGCCAGACAACGCGGCGATCTCGATCGGGTGCAAAAGTTGCAACAGAAAATGGATCAGTTGAACCAACAAGATCAACAGATGCAGCAGTTGCAACAAATGGCTCAAAAAATGAACCAATGTGCCCAGTGCATGGGGCAAGGCCAGCAAGCGGGAAAGAAGGCTCCAGGAGAATCGGCCCGCCAGTCGGCCCTGGCTCAGTTGGATCAGCTGACCGGCCAGCTGAAGCAGTTACAAGCCACCTCCGCTGAACGGCAATTGTTGGACGAATCGCTCGATCAGATTGCCAAGTCGAAAGGCGCAATGAACTGTAAAAGCTGCGCTGGTGCTGGCTGTGCGGCTTGTGGTGCAGGTACCAATTCCAGTGGTCAGGGACAGGGACAAGGACAGGGACAAGGACAGGGACAAGGACAGGGACAAGGACAAGGACAAGGACAGGGACAAGGGTCGCGTCCGGAAGAAGAAACCAACACAGGTTTCTATGACTCGAAGGTGCAAGCCAGGCCGCAGGGTGGCAAAGCCATCGCTGTCGGAGAGGTGTCAGGACCCAACAGAGCGGGCAACACAAAAATAGAAATAAAACGCCAGTTTGAATCCTTTAAAAGTCATCAGGGCGATCCACTCATCGGAAAGCGATTGCCGAAATCTCACCGCGAACATGTGCGCGAGTACATCAGCTCCTTCCAGGGATCCGAATGAGCACCTCGTACCCGCCGGGTCCATCAGGCCGTTGCCCGGCACCCGCGTGTTGGAATCGACTTGACGTGACGGAGTTTCGAAAAAGGGCGAGCGACTTACTTTACCAATAGCCCGCTCTGCAGGCGCCTGGTATCGGGTCGAACATCAAATTCCGTTTCGATTGGCACTAGCTGGCCGCTAATCTTTTACCCGTTTGGGGATGGTAAACGAGTAAATTACCACAACGGCACCTGCCGAAAACAGGCTCCACGGTGTCCAGTCAGGTGGCGAATAAGTTTTACCATCGCCGGCCTCGGTATCCGTGAGGATTGCCATGGTCCCGATTGCACTTCCGGCTTTTGGCGCCTGGTGCAATACGACCCGGTCTACCAGCATGAACTCTCCCCCCAGGATCAACAAACAAACACCAATCGCGAGGAAAAAAGCGCGCCACATATCCACCGTCCTTTTTGACTTAGTCAAGTCGATTGGCCACGAGATCGTATTCAGTCACAAGCGATACGTTCTGTCGCGTCACGAGTCCGCCTTACCTTTATCGACTTCCAGACTCCAACAGCTACAGTATGCCGCCTCGAGATTGGCTTATTTGATGATGGTTGAAGCGATTATGACGGACGCGTCGACACTCGATCAGTCGACGCGGTTTCGAGAGCTCCAACGGAGTCCACACCCTTTCAGAAGACTCCGCCCGCAGCCAACGATACAGACAGTCAAGCGGACCCTGTCCACGGATTCCACCAATCTTGCCAGCTGGCCAAATAAGTCTGGTAAGCTTTGACTTTTTCAGCTTCTCCTGTCAGCCAATCTTTGACTTCCATGACAATCTCTTGTTCCCGCTCCAGGGTGATCTTGCCCGCCAATACGCGCGATCGAAGGAAAATGAAATACGTGTCCAGCACATCACAACGACAGTAATCGTTGATTTCATCCAATTGACCTTCCTCGTACATGTCCTGAACCATGTCGCCATGAATGGTCATTTTTCCCGGCTTGCCGAGGATATTGGCGGCCAGATTTAAACCACCATTGAAGCGAGTAGCTCCGAAATTGGTCAGCATCTCTTGGAGGTCCAAGTGCGCGACCGCATTGTATCGATTGCGAGGTGATTCGTACGGCCTGGCACCCTCGGCAATCCAGGCTGGAATACCAACTCCGTAACGAAAGGCAGCTAGTTCGAGCAGCGGTATGTCGAACGTGCGACCATTGAAACTGACCAGGGTTGGTTGCTGATAAGCTTCCCAGCCGCGCCAGAAATCTTTAGTGATTACGTGCGGACGAAAATGGGGTTCATCGAGCACAACGAGTTCCGTGAGACAATAGTCAGCAGATACTTTTCCAACCGCCACGGAAATAGGCAGCTGATAGGTATAAGGGATAAAGTCGCTATCGGTTTGCTTCAACCGCTCCTCCCGAAAACGGGTGACTGCCTCCGCGGGGTCAAGTTCCTCATCCGGATAACGTGATTTAGAAACCAGCGCACCATCCGCAACGCTTTCGATATCAAACACAAAATAACGGGCAGCTGGTGCGGACATCGTCAGCTCTCAGGGAAATTGCCTACAGCAGAGAACGTTGGCCAGGGTACCACATTCTTGTCACCTGCAGAATCGGCCGCATGGGGAGGGCATGCTAGCGGTTTCCCAAAAACTGTCATTCGCCGGGAGGCCAAATTTCTGGCCGGCTTTTGTCTGAAACGGACGCCGGACACTTCATGTGGTTGAAAAAGCGGAACATCAGGGATTGGTAGAACAGACTCCAGTTTCGCAAAACCTGGAGCCTTCCAACCATCAAACCGGCCGGCATTCCCAAAATGCTTCTTATTGGTGCGCGTCCTACTAGACCGGTGGAAAAGCCGTCTCTCGGCAAAAAAAGGGTGACTCGTCCAATAGAAAGAGCCACCCCCTTGGTATGCGAAAACCTGAACTAAGTTGCGGTTTGTCAGAAGACCCGTTTGACTGGGACGTGGTTTATCACTTCGGCGTCCCAGTTTCCGTCTCTATTCTTGTCTGCTCTCATCCTGAAGCGATGTGTACTTGCTCGGATAAAACAACTCGCCTACCGCGTGAAACAGCCGTAGATCTTCGTTGCCGCTTCCTATCTCTTGAAAGAGGGTGGCAAGTTTGGACAAGTGTTTTTCACCGTCTATCCAGCGCACGGCCATGATCTTGCTGCAGTCGTCCAGCAGTTGATAGACACGAGCACGAGTGACTCCCATCTTGCGGGATTGCATACGGACGCTGCATGGAGCCGCGTCGATTCCAAGTCGATCGGAGGCAAGTTGAGCCACGGTGGCTCCTGCATCGGTTTCGATTTGGGCGAGCAGGGGTTGGGCCAAACGCTTGTTCACCTCGTCCGTTGTAGGAACCAGCCGATATTCCAACACGGAGTCAATCCAATCTTCGATAGGTGGAATAAATTTCGGGACCAGCCGCACATCCAAGTGCTGTTGATCGGCGGAAGTAATGAGCTCGTGAACTAGATAAAATACTTCCAACACTACCCGCACTCGTTTTTCGCCATGTGTTTTGAGTTGGCGAATTTCAGTTACCGAGTAGTTTACGTATTCATTCAGCGGCGTGTTCCAAATGACGGTCGGTAAGGCTTGTAAGGTGGGAGCTAGACGACCGAGTTTTTCGTCGCCGACTCCATTGGTACAAATCGTTTCGCGCCATTGAGACCAGAGAGCTTCCGAAACCAGTGAAGGATCGAAATTCCTCGTTTTGATATGTTGACCATCACCTTCTGTCTCGGCTGCCGCCGAGAAATTATCAATTCCGAACGGAACGGCCGGCGGTTCGTCACGGGTAGCTCGGTGCAACAGCTTGACCAGTGAACTGATCTTTTTCTGACCGATACCGGCTGTTGAGGTCAGTTCCGTGTACGGGGTTTCAAGCAGGTTCCCGAGGGTGCGACCGAGAAACGCTAAGGGCAGGCGACGATCATTTGGAAGTGCCCAGTAAGCCAGCGGTTTTTCCAGGCGATCGGTGAATTTGTGGGCCGAGAGGGTTCTTCGAAGTTCTTCAAAACTACTACTTAGTTTGTAGTCATCAGCAGATGATACTTTAGCCATGTTCCACTCTTCTGTTTAGTTCCATCCTCGAGAATGAAACGGGCCAAATACGAGCAACGACTTTCCCATTCCAGAAACAATTCTTTTGGGGATTTCTAGTGGCAGTCAGCAAACTCCAGGCACACCGCTTCAAGTTTTCACAAACGAAATCCAACGGCACAAAGAGTTAAACCGCACCTTCCATCCCCCGAAAACAGCTGCCGTCGTTATTCCCGTACTAAGCAGATTTTGCTGGCCACCCCGTGAAGGCGTCGACCGGCAACTGAAATGGGCTATTCTTTGCAGGTTCAGCGTTACACTTCAAACAGGAGTTATTTTTAACAAGGTGAAAAATATGGTCAAGATAGCAGCATAAAATTTGTCCAAAAAATGAGACAACCGAGGTGAATGTTGGTCGATGGACGATTTTATCGCCAACACCGTACCGTTTTTTGGCCGGAAGATGGGGTTGGACGAAGACCGAGTCGGTGCGTGCCCGGGTTGTCAATTCTGTAAGTGCGGCGAGATTTTAACCTGGGCAAGAGGGATAAGAAGACATCGCCAAAGGGTGGTGCTCGGCTGAGGAAACCCGTTGTGATGGCTGAACGCTTGGTGCCTATAATTCCGGCGAAATATGGAGAATAGCTGACAATCGCCGGACTGTGGCGGCCTAATTTCTCAGTGCAGGGCGTTGAATTTCCACCCTCTTTCGGAGGGGACGGTTCTGAACGACTTGCGGCGGCATGTTTCGGTGAAGGTGGTCCGGACCGATCGGCAGCCCCGGCCGTTGGATCCCTGCAGTAGATCGCCAATATGGGGCCTCTCGCTGCCGTCCGGTGCGGCTGGGAGGCGACACAAAATTTCCCTCAAAAAATCTCTCGGATCGCACAAACCCACTGGTTTGGCGAGGGATAAGAATGCAGATTTTGGTTCGCCACGTCCCGGCCAGTCAGGTCATCAAAGACTGCTGACGCTCGCCGGGCAACTGCATGGAAAGGGCCAAGGTGGCGATGAAACTGAACAAACCAAAAGTTGTGGCACTTAATTGAAAGGTGTCAAAGGTGCCACTCACTGCCCATCCGCCCAGCACCATGGGCGTACCCATTCCGTAGAACCAACGGGAGGAATTCGTGAGACAGTACTTCATGCAAAGTCCCAAACTGGCCAGCAAAAGAAATGCTCCCGGTGCGCCCTTCGACGCCAACTCGTGTAGATAGGTGGAATGTGCGTGACTATGTTCCCTGCGGTCGTAACCCACTTTGTCTAAATCGATCTCCTGCGAAAACCCACCGGCTCCGGTCCCAAGGAGGGGTTGCCTCACAAAAACCTTGCAGGCGGTTTCCCAAAACGCGAGTCGGCGACCGTTATCGGTGGTAAAGTCCCGCGCTGCCATGCGTTGGAGATCTTTCCTCACATTCTCCAGTCGCAGCGACACCAACGGCCCGCACCAGGGCCACGTCGCGGCAAGACTGAGCAGGATGATGGCGGTCACAGTCAACACACTTTTTCTGCTGCAAGGACGGCACCAGGTGATCAGTAACAATCCGAGGGAAAGCGAACAAATTCCGCCAATCCAGGGTCCTCGGCTACCTGTGGAAATCAGGCCCGCTATCGCAGCACACAAACCGAGGCAGGACAGTAACAAGTGAGACCGACGAATGGATCGAAATTGAATCAGCCCGACAGTATGCCAACTGATGGCCGCCAGGCAGAACACCCCTGTCTGTGTCGGATGCAACAAGCCGTGCAGACGACCCTCAAAGTTGGGTGTCATTCCGAACCAATGTAAATACTGAATCAATTGCACGGCGTTGGCCAGGAAAATTCCGGCCAGCAATCCGGCCACGAGCAGATCAGCCTGTCGCCGGATGGGCCACAACAGGAACGGGAGCAAGAGAGTCCGATAGGAAGTCCATTCGTCAACACCCCATGACCAATGAGGGCTCCACAAAATCGAAATACCATGCCACAAACTCCATAGGCCAAGAACCACAATCAGGGGGTCGCATGCCAGGCACCTATAACCACGCCATGTAACTCGCAAACGGACGATCGCGCAGGCCGCCAGCAGGATCCAGGCGAGGTCCCGCAGCATGTGGTCCAAGGGAAGGAGGAAAAGATAAGCCACGGCGTAATTGAGCTGCATGCACTGAGCACTGGCATCGCTCAGAAGCCACTCCGTCCAGGTTCTGCAGACGGTTGAAGTGTTATCAGGAACCACTTCTCGAGCAGGCGTTTGCACGACGTCAACCAAAATCAACCCGACCTTTGATACTGTTTTTGATCAGCCAGTAGAGCCAGGGGCTCGCCTTCTTTTGTTGCCGGTGACCGTTCTTCTTTTTGAACGTCACTCCACTAAACTTGTCGCAGCACTCAAGAACGAGTCTTTGTCGACTAGTGACCATTCGAATCCGTCCAGATGGCGAACGGTGTCACCAGTAGAATTTGCAGGTCCATGGCGACGGACTGGTGCTGAACATACTCCAAATCGCAGACCAATCGATCCTCGATCGAAGTGTTGCCCCGACAACGATTCACCTGTGCCCAACCAGTGATCCCGGGTTTGACCAAGTGTCGGCAGTCATAGTAAGCCAGTTGCCGAGAGAACCTTTCCACGAAATAAGGCCGTTCCGGCCTAGGTCCCACAATACTCATTTCGCCCCGCAAGACGTTGAACAGCTGTGGCAGTTCGTCCAATCCTGTCCTGCGCATCTTTGTTCCCAGCCATGTTCGTCGGCAATCGTTCCTGGTAGCCCATACAGGACCCGTCTTTTCCTCGGCAGTCACGACCATGGATCGAAATTTCCACATGGTGAAAGTGGTACCGCTCAGTCCAATCCTTTCCTGGCTGTAAAAAACGGGACCACGACTGGTTAGTTTGATCAACAAGGCCAGAATCAGCATCGGTAGGGCAAACAATGCAAAAGCCAGACAGCAGATCAGGAGATCACCGATTCTTTTAACGGAAGCATTGCGCCAGGCTGGCGATGGAGAAAAGCGTTGGATAGATTCGGTTTGTCGGTTTGGTTCGGGTGCGTCGAATCGCAGGAACCGTCGTCGCGGGTTTGACTTCTGGGAATCAAAACCGGACACTCTGAGTTTGTCAGAAGTTGAAGTCGTTTCGCTGGGGATCATTCTCAACCCGGCAGCTGATGAAAACCACGTTCGCTAGCTTTGATGGGGCCCTTCCTGCTGGTACACGCGGAACATCATCGGCTCTCGGCAGTGTTCAGGTTAGATAATCCCCGGTGTTTTAGGGTTCGGGGTAAAAACTGGCACCACGCCGCTGCTCGTGAAGGAACAGGTCATAAGTCATCACGTAAAATGCTGCAATAACAAGTTGAGGCTCATGAAGTTTGGGAGAATGCATTGCCAGCAAAGACTGCCAGGCCCGCTACGCCTGGGAAACAAAGACCCCGACCTTGAAACTCTCCGTTCCTCCGGCAATAGTGAGTCACGGATCGTTCTTCGCAATGAAGTCGTTGATATGTTTGCAGGTCGGGAGGGAGACCACGAGGGAATCCTCATTGGCAGACGCACCGAGCGACTCAGGAGCTATCAAAATGACTCCGGTGCGGCCCACCGGCAGTTTTGCCATTTTCCGACAGGCACGACGGTTGCTTGCCGGACCCACCACCGTCAAAACGGATAAGTCATTCTTATCAACCTCCTTATGCTGATGCTCCATGACAAACTGGTGCCGTCCAACTGGTCATTTCGATCGATGGGCATTAAACTCGACGGACGTCCATTTCAATCGTTTTCCTTCATTGGTTTTCGGACATGGTCCTGGTGATCGATAATTACGATTCGTTTACTTACAACCTCGTCCAGCGGCTTGGCGAGATCGATCCTGGCGTGGAGATTCGGGTCTACCGCAACGACCAGATCACACTGGATGAAATTCAGGCGAAACAACCCTCCCACCTGATCATCTCGCCAGGCCCTTGCACACCAAGCGAAGCTGGTATTTCGGTAGCTTGTGTGCAACGATTTGCGGGGCAGATGCCGATTCTGGGCGTTTGCCTGGGACACCAATCCATTGGTCAGGCAACGGGGGGTACGATTGTCCGCGCCAAACGCCTGATGCATGGCAAAACGGACGAAATCCATCATGATGGTACGGGACTGTTTCAAGGACTTCCCAACCCTTTCACTGCGACGAGATACCATAGCCTGGTGATTCAGCCGGACACACTAAGCGAACGTTTTGTGGTGAATGCATGGTGTCTGGCTCCGGATGGCTCTCGTGAGATCATGGGCATTCGCCATCTGGAATATTCACTCATCGGTCTGCAATTTCATCCGGAGAGCTTTCTGACCGGTGTTGGTCCGAAATTGCTCGAGCGTTTTCTTCACATCCGGTGTTCCACGGATGGCAACTAACTCGGTGGCGAGCAATGATCTCTGTTGACGAGGCATTGAAGCATGTGCTGGACCACACTTTTCCACTTCCGGTCACGTCGCTGGACTTGAGTGCCGTGCTCGGGCGCACACTGGCCGCTGATGTCACCAGTGACATCGATTCACCCCCGCACGACAAATCCCTCGTCGATGGTTACGCGTTGAGGACGAGTGATCTGGGAAGAGCTAACGCTTTGTTCAAGGTTTTGGAAGAAGTCACCGCTGGCGAGACGCCCACTTGTAAAGTGACGAAAGATTCCGTAGTCCGTATCATGACAGGCGCTGCCATACCAGAAGGTGCAGACGCGGTGGTGATGCTGGAAGAGACCGAGGCCAGAGGTGCGGAAGCGGTGCTGATTCGGCGTTCGAGTTTGACAGTAGGAAGTAACATCATGCGGCGCGGAACGTCGCTTCGCCAGGGTGACACGGTATTGGAGGCGGGTGCGACCATTCGGCCCCTTGAAGTGGGCCTGTTATCAGAAATTGGTCGCTCGCAGGTTTTTGTTCAGGAAGTCCCCCGAGTCGCCATCCTCGCCACGGGCAATGAGCTAGTCCCCAGCGATCATCGGCCTAAGTCCGGACAGATACGCAACAGCAATGGCCCCATGCTGACAGCATTGGCTCGCAGCGCCACTGCGAGTGCTGTTGATTTGGGAATCGGGCGGGATGATCGTGACATTCTGGCCCAGCTTGTCACCGAAGGTCTCCGCTCGGATGTCCTGATTCTTTCGGGAGGGGTTTCTGCCGGAGTTCTGGACCTGGTACCGGGCGTTCTGGAAGCAGCCGGTGTCGAGCAGGTCTTTCACAAAGTCAACCTGAAGCCCGGAAAGCCTCTCTGGTTTGGAGTTGTTTCGCAGCAGGGCCAGACCCTTGTTTTCGGGCTGCCCGGAAATCCCGTGAGTGGCTTTGTCTGTTTCGAGTTGTTTGTGCGCCCGGCGCTCGACCGGCTGGCTGGCCGGACAGCTTCCTCAGCAGGCAGGCGACGCTTCCGTTTGGCCTGCGAACACACCCATCGGGGGTCCCGTCCTACCTACTATCCTGCTGCCTGGGAAGAATCTGTGGATGACCAGCCTGCAACAGCCAAACCACTCGCTTGGCGGGGATCCGCTGACTTGCGCAGTTTGACGGCTTGCAACTGCTTGTTAGTCCTCCCAGCCGGCGACTACACCCTGGGAGCCGGTCAGTGGGTTGACGGCCTGGTGATTTAAAACATGGCAAACGGATATGCCACTTTTACATGGGGAATGATCGGCGGCCTGTTGTTGTGGGTTGCCTTTCCACCATGCGCCTGGTGGCCTTGTGCTTGGCTGGCGCCGGTGGCCTGGGTGCTGCTGGTCCGTCGAAAACGCCTGCCGGGGGCTCGTCCTTACTTGGTTCTCTGGTGTGTGGGACTGATTCATTGGCTGTTGATTCTTCATTGGGTTCGTTTACCCCATTGGTCAGCCTTTTTTGGATGGTTTGCTCTGGCTGGCTATCTGGCCTGTTATGTGCCCCTGTTTATTGGCCTTTCGCGGGCAGCCGTGCATCAGGCAGGGATCCATACCGTGATTGCGGTGCCCCTTGTCTGGACAGGTCTGGAACTGTTCCGCGGCCACTTTTTGACGGGCTTTTCACTGGCGCTTCTGGGTCACACGCAAACTTCGTGGAACACAGTGATTCAGATTGCCGATGTGGGAGGTGCTTACGCGGTCAGTTGCCTCGTGATGTTTATCGCCGCGAGTCTGGCGGTGGCCTTGCCGCGGCCGGACTTGCCCGCCCAGCGCTGGCCATTGGCAGTGGCCGTACTCATCCTGGTGTGTGTTTTAGGTTACGGGCGGCAGCGCCTGAATCAGGCTGTGCCCGAGACGGCCAACTCCCGCAGTACACGGATCGCACTGGTTCAGGGTTCCATCGACGTTAGCTTCAGTCACGACCAACGCGAGGAAACGCTGGACCATTATTTGGAACTCTCGCGAGAAGCCCTGGTGGAACACCCGGATTTGGATGTCATTGTTTGGCCCGAATCGATGTGCACGTTTGATGTGCCGATCATGTCCTTGGCTGATGACGTTGTGTTTCCTCCTGATTTCAGGGCGTGGGTGGCCCAGAATGCGGACCATGTTCAGCAGCAGATCGACAATTTTCTGGCAAGCCATCGAGCTGTTTTGTCGACGCTGCCGGAAAAGTCCGATGGGAAACCACCTTGTTTCATTCTTTGTTCGGAGACGGTTCAGTGGCGCGACAAGCTCCACCGTTTCAACACGTCCCTATTGATCGATCCGGCAGGTACCATCATCGATCGTTACCACAAAATGCACCCGGTCATGTTTGGAGAATACGTTCCATTGGGGGACATTTTTCCCTGGCTCTACAACCTGACACCGATGGCCGGTGGATTAACCCCGGGAGAAGAACCAAATATCTTTGAAGTGGAAGGACTTCGGCTGGCACCCAGTATCTGTTTCGAGACGACCGTTCCACATTTGATTCGCAGGCAGGTGGTCGAGCTACGACGGCAGGGGAGGGTTCCCGATGCCTTGGTGAACTTGACCAACGATGGTTGGTTCCGGGGATCGAGCGAACTGGACCTGCATCTGGTTTGCGGAGTGTTTCGCGCAATTGAAAACCGTCTGCCACTGCTGATTGCAGCCAACACGGGATTTTCAGCGTGGATTGATCCAGAGGGACGCGTGATCACCCGCGGACCTCGTCGAGCCACGGATGTACTGGTAGCGGATCTTCATCCGTCGGCCAATCAGCCGGTTGCCAGGTTTGGCAGCCCCTATCAGTACTTGGGCGACCTGCTGGCTGGCACGTGCCTGCTCTTCTGTGGGCTGGTAATGTTGTCGCTGTTTCCACCGCTGCTTCGCCGTGTGGGCAGCGGGCAAAGTTGGCACGATACCTAGCGCCGTCCTGGTTCCCGGTGGAGCAGATTTCCCCCCGGAGTCTCTTTTGCCGGCCTGTGAACCCCGGGCCTCGCGGCCTTCATTTTTCGCTGTTTGCTGTCCTTTCTGCCCACAGAATCCACATAATCCGGCCTGAAGGCCATTTTCCTGTCTAACAAGAAGGATTCTGGGGCTTTCATTGACATCGGAAAACGGCCGAAATTATACTGAAAGAGGGTATTGAAATTTTTTGCTTCTTTCTCTGAGAACGTATCGCACGACCAGGATCAAATACTGAGAGACCCACTCATCCTATCTTGCTAACTCCGGGATCAGATAACGATCGGATGTGGAGATAGTCGGTTGGCTGTTGAGATGCTCGGTTGTCCAGAAATAGGGAACAGAAACGATGACACTTCTGGGTAAGATTCTCACCGTTCTCATCTTTGTGATGAGCATTCTTTTCATGGGATTTGCAGTCGCTGTGTATGCGACGCATCGGAATTGGCGCGATGAGATCAAAGATCCTGCTACAGGACTGGAAAAGCGGTTAACGGATGAAAGACGAGAAAGGGACGAGAAACAATCCCAACTCGATCAGACCCGCAAAAAGCTGGCAATGGAACGGGCTTCACGCCGTCAGGCATTGTCCGGCCTGGAAACACAGCGCCAGGAGTTAATTACCGCACGGACACAACTTGCGCAGCGGAACGCCGATCTGGTCCTCCAGCAACGTAACGCAACCACAGCGCTCGATACGGCCCAGACTAATTTGCAACGACTCAAGGAGGAAGTCGAAAAGCTGCGGGCCGAAATTCTGTCAACGCAACGTGATCGGGACTCCCAGTTCCAGGACGTGGTAAAAAAGACCGATTTGTTGAATCAAGCGGAGAGTGCCATCAAGCTGCTGGAGCAGCGCGAGAAGCAGTTGGCGGCTCAGGTGGCAAGAATGACGGCAGTGCTTGGCAAAAATGATCTGAGTGAATTTGATCCAGTGATTGATATTCCCCCGCGCCTCGAAGGCGAGGTTGTGAAGGTTGGATCCAGCGACATGGTCGAAATTTCTGTTGGCCTGCACGACGGTCTTCGCAAAGGACATCAGCTGGATGTGTCGCGTGGTAATCGGTACCTTGGCCGTATCATTATTGTGGAATCGTTTCCTGATCGCGCTGTGGGCGAGATCATACCTGAACTGAGAAAAGGTCGAATTCGAAGAGGTGATCGTGTCTTCACCAAAGTCTGAAACTTCCCGCAGTGCCGTAGCTCAAATTCCACGGTCCAACGTCTACACCGTGATGCTTCTGCTTTCTCTGATAGCCATTATTACGGCTTGTATTCTTCTGTATGTTGAGCTCGGAAGATATGGCCCTTGGCCGCCGTGGACCACACCCCGGCTAGGTCAAGTCGAAATGCTGCAGCCAAGCGGCGATGTACCGCGAATGGAAGCTCAAGGTTGGAATCTGCCAACCCGGGCCTAGGGTCGCAGTGTCGGCCAGACTCGCGCCATAAGCGGCACAGTCCGCTCCGGCAGCAAGTGTGATTTGCGGTTCGAAGAGCCCGCTTCTGCTCAACTGCTTATCGGTTTCAGCTGCGCCAACGTCAGTATTTTTGGTCGGCAGGGAACAGGACATGAGGGGAAAAGGAATTTCTGCCAGGCGTCACTTGACGGCCTCTTTTCTGGCTTGAATTGGAGGGTCGGTGTGTTCCTCTTTGGCGCGGGAGTGTTGCTCCGCCCAGCCCACCGAACCAAGCTGCTCGCGGTTGTTGGTTGTGGGCAGAAATGGTAGATTACGGGTTTGATTTGGCGCCCTTTCCCCCCCAATCGCATCTGCTGACAACGATGCGCGGGGTGCCCGACAGGGAGGGTTGTTCTTAGCACCGAGAGGGTTCACTCTTGTCCACGGATTCTACAGGCCCGGACGATCCAGCAGGGTCAGAATTACCAGAAGAAAACGGTGATGGTGGTACTCGCCTGATCGATCAGCCAATCGAACAGGAGCTCAAAGAGAGCTATTTGACGTATGCGATGAGTGTCATCGTCAGCCGTGCCTTGCCGGACGTTCGTGACGGTCTCAAGCCTTCTCAGCGACGGATTCTAGTCGCTATGAATGACTTGAACTTGGGTGCCAACTCCTCTCGTGTTAAATGCGCGAAGATTTCGGGTGACACCAGTGGAAATTACCATCCGCACGGTGAAAGTGTCATCTATCCAACCCTGGTTCGCATGGCCCAGGATTGGAACATGCGGCATGTTTTGGTGGATAAGCAGGGAAACTTTGGTTCGATTGCCGGGCTCCCCCCGGCGGCGATGCGGTATACCGAAGCACGACTGTCACCCATCTCGGCGATGATGCTTGATGATCTGAAGTTGGACACGGTTGACTTCGTTCCCACTTATGACGAAAGCCGGACCGAACCCACGGTACTCCCTTCCCGTTTTCCCAACTTAATTGTCAACGGAGCCAATGGCATCGCCGTGGGAATGGCGACTTCCATTCCGCCTCATAATGTGGGCGAGGTTTGCGACGCGCTGGTTCAGCTGATCGACAACCCTGACTTGTCCATCGACGAATTAATGGAAGTTCTTCCCGGGCCGGATTTTCCGACCGGTGGTGTGATTTGCGGGCGGACTGGAATTCGCCAGGGCTACCATACGGGTCGTGCTAATATCGTGGTGCGTGCCCGTGCCAAGATCGAAGAACATAAGAAAGGCCGTTATCGCATCGTGGTAACCGAAATCCCCTATCTCCAGGTACGGGATCGCGTCGAAGAGCGGATTGCGGCGCTGGTCAACGGAGGCCGGGTTAAAGGTATCTCAAATATCACCAACGAGAGCGACCTCAAAGAACCGGTACGATTGTTAATTGATATCAAGCGGGATGCGGATCCGGAAGTTGTCTTGAACCAGCTGTACCGATTTTCGCCACTGCAAGACACCTTCTCTATCATTCTGCTGGCTCTGGTCGACGGAAAACCGCGGCTGATGTCCATCAAGGAAATGATGGAAGAATTCATCCGTCATCGGACGGTCGTCATCCGGAGGCGCGCCCAGTTCCTGCTTGCCAAGGCCCGGCGACGAAAGCATACCGTGGAAGGCTTGCTGCTCGCCTTGGCAAACATTGATGAAATTATTCAGATTATTCGCTCGTCCCAAACCCAGGTGGAAGCCAAATCCCGTTTGGTCCAAGTGGAATGCCCCGCCAGCATGTTGCAGCGAGCCCTGGGGGAGGACGGGTTCAACTTGTTCCAGGAGGAACATGGTACAGGCGAGGGGTATGCACTGACGGCAGTTCAGGCTGACGCCATTCTTCGCATGACGCTGGGACAGTTGGTAAATCTGGAACAGGAGAAACTTGGCGGCGAGCACCGCCAGTTACTCGAAGAGATCACCGAGTACCAGCGCATACTGTCTGACGAAAAAAATATCCTGGAAATCATCAAGGATGATTTGGCGGAAATCAAGCGAAAACACGCGAACGCGCGCCGTACCGAGGTGAGTGGTGAAGAGATCGGTTCGATCGACATGGAAGACCTCATCACGGAAGAGACGATGGTGGTTTCCATCAGTCATCGGGGTTATATCAAGCGAACTCCGACCAGCGTCTACCGGGCTCAGCGACGTGGCGGAAAGGGCTTGAAAGGCGCTAAAACTGAAGATGAGGATCCGATCGAACATTTGTTCGTCGCCAGTACCCACGCCTACCTGTTGTTTTTCACCAATCGGGGCAAGGTCCACTGGCAAAAAGTGTACGATCTACCGCAGCTGAGCCGAGAGAGTCGCGGACGCGCTGTGGTCAACCTGTTGAATCTGGCCGAGGGGGAAAGGATCGAGGACTGCCGCGCAATTCGCGACTTTGACCTTCCGGGCCATTTTCTGATGATGGCCACCCGCAAGGGGCTCGTCAAGAAAACTTCGCTTGAACAATACAGCCGACCGCGACAAGGCGGCATCATCGCAATCAAGCTGAAGGAGGATGACGAGCTCGTCGATATTGTGATCACCAAGCCCGGTGATGAAGTGGTGTTGGCAACGTCGAAAGGAATGGCGATTCGTTTCAGTGAAGCCGATGCGCGGCCGATGGGACGTAACACCTCGGGTGTCAAAGGCATTGCCTTGGACGCCGACGATCAACTGGTGGGAATGGTTGTCGCCGATTCTCAAACGACACTCTTAACCACGTGCCAAAACGGTTATGCCAAACGCACAAACTTCGGTCTCAGTTCGTTGGCCATGGGTGAGGGCGACGAATCGGAAGAAGAGAGTGCTTCTTCCACCAGTCGGTACCGGACTCAACGGCGTGGGGGTAAGGGCCTGCGTGACATCAAGACGACCGCCCGTAACGGGCGCGTGATCGGCATTGCGCCTGTGGCCGACGCCGACGAAGTGATCATGATGACGGCCAGGGGTAAGATTCAGCGCATGGCTGCTCGGGAGATCAGCCAAATTGGCCGCAATACGCAAGGTGTCCGCATCATGAGATTGGACAAGGGCGACATGTTGGCGGCAATCGTTCGCGTTCCTCAGGAGGAAAACAACGAGGGGGAGAACAGTGCTGATTCGGG